>JALHPN010000048.1 GCA_022842465.1 Polyangiaceae bacterium | reverse complement strand
CCGGTCGCATCGCTCTCCTCGCAGGGCCCGCTCTCGGTGCCGCCGGCGCGGCCGACGGCCCCGCCACCGCGCGTCCCTCCGAAGGAGACGCACGCGCAGGCGGGCCGTCGCCTGGCGCTGATGGCGCTCATCGACCGCATCGGCGACGCGCTCGACCTCTCGCCGCTACGTCAGAGTCCACTCGTGCCCGACGCCTTCGCACAACAAGTGGACCGGGTGGCGCGCGAGCAGGCGGCCTTGATGCGCGACGAGGGCGACGTCTCACCCGACGTCGACCTCGACGGCGTGGTCCGCGACGCGCACCGCGAGCTCGTCGGCCTCGGTGTCCTCGGCCCGCTCCTCGAGGACGAGGAGGTGACCGAGATCAACTGCGTCCGCTTCGACCACGTCTTCACGATGCGCGGCGGGATCATCTCGGCCGCGCCGATCGCCTTCAGCAGCGAGGAGGCGCTGGCACGGGTCCTCGCGCGTCTCGCCGCGCAGAGCGGTGAGCCGTGGAAGCCAGGTGAGCTCGTCGTCGAGCGTCGCCTCCCGCGGGCGTCGATGGTCGGCATCGCGCCGCCCGCGTCGGCGAACCACGTCGTGTCCATCCGCAAGCGGCGCCGCGTGGAGTCGAGCTTCGAGGAGCTCGTGCGCGCAGGAGCGCTCTCGCGTCCGATGGCGCAGTTCCTCGAGGCGACCGTGACGGCGCGCTCCAACGTCCTCGTCGTGGGTCCGGCGGCGCTGCCGGTCCTCGCCGCCCTCGCGGCGTCGATCCCGTCCGGTGAGCGTGTCACGCTCGTCCATGACGTCGACGAGGTCGCGGTGCCCCAGGCCCACACCGTGGCGCTCGCGGTCCCGGATACACGACGGCTCGGCGAGGAGTGCGTGCGGGCGGCCGCCAAGCTCCGCGCCGATCGGCTCCTCGTCGGGCACCTCGTCGGCGGGGTCGCCGCGGCGACGATGGATGCGATGGCGGAAGGGGAGAGCGGCGTCCTCGCCGTGCTCCCGGCCCCCTCGCTCCGTCAGGGGCTCTCGCGGCTCTCCTCGCAGCTCGTCCTCTATCGACCGGGGCTCTCCATCGAGGCGATGCGCGAGGTCGTCGGCGAAGCCTTCGACGTCGCCGTGGAGGTCACGGCGTCGGCGGACGGGCGCCTGCGCGTCATGCGCATCGCCGAGCTCGGCGGCGCAGACGCGAAGGGGGTCGTCGCCCGCGACGTCTTCGTCTTCACGCCCGATCCCAACTCCGGCGACGGCACCCACGGCCCCACCGGCGTCGTCCCCCGCCTCGCCGGCGACCTCGCCGCCCGCGGCGTCAAGCTGGACCCTCAGCTCTTCAAGCGCCCCACCCGGTAGACGGGGGTCGACGGGGGCATCCGCGCCCGATACCGGCGCGCTGCCTTCGTCGCCTCGCTGCGACGCGCTCCTCGCTCAGGTGGAGGCTTGTTCTTCGCGCTTGAGCATCTTGCGGTGGGTGAGGCGCTTCTTGAGCGGCCCCATGTGATCGATCATCAGGAGGCCCTGGAGGTGGTCGTACTCGTGCTGGATGGCCACCGCGAGGAGGCCTTCGGCCTCGAGCTCGAACGGCTTGCCGTCGCGATCGAGGGCGCGGACGCGGACCTTCGCGGCGCGGTCGATGTCCTCCTGGATGCCCGGGAAGCTCAGGCAGCCCTCCTGCCAGACGATCTCGCCCTGCGACTCGACGATCTCGGGGTTGATGAACACGCGGAGATCGCTCGGCTCGTCCGAATCGGCGATGTCGATGACGAAGAGCTGGATCGCCTCGCCGATCTGCGTCGCCGCGAGCCCGACTCCCGGCGCGGCGTACATCGTCTCGGCCATGTCGTCGATCAGGGCACGGATCTCGGGGGTGACCGCCTCGACCTTCTTGCCGCGCTCGCGCAGGCGCTTGTCGGGGTAGTGGAGGATGGTGCGGATCATGGGACGTCCAGCAGCTTAATACGGGATCGGACCGCGCGCGAGCCGGCGGCCGCGTCAGCCCCCGGTCCGACCCTCGCTCAGTCCGGGTAGACGATGGGACCGTGCGCGTAGGCGTCTTCGCCCACCAGCTCCCATCTCGGCGCCGCGATGCGAGGAGCCTGCTGAGGCGTGTCCGGCCCCGCCCAGTCGACGGCGCCGGCGCGCCCGCGCGGCCCGAGGAGGATCGGGGCGATGAACGCGTGGAGCTCGTCCGCGAGGCGCCCGGCGAGGAAGCTCCCGGCGAGCTCGGCGCCGCCTTCGACCATCAGGCTGACATAGCCGCGCTGCGCGAGGAGCCGGAGCGCCGCCACGGCGTCGAGGCGGCCCTCCGACGACGTCGGACCCCGCACGCACTCCACGCCCAAGCCCGCGAGCTCTTCCTCGGCCCCGGGCGACGCGTCGAAGCCGCAGAGCACGACCGTCGGCGTCTGGCGTGCCGTCTGCGCGAGGCGCGACGACGTCGGCAGCCTCAGCTTCGTGTCGAAGACGATCCGCGTCGGGCTCTCGCCGGGCGCGTCACGCACGGTCAAGCGCGGATCGTCGGCGAGGGCCGTCCCGATGCCGACCGCGATCGCGTCGTGCCTGCTTCGGAGGACGTGCACCTTCGCGCGCGCGTCCGGCCCCGTCACCCACTTCGACACGCCGCTCCGGGTCGCGATGCGCCCGTCGAGCGAGAGCGCGAGCTTCAGGGAGACGTACGGCAGGCCCGTCGTGATGTGCTTTCCCCAGGCCGCGATGAGCCCGCGCGCCTCGGCCTCGCGGACGCCGACGACGACGTCCACGCCCGCGGCACGGAGCTTCTCGACGCCCTTGCCCTCGACGTGGGGGTTCGGATCCCGACATCCGATGACGACGCGCGCGACCTTCGAGGCGAGCACCGCGTCCGTGCAGGGCGGCGTGCGGCCGAAGTGGTTGCAGGGCTCGAGGGTCACGTAAAGCGTCGCGCCCGCGGCGCGCCCGCCCGCCGCGCGCATGGCGAGGATCTCGGCGTGCTCGGTGCCCGCGCGCTCGTGATGGGCCGCGGCGACGAGCTGCCCGTCGGCGACGACCACGGCCCCGACGTGGGGGTTCGGGGACGGGTGCCCGCCCCGACCGTGGGTCAGCGCGACATCCATCCACTTCTCGTCCTCGGGGGTCGCGCCCTCCGGCGAGGGCATCTGCGGCGGGCGACCCGACGGCGGTCCTGGCGGCCCCGGGGCGCGGCTCTTTCGCTCGGTCATGAGGGCTTCACCAGCGGGGAGACGACGCCCGCTTCCAGCTCGTCCTTCCGTGGCGCGAGCTGCTCGATCTCGCTGCGGAGCTCGTCGATGTCCTTGAACTGCCGATAGACGCTCGCGAAGCGCACGTAGGCGACGGGATCGAGCTCGCGGAGGTGGGCCATCAGGCGCTCGCCGACCTTCTCGGAGCTGACCTCCTTCTCCGCGGAGTCGATGAGCTCGCGCTCGATGACGTCGACGATCTGCTCGAGGCGCGCGAGCGGCACCGCTCGCTTGTCACATGCGCGCCGGAGCCCGCCGAGCACCTTCTGCCGATCGAAGGCCTCCCGCCTCCCGTCCTTCTTCACGAGGAGCGGCAGCACCTCCTCGACCCGCTCGTACGTCGTGAAGCGGCGCCCGCACGCCTCGCACTCGCGGCGACGTCGCGTGACGTCGCCGGCGGCGCCGACGCGGGAGTCGGTCACCTTGCTCTCGAGGTGCTGGCAGAAGGGACACTTCACGGCGACGAGATCTCGATCTTCGCCCGGCGTCGCGCGTGGCGCTCGTTCGCCTCGGGCTCCTCGCCGAGCCACGCCGTGACGATCTCGGCGGCGAGGCCGGTCCCGACGACGCGCTCGCCGAGGCAGAGGACGTTCGCGTCGTTGTGGGAGCGGCTCATGCGGGCGGTGTACACGTCCGAGCACACGACCGCCCGGACGCCTCCGTGACGGTTCGCGGCGATGCTCATTCCCACGCCGCTCCCGCACACGAGGATGCCACGGTCGAACGCGCCGGCGGCGACCCTCGACGCCACCTGGTGGGCGTAGTCGGGGTAGTCGGTGCTCTCGCCCGTGCTCGTGCCGAGGTCTTCCACCTCGTGGCCAGCGCCTCGAACCAGCGAGACGAGCTCCGCCTTCAAGCGGTAGCCGCCGTGATCCGCCCCGAAGACGATCTTCACGTTCAGCCTTCGTGTCGCGCGAAGAGGAGCGACGCGTTCGTCCCGCCGAAGCCGAACGAGTTGTTGAGCGCGTACGTCACGCGGCGCTCGCGTCCGGTGTTCGCGACGTAGTCGAGCGAACACGAAGGGTCCTGGTCGTCGAGGTTGATCGTCGGCGGGATCTTCCCCTCTGCGATCGCGAGCGCGCAGATGGCGCTCTCGACGGCGCCGGCCGCGCCGAGGAGGTGGCCCATCATCGACTTCGTCGAGCTCACCCAGAGCTTCTTGTCGGTGGCGTGGGCCCCGAAGACGGCGGCGACGGCCTGCGACTCGGCGATGTCGCCCACGGGCGTCGAGGTGCCGTGCGCGTTGATGTAGTCGACCTGGTCCGGCGCGACGCCCGCATCGCGGAGCGCCATCTTCATCGAGCGCTGCGCGCCTTCGCCGTGGGGGGCAGGCTGGGTCAGGTGGTTCGCGTCGCTCGACGCGCCGTAGCCCACGAGCTCGGCGTAGATCTTCGCGCCGCGCTTCTTGGCGCGCGACAGCGTCTCGAGGACGAGCACGCCGGAACCCTCGCCCGAAACGAAGCCGTCACGGCCCTTGTCGAACGGGCGGCTCGCGCGCTCGGGCTCCTCGTTGCGCTTCGAGAGGGCGTACATCGCCTCGAAGCCGCCGATGCCGACCGGGGTGATCGTCGCCTCGGCGCCGCCGGCGACCATGACCTGCGCCCGCCCGCGGCGGATCCACTCGAAGGCCTCGCCGAGGGCGTGGGCGCCGCTCGAGCACGCGCTCGTGGTGCAGTAGCTCGGGCCGCGCAGCCCGTGCGCCATCGAGACCTGTCCGGCGGCGAGGTTCGCGATGATGCCGGGGATCGAGTACGGGCTGATCTTCTGCGGACCCTTCTCCATCAGGGTCTGCTTCGTCTTCTCGAGCGTGAAGAGGCCGCCGAGACCGACGCCGATGAAGCAGCCCGCCTCGTCACGCTCTTCGTCGGTGAGCTCCAGCTTGGAGTCCTGGATCGCCATCTGGGCCGCGCCGAGCGCGAACTCCGTGAAGCGATCCATCTCCTTGAGCTTCTTCTTCTCGATGAAGCGCGTGCCGTCCCAGCTCTTCACCTCGGCGGCGATGCGCACGCGGAAGGCCGAGCAGTCGAAGAGGGAGATCGGACCGACGCCGCTCTTCCCTGCGAGCAAGGCCTCCCACGACTCCCGCAAGCCGATGCCGACCGGAGTGACCAGGCCGATGCCGGTGATGACGACGCGCTCCATGGATGAAGGTCCTAGCACTCCCGCGTGGGATTTCAGGTCGAAGTCTCGCCGGCTGCGCCCCCTCGACGAGACGAGGGGTGCGCCCACCGGGTCGAGCCGCGCGTCAGCGGCTCACTTCTTCGCGTGCTTCTCGATGTAGTCGACGGCGTCCTGGACGGTGCGGATCTTCTCCGTGTCCTCGTCCGGGATGTCGATCTCGAAGGCCTCCTCGAACGCGAGGACGAGCTCCACCAGGCCGAGGGAGTCCGCGCCGAGGTCTTCGATGAAGGTCGACTCGGGCTTGATGTCCTTCTCCTCGACGTCGAGCTGCTCCTTGATGATGCGCTTGACCTCGCTGCCGATGTCCTGAGCCATTCTGATTGCCTCGTATCCTCTCGTGAGCGTGAGCGTGAAGGAGGAGCGCTTTCTACACAGACGGGACCTCGTGCGCAACGCAAACGGCGTGACGCAGGGGGTCAGGGGCCTGGACAGCCCCCCGTGATCACACGTACATGCCCCCGTTGACGCGAAGGACCTGGCCCGTCACGTAGGCGGCTTCGTCGCTCGCCAGGTACACGCAGGCGGCCGCGACCTCCCGGGCGGTGCCAGTCCGGCCGAGCGGCACGATCTTCACGAGGTGCTCTTTCATGGCGTCGTTCATGTGCGACGTCATGTCCGTGTCGATGAAGCCGGGGGCGATGGCGTTGACGGTGATGTTCCGGGAGGCGAACTCCCGGGCGATCGACTTGGCGGCGCCGATGACGGCCGCCTTGGTCGCCGCGTAGGCGGTCTGACCGACGTTCCCCATCTCGCCGACGACGCTGGAGAGGAAGATCACCCTGCCCGTCTTCGCCTTCATCATGGCCTTCGTCGAGGCCCGGGCGCACGCGAGAGCGCCCTTCACGTTGACGGCGAAGAGCCGGTCGAGGTCCTCGTCTTTCAGGCGGAGCAGGAGGCCGTCGATGGAGATCCCGGCGTTCGCGACGAGCACGTCGAGCTTGCCGTGACGCTTCACGACGTCCTCGATGGCCGCCTCGCAGGCCTTCGGGTCCGCGACGTCGAAGCCGAGGATCTCGGCCTTGCCGCCCTTCGCGACGATCGCGTCAGCGACCTCGCGCGCGGCCGCCTCCCCCTTGACGTAGTTCACGACGACGGTGGCGCCGTGCTCGGCGAGCGCCTCGCAGCACGCGCGCCCGATTCCGCGCGACCCTCCGGTGACGAGCGCGACCTTTCCGTTGAGCTGGAACATCTTTGATCTCCTGGTCTCACTCGCTGGGAGGAACGTAGCTTCCACGCAACTGCTCCGGCGGGATCGTGTTGCCCGTCGTCGCGAGGTTCTCGGCCAGGAAGCTGCCTACCTGCGCCAACGAGGCGACGTCGCCGACGCTGAAGATCTTCAGCTCCTTCGCGATGCGCTTGCCGAGCCCGGCGAGCACCTTGCCCGGGCCGATCTCGATCGCGTGCGTGATGCCTTCCATGTGCATCATGCGGATCGCCTGCTCCCAGCGCACGGCGCCGTCGACCTGACGGACGAGGAGGTCCTTCACCCGTGCGGGGTCCTGGTTCGGGCGCGCATCGACGTTCGCGACGACGGGGAAGGCGAAGGACGACACGGTCACCTTCTCGAGCTCCTCGCCGACGACCTTCGCCGCAGGCGCCATCAGCGCGCAGTGGAAGGGAGCGCTGACCTTGAGCGGGATCGCCTTGCCCTTCACGTCGTTCGCGCGCTCGCTCGCGCGGAGCACGGCCTTCGCCGTGCCGGCGATGACGATCTGGCCCGGCGCGTTGAAGTTCGCGCACGAGACGACGCCGTAGGCCTCGCCGCTTCCGTCCTTATCGCCTCCCACCTCGCGGCAGATCTGCTCGAGCACCGGGATCTCGACGCCCATGATCGCCGCCATCGCCCCCTCGCCGGGCGGCACCGCGTCCTGCATCGCGCGTCCACGCGTGCGGACGATGCGCAGCGCGTCCTCGAAGGCGAGGGCGCCCGTCGCGACGAGCGCGGAGTACTCTCCGAGCGAGTGGCCGGCCGCGAAGCGGGGGATGGGTAGGTCCGGGTGCCTCTCCCGCATCGCGGCGAGGACCGCCGTGCTCATCGTCACGATCGCCGGCTGCGCGTTCGCCGTGAGGGTGAGGGCCGCCTCCGGGCCCTCGAGGATCGTCTTCGAGATCGGCTCACCGAGCGCTTCGTCCGCACGTGCGAACACGTCACGGGCGGCGGCAGAGGCCTCCAGCAGGTCCTTGCCCATGCCGACGGCCTGGGACCCCTGGCCAGGAAAGAGCCACGCGAGCTGCATGGCCGCGCCCTCTAGCGCAGCTCGGCCCGCGTTCCAAGCAGCGAGGCCCGGTTCGCTCCCTGCGGTCGCTCAGCCCGCGTCGCCGACGTCGACGATGGGCCCCGCGTCGGCGGACGCGTCGGGCGCCACGACGACGACGTCCTCGTCCAGCCCGGCGTCGAGATCCTCGCCGCCACCGTCGACCGGGACGAGCTGTCCGCCGATGTCGCGGCGTCCGCCGCCCTGGTAGTTCGACTCGTCGAAGCACGCCGGCAGGGCCACGGTGAGGACCGCGAGCGGCGCCGCCGCGAGCTCGAGCACGCGCCGGACGAGGCGGAGGCGGGAAGGGGAGACCGTCACTTGTCGCAGATCCAGGTGCCGCTCGTGCAGGTGCAGAGGCGGTCGACGGCCGCCGTCGACGTCACGCCGTACTTCTTGCAGCGCTTGTTCGGATCGTAGAACCCGCCGCAGCGCGTGTTGTCGGGGATGAGCGCCGGAGGGCAGTCCGCGAAGTCCACGCGGAACTCGGCGAGCCCGCCGAGCTCGCCGTCGAGTCGGGCCTCGCACCGGTACGTGCCGGCCGGGATCGGCTCCTCGTCGCCCGCGGGCTCGCCCGTCGTCTCGTCGGTGCCCCGGAACTGGACGCCGGTGGCCTGGAGGCGGTTCGCGCGCGGCGGCATCTGCTCGACGCTCACGAGCACGCGATTCGTCGGCTCGCCGTTCGGGAGCGCGATCTGCCGGATGAGCACTTCGAGCGTCGCGCCCGGGCGCGACGCGGAGAACTCGATGATGCAGTGGACGGCCTTGCTGTCGGTCGTGAAGCGCCCGCGCCGCCTCATGCCGTCGCCGTCCAGCGCGGTGAACACGTCCTCGATACCGGCCGTCTTGCTACAGGCAGCCGCCGTCGGCGCAAGGAGCGCCGCCGCAGCGACCAGCGCGGGCCAACGAATCCTCTCCATCGAGGGACGAGTATACACGCCCGCGCCCCGGTCCACCTCTTCGTGGGGACCGGCGTGCGTGGCGTCCTACCGCCGTCGGCTCAGGCCTTGGCCTTCGCCGGCTTCACTTCGCGGCCCTTGTAGTGGCCGCAGGATCCACAGGCGCGGTGCGGGACCACGGGCTCGCCGCAGTTGGCGCACGCGATGAGCTGCACCGGCGTGACCTTGTCATGGTTCGCGCGGCGCATGTTGCGCTTCGATCGGCTCGTTCGTCGCTTCGGGACAGCCACGGCGGACTCCTTACGTGGGCTTCTTCCTGTTGATTCAGGACTGAGGTTTCTTGGCGCCGAAGCGGAGGAGCGGGGCGAGACGCGGATCGACCGGTTTCTCGCCCTCCTCCGCGGGGACCGCTTCGGGGGGCGGGGAGATACCGTGGCAGGACTCGGAGCACAAGGGGATCATCGGGACTTCGAGCAAGAGCTCGTCCCGGACGAGGTCGTCGAGCGCCACGGTGTCCCCGTCGTAGGGCAGGGTGTCGGCTTCCTCCGGCGAGAACTCGTAGTCCTCGTCCTCGCCCGTGCCGCGCATGGCGGCCGCCGGGACGTAGAGGACGGAGAGGTCCGCGTGGAGCGGCAGGGCGAAGGGCTCGAGGCAACGCGCGCAGGGGACGACGAGCTCGGCGTCGAGCGTCCCGTGCACGACCACGTCGCTCCCGCTCTTGGAGGCGCGGACCTCGAGCTTTCCCGTCTTCTCGGACGGCTTTGCCTCGTGATCTTCGAGGGCTCCGCGGGTCCACGCGGGGCGGACCTCGAACGAGAAGCCCTTCCCGCCTGCGTCGAGGTCGGTCACGGGGATGGAAAATTCATGAGGCGCGGGCATGAGGACGGCCCGTTATAGTTCGGAACCCGTGACGCGCAAGGCACGGCCCCGAATCCGATCCGTCCTCCGGCAGCTCGAGGGCCGCCGAAGCACGGGCGTGGCGCTCGGTCTCGGCGCGCTCCTCGCGGCGCGGACCGCGGTCCTCCAGCTCCTCTCCCTCCCCCTCGACGTCCACTGGGGGGAGGGCCACCAGTGGCGCGAGACCTTCACCTACGGGGTCGCATGGAACTACGCGCACGGGTCGCTCGGGCTCGACGCGCTCCTCCACCCGCGCATGTTCGTCTTCCACGCGAAGTCGAACATCGTGCCGATGGAGCCGCCGCTCTACCCGCTCGTCTCGAGCGTGCTCATGCGTATGTCGGGCGACAGCCTCGTCGGGCCGCGGCTCCTGTCCTTCGCAGGGCTCGTCGTCACCACGGTCGTCCTGTGGCGTTGGCTCGGACGCGCGATGCGCGAGGGCGGGGCGTCTGCGGCGAAGGGGGATCCCGGTTGGGAGGAGAAGGCCGGGCTCCTCCTCGCGCTCGCGCTCGCGCCGTCCGTGGCGGTGGAGTTCCGGCAGATGCAGCCGGAGGCGACGTGCGCCGGGCTCGCGACGGGCGCGGCGTGGTTCGCGTCGCGCTACGCGCGCGGGGAGGGGAGCTCGCTCCGCCAGGCGGGGCTCACGGTGGTCCTCGCCTCGCTGGCCGTGCTCGTGAAGCCCCTCGCCCTCGGCGTCCTGCCCGGGATCGTCGCGTTCGCCGGGTGGGGCCCCCTCCGGGGAGGGGCATGGAAGGCGGCGCTCCGGCGCTCGGCGGTCGTCGGGGGCGGGATCGCGTTGGGCCTCCTCCCCTACGTGGCGTGGGACCGGTGGAGCCACCACCTCCAGGCGACGGAGATGGACGGCGCCTTCTTCATCGCGATCGAGCACGACTGGAAGGAGATGCTGAGGAACGTCGTGACGCTCAAGTACGCGCGGGAGGCGTTCTTGTTCTTCGTGCCGAGCTACGCGAGCGCGACGTGGCTCGCGCCGGCGCTCGTCGCGGGGCTCTTCCGGGCGCTCTCGAACGCGACGCTCCGCCGCTGGGCGGTGCCGATGCTCGTCTGGATCGCCTCGTACATGGCGGAGCTCCTCGCGGTCGGGGACCGGCTCCACTCGAACGCCTACTACTTCACGCTCGCCCCGATGCCGCTCGCGTTCTTCGTCGCGCTCGGCGTCGGCGCCATGCTCCGCGTCCTCGGCACGCCCGGACGGAAGTCCCTGCCGCTCTTCCAGGCCGGGCTCCTCACCGCGCTTCTTCTTCCAGCGAGCGCGTTCCTGGTGCGGAGCTGGCGGTGGTCCAACACGATCGACGTCGCGGCGCTCGGGCTCGAGAAGAACCGCAACATGTGGGGCGACGACCTCGGCCTCGCCCGAATGCTCGTCGCCGTGGTGGCGGTCTTCGCGCTCGCGCCGCTCGTCCGGCCGCGGAGGATCCCGGAGCCGCTGGGCTTCGTGCTCGTCGGGACGATCCTCGGCAGCGGTGCGTGGGCGATCCGCGACCAAGCGCAGTACTTCCGGTACTACGTCGCGGCGGACCGACGGGAGACGTGGGCTCTGGAGGTGAAGGAGCTCCGCGCGCTCGTCGACCGTCACTCGCGGATCGACGAGCGCGTCGTCGTCGCCCCGGGCTGGTCGCCGTCCTCGCCGAACCTGCTCCCGTTCTACGCCGCGCTCCGGAACGGCTTCCCGGTCGTGACGGGGACCGATCCGCTCGACGTTGCGGCCTTCCGCGCGCGCGGCGCGACGCTCTACGTGCGCTTCGACGAGCCCGGCGCGGATCCGGGCGCGATGCCGGGGACGCTCCTCGGGAAGGTGGGCCTCTTCCGCGTCACGTGCCTCGCCGACGACGGTTGCCCGCCGCGGTGACGCTTCACGGAGACTCGACGACCTTGTCGGGATCGCCCAGGAACTCGAAGTGCATCGTGTCGGCCAGCACGTCGTGGCCGAGCCAGTAGAAGCCGAACCGCTCGAACGTGTCGACCCACGACTTGGGCATCGCCATGCGCTCGAAGACGCTCTTCACCTTCTTCTTGCAGAGCGGATGCTCGTTCCACGGCTTCACGCAGCCGCAGCACGTGTTCTTGTCTGGCTCGATGTCGATCGCGATGCCGTAGACGTGGTTCGAGACCTCGACGCCCTTGTACGTGTTGTGGAAGCGCATGCCGCCCATCGCGCGCGGCTTGTACTCGTCGCCGGCGCCGCTCGCCTTGAGCGCGGCCTCGACGCACTTCAAGGGGGCGACGATCTTCTCGTGCACCTGGGCGCTCATGCCCATGAAGCTCGTCGACTTCGCGTAGTGCTTCGGCGGGTGGGGGTTCCCCTTCGGGCTGCCGAAGCCCTCGAAGTAGCCGTACTTCTCGGTGCGGTACTTGATGGCGTCCTCGAGCATCTTGCGGCCCGCCTTCACCGCGTCCGCGTCGGTCGCCTTCGGGAACCAGCTCCCCCGCACGAGGAACGCCTGGGGTCCCTGCTCCCGGCACGCCACCTTCTTGCCGTCGATCTCGACGGTGACGCGCGACGCCGCGCTCGGGGCGCCCGGGTCCTTCTCCTTGCCGGGCACGGCCTCGGCGCCCTCGGCCCGCGCCTCCTTCGGCGTGGCGGGCTTCGGCTCGTCTCCCCGCGCGGGCAGCGTGGCGGCAGAGAGGACGGCGGCGACGACGGCCACGGCGGTGAAGCGGGGTGCGGCGTACATCGCGATCGGTCCTACACCGATCCCGCGCGCGCTGGCAACGATGCGGGCAGGCCCGCGGCGGCCGTCGCAAGGCACCACGCCGTCGCAGGGTGCGCGTGAAGCGGCGGTCACGTCACTGGATCTGGGTGACCTGCGCGGGCGTCTCGCCCACGTACTCCCCGCTGTTCATGGCGATCTCGAGTCGCGCCGTGCGACGCACGGCGTCGCGCGGCACGGCGACGATGGAGTAGTAGAAGACGCAGGGAACGTCGTTCCCACTCGGCGGGCACCGCCAAGCGTGGTGTAGGCGTGCCTCTCCCGCCGCGTCGGGCGCTCCCACGGCGACGAGGCGACCGACGCCCGGCTGGTTGCACCTGTCCGACTCCAGGTGGCAGCGGCTCGCGCGCACCAGGTCTCGCGTTCCGTCGAACCACCCGACGCTCCGACCGCCCTCGGCCTCGCGGCTCGGCGACTGGACGTCGAAGTAGAGGAGATGGCGGCTCTCCGGCGGAACGCCCGCGATCCGGAACGTGACGTCCGCGCTCGTGGAGTCCCAGACTCCCACGCGCACGAGCGCGTAGCCGCCGTCGCCCAGCCCGACGTCGTGCGCTTGGAGCGAGTCGGCCCCGCACGCCGCCACCGTGGCTCCGATCACGCAGGTGACGCCGATACGCGAGGCGACGGTCATGACCACCGACGAGCAAACGGCGCGCCGCCGGCTCTCGCCGAGCATCCGCGCGGACGAGGCCGCCGTTCAGCGACGCCGCTCGAACCGGAGAACCTCGCCGAGCGTGTCGTGCTCCTCCGTCCCGATCCGGACGAGGCCGCTCTTCTCGAGGACGCGAATGGACGCCGTGTGCCAGGGCGGCGTCGTCGCCGTCACGCAGTGAACGCCCACCTGCACGAGCGCCCACTCGACGCACGCCCGGGTCGCCTCCGTCGCGTAGCCTTGACGCTGCCAGCTCTCTTCGACGCCGTAGCCGACCTCGGCGACGCCGTCCGTCGGCCGCCCGTGGAAGACGACGCTCCCGACGACCACGCGTGGCTCGCGTGTGACGACGAGGCGATCGCCCCAGAGCCTCACGTCCGGCGCCGCGCGGATGAGGTCGATGTCGGCGCTGAAGGCGCGCTCGACGAGCGTGCGGCCTGGCCACGCCTCCGGCACGGACGCGTTCGCGACGCGCTCGAGCTCCTCGCGGTCGCCGCGGAAGACCGCCTCGACCAGGGCGAGCGAGATCGGCTCGAGCCAGAGCCTCGGCGTCTCGAGGGCGGACATGCCGTCGAGTCTACCGCGTCCCGGGGGGCTCTGCCCCCCGCGCGACGAACCGCCATTGACCGGACGCTCCGAGCTGGGATATTTCGCACACGAAAGATTCGCGCCGTGCCCCCGCCCGTCAGCCCCGATCTCGAGAACCTGAAGACCGACGTGGACCAGGTCCTCGAGGCGGTCATCTACCTCTACACGGAGAGCCGCCGCATCACGAAGGAGCTCGCCCGCCGCGCCGACCTCACCGGGCCGCAGCTCACGGTGCTGAAGCTCCTCGAACAGTTCGGCGACCTCTCGCTGTCCGGGCTCTCCGAGCGCATCCGGGCGCAGAACAGCACCGTCACGGGGATCATCGACCGCATGGAGCGGGAGGACCTCGTCGTCCGCGAGCGCTCGAAGGAAGACCGGCGCGTCGTCTACATCCGGCTCACCGCGAAGGGCCGCGATCTGGCGCGCGACATCCCGGTCGAGCCGATGGAGATCTTCCGCGGCGCGCTCGACTCGCTGTCGACGGAGGAGATGCGCACGCTCCTCCGCATCATGACGAAGCTCGCGAAGCGCGTCCGTCAGATCGTGCGCCGCGACGTCGAGACCGATCCATCCCGAGGCGAGGAGAAGCGATGATGAGCGAGACCGAGCAGAAGCCGTTCGTCCGGGACCCCGATCTCTGCGTCATCACGTGCGCGGTGACGGGGGTGCTCGCGAACCGGAAGCAGAACCAGGGCATCCCCTACACGCCCGAGGAGATCGGCGAGGAGACGAAGCGCGCCTACGACCAGGGCGCGAGCGTCGTGCACATCCACGCGCGGAACGAGGACGGCAGCCCGACGTTCGACCCGAAGGTCTTCGCCCGCATCAAGGAGGAGATCACGAAGCGCTGCCCCATCCTCCTCAACTTCTCGACGGGCACCATCCTCGAGGACGTGTCCGAACAGTGCACGTACATCAAGGAGAGCCGGCCGCACATCGCCGCCCTGAACATGGGCACGATGAACTACGCGAAGTACTCCGAGAACCGGAAGTCCTTCGTCTTCGACATGGTGTTCCCGAACCCGTACTCGAAGATCGTGAAGCTCCTCGAGGCGATGAACGCCGCGGGCGTGAAGCCCGAGCTCGAGTGCTTCGACACGGGGCACACGCACGGGATCTGGCCGCTCCTCGACATGGGCATCCTGAAGAAGCCGCTCCAGTTCTCGTTCATCGTGAACGTGCTCGGCGGCATCCCACCGCTCGTCGAGAGCCTCCAGCTCCAGACCAAGATCATGCCGGCCGGGAGCGAGTGGGAGGTCATCGGGATCTCCAAGTCGGGCTGGCGGATGATCGGGGCGGCGCTCGCGCTCGGCGGCAACATCCGCGCGGGGCTCGAGGACAACCTCTATCTCCCGAGCGGCGAGATGGCGCGCTCGAACGGGGATCTCATCGAGGTCGCCGCGCGCATGTGCCGCGACGTCGGCCGCAAGGTCGCCACGGTCGAGCAGGCGAAGCAGATCCTCGGTCTCGACCAGTTCCGGGCATGAGCCGCTCCTACGCGAAGATCCGCGTCACGCGGGACGGGGCGATCCTCCGCGTCGTGCTCCACGCGCCCGAGCGCCGGAACGCGATCGGCCCCCAGATGGTCAACGAGCTCCTCTGGGCGCTCGCCGACGCGCACGAGGACTCTGCCGTGCGCGTCGTCGTGCTGACCGGGGAGGGAAAGGCCTTCTGCGCCGGCGGCGACTTCGGCCAGATGACCGGAGGCGCCGACGCGGCCGCGCTCCCGCCGAAGGGCGACTACGCCGACCTCCTCCTCGCGATGACGCGCTCGGAGAAGCCCATCGTCTGCCGCGTGAACGGCGCGGCGATGGGCGGCGGCCTCGGCCTCGTCGCGGCGTCGACGTTCGCCGTCGCAGAGGGCGAAGCGAAGCTCGGCACGCCGGAGATCGACGTCGGGCTCTTCCCGATGATGATCATGGCCGTCCTCGCGCGCATCGTCCCGCGCCGTCGCCTCCTCGAGATGATGCTCTTCGGCCAGAAGCTCACGGCCGAGGAGGCTCTCTCCCTCGGCATCGTGAACCGCGTCGCGCCCGCCGCGGAGCTCGACGCCCGTGTCGCGGAGATCGTCGATGCGCTCCTCGCGAGGAGCCCGTCGACGATTGCCCACGGGCTCCGCGCCTTCGCCGCCCAGGACGACCTCGATCTCGAAGAGGCGCTCCCGATGCTCCGCGGTCGCCTCGCCGACGTGCTCGGGACCGCCGACGCCCAGGAGGGCCTCCTGGCCTTCCTCGAGAAGCGCGCGCCGGTCTGGCAGGGCCGCTGACCGCCGCGAGTCGGCGACGGACGCTAGGTCAAAGGAACGCGCGCAGCCCGGCGCGTCCGCTCGGAGAGCGCGATCCACGCGACGAGCGCCGCGACGACGAGGGCTCCCCCGAGCGCCGCGGTCCTGACCGGGCCGCTGATGCCGGCGGGCTTCGCCCAGATCCCGAACGCCGCCCACACGAACACGGCGCAGGCGACCGCGTCGCGCGTCCGGAGCGCCATCGCGACGTAGATCCCGATCGCGAGGACGACGCTGAGGAGCGCCCACGCGTCCATCGTCATTCCGAGCGGGTACCAGCCCTTCGCCGACAAGAGCGCGCCGAGGTTCGCGATCGTCGCGGTCGTGATCCACCCGAGGTAGAGGCTGAAGGGCGCGTCGACCGCCAGCGCCTCGCCGCGCGAGCGAGCCCTCTCTGCGCGCAAGCGGCGATGGATGACGACGAGCGTCCCGAGCACGACGAGCATGAGCGCGAAGCTCGCGCCGATGTGGAGATGGTGCCACGCGAAGATCCAGCCGATGTTCGCCGCGGCGTTGACGAGGAAGGGGACGCGCACGCGAGCGCCGCGCTCCATCACCGCGCGCGAGCCGACGATCTGCGAGACGGCGTGCACGAGAAGGCCGAGGTAGATGACGCTCCAGATCGAGAACACCCAGCCGGAAGGGGTGAACCCCGTCGGCAGCATGTCGGAGACCTGGCCGGTCCGGAGACCATGGATCGTCCTGACGTTGGCCGTGGCGCTCACGCCCATCACGGCCAGCGTCGCCGCGAGCGGCAGGAAGCTTCGTCCGGAGCGGGAAGACATCGCGCACCCCTACCACGGCGTCGGGGTCGCCCGTGTGTGATGCGGTGCGTGAAACGGATCGTGACGGAACCGTGATGGAAGGCGCGAGGTTTGCCTGGGAAGCTTGATCGTGGAGCATCTCTCTCCCAGCGAGAGCCTTCTCGTCTTCTCGGACGTGCATCTCGGCAGTGACCTGAACGACGGTCCCGGGACGACGCCGCGACGCACGTTGGGCATCGATCGCGACCTGTGCGCGCTCGTCGGCCATTACCGGGCCTTGCGACCGAACGCGGACCGCTGGCGCATCGTCGTGGCGGGCGACTTCATCGACTTCGCGGGCATGACGATCGCGGCGGACGCGAGCACCCTTGCCTCGCTCGAGACGGAGCTCACCGACGAGGAGCGCGAGCACGGCGTCGGAGGGGCGCGCGATCACGTACGCCTCAAGCTGCGTCGCGTCGCGGCGCGTCACGCCGATCTCTTCGCGGAGCTCGCGCGCTTCGTCGCCGACGGGCACGCGCTCACGCTCGTCCACGGCAACCACGACGTGGAGCTCCACTGGGACGCGGTGCAGGACGATTTTCGCGCCGCGCTCCTCGCCCACGTCGAGGGCGGGCTCGAGGAGGACGAGCGCGCGGCGTTCGGGGCGCGCATCGACTTCCAGCCGTGGTTCTTCTACCGACCGGGCGTCGTCTACATCGAGCACGGGCACCAGTACGACCCGTTCTGCTCGACGGCGCACGTCATGGCGCCGCTCCACCCGCTCGATCCGAGGCGCGTCGTGCGCGGCTTCAGCGACATCCTCCTCCGCTACGTGGTCCGCCAGACGCGCGGCCTCAAGGAGCACGGGCACGAGAAGCTCGGGCTGACGGACTACATCGCGTTCGGCGCGCGGCTCGGGTTCTCGGGGATGTTCGCGCTCCTCGTCCGCTTCATCCGCGCCATCCTCGAGCTCTTCCGCCTCCGGCGGGCTTATCTGAGCGAGGCGCGGCACGTCCTCCGCGAGGAGCACGAGCGGCGTGTCGCGAAGCTCGCCGAGGCGATGCGCATCGGGCGCGACCGTATCGACGCGCTCCTCGCGCTCCAGGCGCCGCCGATCACGTCGTCGGTCCGCGGCATCCTCGCGAGCGTCCTGCTCGACAAGCTCGCCCTCGGCCTCTTCGCCCTCCTCGCCCTCGCCGGCCTCGCGATCTTCGGCGCGTTCCACGGTTACGGCTGGCTAGGCGGCTTCGGCGTGCTCGTCGCGTGGTCGCTCCTCCATCGCCATCTCTCGCGGCAGCGCCAGGTCGACCCCGCCGCGCAGCTCCACGTGCGCGCGGGGCAGCTCGCGTCGATCTTCCAGGTCGCCTTCGTCGTCATGGGGCACACCCACGCGCCGGTCGTGGCGCCGGCCGGGGCCGGCACCTACGTGAACCTGGGATCGTGGACGGAGGAGGCGGAGGAGGGCGTCGACGAGGCGTCGTCCTACCAGGCCCCGCGGACCCACCTCGTGCTCCACGTGAAGGACGGACGCCCCGAGGCGACGCTCTGCGCGTGGTCGAGCGAGGAGCGTGCCCCGCGGCCGGTCTCCTGACGCGAGGCTTGCCACCGGAACCTTTCGCATGCGAAGTATCTCGCGATGCCGAACATGCGAGAGCTGGTCGCCGATCTGGAAGCCCGCCGCGCGAAGATCCGCGAGATGGGAGGGGCCGAGAAGGTCCAGAAGCAGCACGAGCGTGGGAAGCTCACCGCCCGCGAGCGGCTCGATCGTCTCTTCGACGACGGCGTCTATTTCGAGGTCGGCGCGCACGGCACGCAGATGGGCCTCGCCGCCGGCGACGGAAAGGACAAGCCGCCGGCCGACGCCGTCGTCACGGGCTTCGGCAAGGTCGACGGCCGCATGGTCTGCTGCGCGGCGTACGACTTCACGGTGAAGGGCGGAAGCATCGGCTACACGGGCGAGGAGAAGGTGACCCGCCTCCGGCACATGGCGCTCTCGGGGCGCTGGCCGATGGTGTGGCTCGTCGACTCGGGCGGCGCGCGCATCGATCCCGGCGCGGCGCACCCGGATCAGATCTCGCTCTTCGCGGGCTCCGGTCACCTCTTCCGCGAGCAGGTGCTGATGAGCGGCGTCGTCCCCCAGGTCGCGGCGATGGTCGGACCGGGCGCGGCCGGCACCGCCTACATCCCGGGCCTCGCCGACTACGTGCCGATGGTGAAGGGCATCGGCTCGCTCGCGCTCGGCGGCCCGCCGCTCGTGAAGGCCGTCACCGGACAGGACATCGCGGAGCAGGACCTCGGCGGCTCGAAGATCCACTCCGAGACGAGCGGCGTCGGCGACGGCGAGTTCCCCTCGGACGCAGACGCGATCGCGGCGACGAAGAAGTACCTCTCGTTCTTCCCTTCGAACTGTGACGAGCTCCCGCCGGATCTGCCGGTGACGGACCCGATCGACCGGCGCGAGGAGTCGCTCCTCGATCTGCTCCCCGAGAGCAACCGGAAGCCGTACGACATGTACAAGCTGATCCGCGCGGTCGTCGACCACGGGGACATCTTCGACATCAAGCCGCGCTTCGCGCGCAGCATCATCACGTGCCTCGCGCGCGTCGGCGGCAAGAGCGTCGGCATCGTGGCGAACCAGCCGATGTACCTCGGCGGCATCCTCGAGAACGACTCCGCCGACAAGGCCGCGCGGTTCATCCAGATCTGCGATGCGTTCAACGTGCCGCTCGTCTTCCTCCAGGACGTGCCCGGCTTCATGGTCGGCTCGAAGGTCGAGCACGCGGGCATCATCCGCCACGGGGCGAAGATGCTGCACGTGATGAGCGCCGCGACGGTGCCGAAGGTCACCTGCGTCGTCCGGAAGGCCTACGGCGCGGGGTACTACGTCATGTGCGGGCGCGCCTACGAGCCCGACCTCCTCGTCTCGTGGCCGAGCGCGGAGATCAGCGTGATGGGCGCCGAGGGCATGGTCGGCATCGCCGCGCGGAAGCTCTTCGGGACGAACGATCCTCCGCCCGAGACGAAGAAGATGATCGTCGATCAGATCCAGAAGAACATCGACGTCTACAAGGTGGCCGGGTGGGGCCTCGTCGACGACGTCATCGACCCGCGGGACACACGCCGCGCGATCGCGTGGGGGCTCGAGCTCGCGCGCCACAAGAAGGTCGAGCGCCCGGCGAAGAAGCGCGGCGTCATCCCGGTGTGACGGTCACGCCGCGCGCGGGATCGCCGCTTCGTGGGCGCTGCCGCGGACGGAGGCCGGGGCGAGCTCGCCGAGGCGTCGCGAAGCGGGGCGGAGGGCCCACGAGGCGCCCGCGAGGGCGAGGAGGACGAGCGGCGTCACGACTTTCCCCGCGGGGTCGGAGACGAACGCGTGCGACGCGGCGGCGCCGGTCAGATCGAAGAGGATTCCGGCGTAGGCCCACTCCTTCGCGCGCGGGAGGCCGGGTGCGAGGATCGCGGCGGCGCCGAGGACCTTCCAGACGCCGAGGATCGTGGCGACGTAGGCCGGGTACCCGAGGACCTTCATGCCCTCGAGGACCGGCGGCGCGTGGGAGAGGTCGAAGAATCCTCCGGCGAGGAACGCCGCGGCGAGGAGCCCTGTGGTCGTCCAGTAGGCGATGGTCTTCATGAGGGAGGAGGTTGGCCCCCGGACGCCATGAGCGGTAGGCCGTACAAACGCTCATCATCTGCTAGGAAATGATCCAAATGGCCGATCCGCCCGAGACCGCCGAGCTGCTCGCGTTCACGAAGACGATCGAGGCGCGCTCGCTCTCGCGTGCCGCCGCGGAGCTCGGGGCCCCGCGCGCGACGATCGGCCGCCGCCTCGCGCGGCTCGAGGAGAAGCTCGGCGTTCGCCTGCTCCGGCGCTCGACGCGCGCCCTCGCGCTGACGGACGCAGGCGAGGCGTTCTACCGCCATGCGCGGATCGTCCTCGACGCGCTCGCGCAGGCGGAGGCGAGCGTGGAGACCGACGCGGAGCTCCGCGGCACCATCCGCATCGCGGTTCCCCCCATGCTCGACCGGAGCTTCAACGCCCTCGTCGTCGACTTCGCGCGTGAGCATCCGCACGTGCAGCTCCAGGTGAACGTCGCGACGCGCCACGTCGATCTCCTGCGCGAGGGCTACGACCTCGCGCTCCGTGCGGCGAACGACCTCGACGCGGGCCTGGTCGCTCGCATGGTTGCCCGCGCCCCGATCGTCGCGCTCGCGTCGCCCGCCTACCTCCGCAGGCGCGGCGCGCCGAAGCGCGTGCAGGACCTCGCGAGCCACGACTGCCTCCTCGGCTTCGCGCGCGGGGAGGTGCCGCTCACCCACTGGCCGCTCGTGCGCGGCGGGCGCGTGGCGGTCCGGGGCTCCTTCCTCTCGAACGACGTCTCCCTGCTGGCGGACGCGGCGCTCCGCGGCCTCGGGGTAGCCCTCCTCCCGACGATGCTCGTCGGAGGGCTCGTCACGCGCGGGGACCTCGTCGAGGTCCTGCCCGGCGTCGTCGGCGCGGAGTCTCGCGTCGCGATCGTCTATCCGGAGCGTGAGCTCTTGCCCCCGCAGGTGCGCGCCTTCCTCGACGTGCTCATCGCCTGGGCGCCGGGCGCGATCGCGTCAATCTCGACGAAATGCGTGGAGGCGGCGCCGGAGCGCGCACAGGCGGGAAAGACCAAGCGCGCGGCGCGACGGTGACGCGCATCCTGGTAAGCTCGTCCCCGATGACCACCCAAGCGCTCAGGGCCACCTCCGCCGCCGCCGCCGCCGTGCTCGTCGGGATCGTCTGGCTCGGATGCTCGGGCGACGACACCACGTCGTCCGCGCCGCCCGTCGTCACGGACCCGAATCAGCTCTGCGACCAGCTCTGCAAGCGCGTCATCGGGTCCTGCAACGAGGGCGCGAAGCGGATGTTCCGGACCGAGGAGCAGTGCATCCGGGCGTGCCTCATGTTCGACACGGGCGTCGTCGGCGGGACGACCGGGAACACGATCCGCTGCCGCCTCGCGCAGGCCGAAGCGGGCAACTGCAACGGCGCCGGGATCCTCGGCGGCACGGTGTGCGGGTCGCCGTGCGACGGCTTCTGCCGGGTGACCGCGAAGACGTGCACCGGGAGCGGCGCGGCGCAGAACCCCTTCGGGGCGGAGGGGACGTGCGTGGAGACGTGCGAATCGAGGATCCGCTTCGACGGCGCGGCGCCCCAGGGCACCGAGCAGGAGTTCCTCGGTGCCGACACCCTGAACTGCCGCGCGC
This sequence comes from Polyangiaceae bacterium, assembly GCA_022842465.1. GTDB lineage: Bacteria > Myxococcota_A > Polyangia > Polyangiales > Polyangiaceae > Labilithrix. Next base: position 24,055 of record JALHPN010000048.1, on the reverse strand, counting down.
AGCACCTCCTCCTCGCGCTCTCGGAGCCGGATCCCCACTGCAGCCACGGCGCGGTCGAGAGCACGGTGTGCAGAGGCGCCGGCGCCGCCTCGCACGACGGGACACACGACGGAGGGCCGTGACGGTCCGGCTCGCGTCGGCGCGTGCGCGGGAGCCCTCTTTGGCCTATCGTGGCGCTTGCCATGTCCGCACCTGACGGGCGCGAGCCCGAGACCCCGAAGACCGATTTCCTCCGCGAGATCGTCCGCGCCGACGTCCAGGCGGGGAGGAACGGCGGCCAGGTGGTCACGCGCTTCCCGCCGGAGCCGAACGGCTTCCTCCACATCGGCCACGCGAAGGCGATCTGCGTCGACTTCGGGATCGCGGCCGAGAACGGCGGCCGCTGCCACCTCCGGATGGACGACACGAATCCGACGACGGAGGACGTGAAGTACGTCGAGGCGATCCAGCGCGACGTGAGGTGGCTCGGCTTCGACTGGGCCGAGCACATGTATTACGCCTCGGACTACTTCGAGCGCTTCTACGAGCTCGGCGAGAAGCTCATCACCCTCGGTCGCGCCTACGTGTGCGATCTGCCGGAGGAGGAGTTCTCGAAGAGCTACCGCGGCACGATCACCGAGGCGGGGAAGGAGAGCCCGTACCGGAAGCGCACGACGGACGAGAACCTCGACCTCTTCCGCCGGATGCGGAAGGGCGAGTTCGCGGACGGCGCCAAGGTCCTTCGCGCCCGCATCGACATGGCGTCGCCGAACATGAAGATGCGCGATCCGCCGCTCGTGCGCATCAAGCACGCGCACCACTACCGGACGGGCGACGCGTGGTGCATCTACCCCCTCTACGACTACGCGCACTGCCTCGAGGACTCCTTCGAGGGTGTCACGCACTCGCTGTGCACCCTCGAGTTCGAGAGCGCGCGCGAGCTCTACGACTGGGTCATCCAGGCGACGGAGGTCCCGCACGTCCCGCGGCAGTACGAGTTCGCACGGCTGAACCTCACGTACACGGTGATGAGCAAGAGGAAGCTCCTCCAGCTCGTCGAGCAGGGGCACGTGCACGGGTGGGACGACCCGCGGATGCCGACGCTCGCCGGCATGCGGCGCCGCGGGTACACGCCGGAGTCGATCCGGGAGTTCTGCGCGAAGATCGGCGTCGCGAAGAACATCTCCACGGTCGAGATGGCGCTCCTCGAGTCGTGCGTCCGCGAGGACCTCGATCGGAAGAGCGCGCGCGTCATGGGCGTCCTCCGCCCCCTGAAGCTGGTCGTGACGAGCTATCCCGAGGGCGAGGTCGAGGAGCTCGAGGCGCCCTACTGGCCGCAGGGCACCGAGCCCGACGCCTCGGTGCCCGAGGCCCGGCGCGGAGGGCGGAGGCTGCCGTTCTCGCGCACGCTCTGGATCGACGAAGAGGACTTCGCCGAGACGCCGCCGAGCGGGTGGAAGCGCCTCTCTCCCGGACGCGAAGTGCGCCTGCGTCATGCGTACATCGTCACGTGCACCGACCTGGTGAAGGACGCGAGCGGCAAGGTCGTCGAGGTGCGTTGCACCCACGATGCCTCCACCCGTGGCGGCGCGGCTCCGGCCGGGAAGAAGGTCGACGGCGCGATCCACTGGGTCAGCGCGGGACAGGCGATCCTCGCCGAGGTCCGCGTCTACGATCGCCTCTGCAAGGTGGAGTCGCCGGGGGAGGGCGGGAAAGACTTCCTCGAGGACCTGAACCCGCAGTCGCTCACCACCCTGAGCGCCTTCGTCGAGCCGTCGCTCGCGAGCGCGAAGGCGGGGGATCGCCTCCAGCTCGAGCGTGTCGGGTTCTTCGTCGTCGACGAGGACGCGAAGGCGGGCGCGCTCGTCCTGAACCGGACCGCCCCGCTCAAGGACGCCTGGGCGCGCGCGGTCGCGAGGGCCGAGCCCCCGGCGCCCAAGGTCGAGAAGCCGAAGAAGGCCTCTCTCGACAAGAAGGCGCCGCCGATCCCGCTCTCGCCCGAGGCCGTCGCGCTGCGGGACAGGTACGCGTTGACGGACGACGTCGCGCGCACCTTGCTGAACGAGCCGCAGCTCCACGCGCTCTTCCTCGACTCGATCGCGAACCTCCCGAAGGACGCGGGCGCGTCGCTCGACAAGGTCCTCGCGACGCTCCTCGCGAACGACGTGCTCGGCGAGCTCCGCGCGCGCGCCCTTCCCGGTCTGCCGTTCGACGGAGCGAACCTCGTCGAGCTCGCCGAGGTCCTCGCCGACGGGACGATCTCCTCGAAGCAGGGCAAGGACGTCCTCGCGGAGATGTTCGCCACGCACCAGGGCGCGCGCGCGATCGTCCTCGCGAAGGGCATGAAGCAGATCGCGAACGCGGACGCCCTGGGCCCGATCGTCGACGCCGTCCTCGCCGAGAACGCGGACGCCGTCGGGCGCTACAAGGCGGGCAACAAGAACGTCCTCGGCGCCCTCGTCGGCCTCGCGATGAAGAAGTCGAAGGGGCAGGCGAACCCCAAGATCCTCACCGACCTCCTGACCCAGAAGCTCGGCTGAGCCGCGCGCGTCGGCTCAGTCCAGGGCGGGACGCGGAGGCGTCGTCCCCGTACGGCGTGGCGTGCGGACGCGGACGAGCGTGGGCGTCGCGGCGGTGACGACGCCGTCGAACGTGCGGAGGCCGATGGATCGCCCCGAGGCGAGCGACGTGTCGAGGATCGCCGTCGCCCGGTAGAGGCCCGGCTTGTCGAACGTGTCGGGAGGGCACTGGGCCGTCAGGAGCACCGTCTGCGATGCTCGGCCGCGCGGGCCGAGCGTCGCGAAGAGCTCCTTGATCGGCGACGCGCGCTCGACCGTGCTCCCGCACGAGACGGTCCCGGCAGGGCCCGAGACGCGGAAGCGGATGAGCTCGGGGCGGAACGAGAGGACGTGGGCGCGCGAGCCCTCGTTCCCCAGCGTGACCGTCACGGGCAGCTCGACGCCGCGCGCGACGTCCACCGCAGAGGACGAGGTGAGGACGAGGCCCGAGGCCTTCTCCTGCTCCTCGGCCGGCGTGCCCTCCGGGGAGGTGCCCGGCGGACCGGACGCGGGCGGGGGAGGCCCTGCGAGCGGACGCTGCTCGTCCGTGAGCGTGAACGCCGTCGCCTCGAGGAGCTTCGACGGCGCGAGCTTGCCATCCGAGGCTCCGATCGGGGAGGCGACGAACGGCGGGGCCGGCGGGATCGGCGTCTTCGTCGCCTTCGTCGTCCAGCCGAAGCGCGCGCGCACCGTCGCGCCCGGCACGAGCGCCGCGCGCGCCCGCGCATCGAAGCAATAAAGGAGGGGATCGAACGAGGTCGACCAGGAGCGCTTCGCCGGGACGACGAGCTCCTGCCCCTCGTCCGTCTTCGGCCGCGCGTCGTCCGGGAGCGAGCACGTGACGACGAGGGGAGCCGTCGTCGTCGCCTTCGCCGCTCGCGCGCCCGGGAGGACGGTGCCCGCCGGCGGGGTCACCTCGAGGACGAGGAGGTGCGGGTCGGCGGCGAGGCGCAACGGCGCCTCACCTGTATTCTGCACCTTCATCGTCCACGGGCCGCCGCTCGTCCCCGGGGAGACCGAGAACGCGAGCGCGCGGGCCGCGTCTCCCGAGGCGTCCTCCGCGCGCACGGCGGACGCGAGCGTCACGAGGGTGACGACGAGCGCCGCCGAGAGCAGGGAGGACGCGCGCATCGGCCGCCTCATCACCCGCGAAGGGTGTCGTAGAGCTCGAGGTCCGGGATCGCCGTCGAGAACTGCGTGCGGACCACGCCGACGTCGTTCTCCTCGAGGACGCGGCACAAGGACATGCCGTCGAAGAGCGCGACGGGGGGCGCCGCCTGCGCGGAGGCCTCCTCGCGAGCACCGGAGAGGACCTGGCCCGTGGTGAGGAGCCAGCCCGCCGACGCAGGGCCGTAGTGGTGGAGCGCGCCGCGGAGATCGCTCACGCGCTCGCGGCCGATCTCGCGTCCGTCCTTGCGGACGACGACCGCGGTGCGGATCTCGTCGTTGCCGGTGCGGTGGACGCCGGCGAAGTGAGCCTCGCCGCCCGGCGCCCCCGCGCGACGGATCGTGCGGAGGTTCGTCATGCCCACGCGCTCGAGGCCGAGCAGCACGAGCTCGATGAGCGCGTGACCCGGGAGCTCCTGGAGCTTGCGGAGCATCGTGCGACGCGCGGCTTCGCGGTACCGCTCGACGGCGGCGATCGCATCCAGCTCGAGACGAACGAGATCCGAGCTGAGCGACCAGTCCGTGAGCGCAACACGCGGCCCGCCGCGCTCCGCGCCCTGCGCGAAGCGGAAGCGGGGGCGCTGGCCCGACGCCTGGCGACGGAGGTTGTCCGCGCGGAGCGAGGCCATGAGCTGCGCCTGGGCGAGCACGATGTCGCCCGACAGGCGGCCTCGGCGCATGAGCGCGTCGACGGCCGACCGGACCTGGACGGGGCCCTGCGACCGGTCGAAGCCGGAGAGGACCATCACCGTCGCGTCCGCGAGCTCGCGTCCGGACAGATCCTCGCCCTCGCCCTGCGGCACGTCGATCCCGGTCGGGGCGCCGCCCGCCATGATCTGATGGCGATCGCGGATCATCGGCCGCGGCGGCGGCGCGAGCGGATCGCGGCGTGAATCACGATCGACGTCACCTTGCGAGTCACGCGCTTCGCGGGGCTCGCGGCCTTCGCGGGGCTCGCGGACGACCTCGCCCTCGACCCCGTTGGTCGCGGTCCCGGCGACGACGTCGAGCCGGGGGGAGGACGTGCGCTCGTCACCTGCCTCGCCACGGCCGCCCCGGCGGCGACGCCGCCGACGACGACGGCGTCCGCCCTCGCTCGGGACGCCGGCTTCTCCGTTCGCCGCGGTGGCCGTCGTGGCCTGCCCGGGCGAGGAGAGGATCGGCTGGTCGTCGTCGTCCTCGTCGTCGAAGAGCTCGGCCGCGCTCGCAGCGAGCTCGGAACGGAGGGCATCCTCGCCGGAGACGAGGATCGGCTCGTCGTCCTCCGCCTCCGCGGACGCGCCGCGGGTCGCGGCCTCGACCTCGAGGGCGTTCACCTCGACGTCGTGCTCCTCCGGCTCGGCGGGCGCCTCGTCGTGCTTCTTGCCGCGTCCCTTCTTCTCGCTCCACTCGCGGAGCGCGAAGACGCCGGGTTTCACCCGGACGATCGGGTTCGTCTTGTCCTCTTTCTTGAGGAGGGCCGCGAGCCGCGCCCCCATCGTCACTTCGGGGCTCTTGCCCACGTGGGAGAGGAGATTCTTCTCGATCGCGAGCTCCGTGATTTCCTTGTAGTGGAGCGGCTTGCCCGCGATGCGCAGCACTTCGGCCGCGGCTTCCGTGAACGTCATGTCGAAAACCCTTGTCTCGGCGGATGCCCTGGCCGTGTGCCCCACCGCGACCTGATCGCCGCGCTCCGAGACAACGGTACCCGTCCGGCACCCTGTTCTGTCACCCCGCGAGCCCGAGCCTGGGTTCAGTCCGCCACGCTGCGTCAACCGCATCGCCGCCGGGACCGCCCGACCTGGGCTTCACGTTTCGAGGTCTAACCCGGGAGGGGCCCCCGGTCAAACCTCATCGTCGCAGCAGGCGCCTAGGGGGAGTCGGTCTAGGATGCGAGCCATGGGGGGTGGTGCGGTCGGGATCGGGCTCGCGTTCGTCGTCATGACCTCTTGCGGCGGTCGCTCGGCGCCGCCGCCCTCCGTAGACTCGCTCGTCGTCAAGCGCGACGCCGGAGCGGGCGAGCCTTTCCCCTACGACTACGGGGAGGTCTGCGGTCGGGACGCACCGCGTGCGCGAAGCGGGGACGAGCGGGTCGACGGAGACTCGGCGGGTACCGCCGACGTCACGTTCCGGACGACGGCCGAGCCGCGCGTAGACGGGAAGAGCTCCCCGAGCGACGACGTGCGCGCGTCGCTCGTCGCGCCTTCGATGGGGCTCGACGTGCTCGTCTTCCGCGCGGTGACGAGCGAGCTCTGGCAGTGCTGCTCTTACGGGGGCGACGACCACGTGACCTTCGGCTGCCGCCTCGGTGGCTCGGAGGCGCTCCAGGGGGAAGGCCGCGCGTGGCGCGAGGGAGAGGAGCTCGTGGTCCGTTGGTGCACCGCGAATCTGATGCGTGGCGCCGTTCACGACCGCGGCGAAGTGCGCGCGCGCGTGCCCGCGCGTCATGGCGTGCGCTACGAGCCGAGCCGTCAGAACTGCGCTCAGACGCAGCTTCCGTGAGACCCATCGGGCGCGGCGTCTGCCCGCTCGACGCCGCCCCGTTCGCGTGAGACGCTCCGAGGCGCGATGGGTCGCCGCGCCTCCGCTCGGGTCCTCGCTGTCGTCCTCGTCGTCGGTTGCAAGCGGCCGCGCGACGCCGGCCTGTCCCAAGCTCCGCAGAAGAGCGCGCCTCCCGCGACGTCAGCGTCGTCGCTCGCACCCGCGGGCGCCGCTCCGGTGGCCTTTCCGGGGGCCGAGGGCTTCGGCGCAGGCGCCACCGGCGGGCGCGGCGGGCGCGTCGTCGAGGTGACGACGCTCGCGGCGGCGGGGCCAGGCTCGCTCCAGGCCGCGCTCGACGTCGAAGGACCTCGCACGATCGTCTTTCGTGTCAGCGGCGTCGTGGACGGCGTCCCCGTGCTGCAGAAGGGCGACGTCACGATCGCCGGACAGACCTCGCCCGGCGGCGTGACCTTGCGCGGGCTGATGATCCAGGGCGATACCGTCTGCGAGGAGGAGGGGTGCGCCCTTCCGCGCGCCTCACCGTCGAACTTCATCGTGCGCCACCTCCGGATTCGGCCGGCGGGCATCGATCACCCGGTCGGCGGCGGCGACGGACTGCGCCTGCACCGCGCGCGTCGCGGCATCATCGACCACGTCTCGATCGGGAACGCGGCCGACGAGGCTGTCCAGATCTCGCTCTCGAGCGAGCTGACCCTGCAGGACTCGATCATCGCCGAGACGGTCGGCGCCCACGCGGAGCTCGGCGGGATCCTCGTCAACTACTCCGATCCCGCGCGGGGCTTCCCCCTCACGCGCATCGCCTTGCTCCGTAACCTGCTCGTGCGCATCCAGGGCCGGACGCCCGAGCTCTCGCGCGAGAACTTCGCCTCGAGCGACGGCACGACCGCGGATCTCGAGATCTCGAACAACGTGGTCTGGGATCCCCATCGACCGATGTGGCTCGCGGCGAGCAACCCGCAGACGAAGAGGCCCGTACACTGGCGCATCAACTTCGTCGGCAACGTCTACGCTCTCTCGACGACGCGCGCGTACGGCATGCTCACGGTCGAAGAGGCAAAGGCGCCCCAGACGCTCGCCGACGGGTCGAGCATCTTCCTGCAAGGCAACCGCAGCACGCGCTTCCCGCGGCGGAGCGATCTCGAGCTCGTCTACTGTTGCAACGACTACGACGTCGCCGAGCGCGACGGATCGCTGCCCTACGGCCCTGGGCGCGCGCCGTCGTTCTTCGCCAAGGCGCGGCACGACTTCCCCGCCGTCTCCTACTCTAAAGGGGGCGAAGCGACGATCGCGTCGGTCGCCGCGTCGGCGGGAGCGTTCCCCCGCGACGCCATGGATCTCCGCCTGACCGCGCCCGTCCGCGCGAGGCGCTTCGACCCCGCGCCGAGCGACCAGAACCCGAAGGGCGACGCCCTGACCTTGCCGTTCGATCCGCGCTCGCCCCCTCCCGTACCGCCGGACGGCGACGGCGACGGGATCGACGACGCATGGGAGAAGGCGCACGGACTCGACCCTGCCGACGCGAAGGACGGCAACGCCTCGACGCTGTCGGTCGCGATGCTGCACGTGCCCGGCTACACGAACCTCGAGGTGTACCTGCACGTGCTCGCCGAACGCCGCTCTCGGATACACTGACGGCATGGGGACGACGGAGCACGAGCCCGACGAGGAGCTCGCCGAGCTCGCGGCGCGCGTCGCCGACGCTCGCGCGGCGATCGCCGACATCCAGGCTCACCGCGCCCGCGTCGAGCGCTCCGCCGCGCCGCTGCCGCCGTCCGACCCGACGAACGACGCGCTCCGGGCGAAGATCGAAGCCGCGCGCGCTCGGCTCGCCGAGCTCTCGGCGACGCCGACGAGGCGGTCGCCGTCGGTCGAGGCATCGCTCCGGCAGTCGCTCGCGATCACCGGCGTCGTCATCGCCGCCCCGGGGCTCCTCACCTTCGGCGTCCTCCTCTGGCAGAAGGCGGCCCATCCGGAGACCGAGATGCCGTCGCTCATCGCCCTCGTCGTCGCGCTGCCGGTCGTCCTCGGTCTCGCCCTCGTCGCGCGGGCGCGCTTCGCGAAGTACCGCGCCGACTCGGGCAACCTCGACGGTGACTTCCTCTGATGGACTACCGGAGTCCGCACGAGTCCTTGCGACGCGAGCTCGCGAGGCTCGAGGACGAGCTCACGGCTCTCCGCGCGCTTCCCGACCCCGAGCCGAGGCCGCGCACGCGCTCCAAGAAGGAGGCGGCGAAGGTCGCGCGCGAATCGCGGGAGCTCACGTCGGAGCTCGCGAAGCTCGAGCACCAGATCCAGAAGCGCACGAAGGAGCTCGGAATCCGCGAGCTCACGCCTCGCGAGGTCGCGAGGTCCGTGCAGACCCGCCGCGTCGCGCTCGGATCGACGATCCTCGGCTTGCTCGTCTTCTCGGTGCATCTCGCCTCGGCCGCGCGCCCTCACCTCTGGGCCGAGGCGACGTGCTCGACCCGCTACGACGGCGACACGCACCTCGCCGAGTACGTCGTGGACGGCCGTACGTACTCGTTCTACGCGGGCGAGCAGGGCGGGAGGGCGTTGCGCTGCTGGGTCCCGTCGCCGCCGCGGGGCGGCGTCGGTCGGATGGCCCCGCCCCTCTCGCCGGACGTCCGCATCGTCGAGAAGCTCTCCATCGGATGGACGATCACCGCAGGCTTGCTCGTCGTCTTCGGCATCATGGCCGCGTCGCTCGGTGTCCTCGACCTGCGGAGGAGGCAGCGCGGCGAGATCGACCCCGACGACTTCGCGTCCGACTCCTGACGTGCGCGGACACGTGAAATCCCCGACGCGGCGTGGACGTCCAGAAGATCCTCGTCCGTGGCGGGAACCTACGGCGGCCGCCGTGGTCAGCCATCGAGCATGCCGATCTCCCTCCGGTCGCCGTTCTCCGCGCTCGCCCTCTCCGTCGCGGCCGTCCTCGGGGCGGGGCTCCTCGCGTCCCCGGCCCAGGCCCGAGAGATCGAGCCGACCGGCGTGATCCTCCCGTACGCGCCCCAGGCGGTAGCGACCGCGACGACGCCGGCTCCCGAGCCCGCCCCACCTTGTGAGAAGGACTGCTTCCTCCTCTCGAAGCTCACCCTCCGCGGGCAAGTCGACGGGGCGATCGCCTTCGAGCTCACCGGCGAGGTCCGCGCGAAGGAGGAGCAGAGGATCCCGCTCTTCGGCCCTCCCGGGCAGGTGCGTCTCGACGACGTGACGATCGACGGCGCGCGCGCGTCGGTCGGGATGGAGGGCGACAGCTACGTGCTCTTCACCTCGAAGCGCGCCTTCACCCTCCGCGGGAAGCTCGCCCTCGGCCGTGACTGGATGTTGAGCGTCGCGGGCCCGCTCCTCACGATGGACGCGTCCCTCTCCAAGGGGCGCCTCGTGGAGGGCGAGCACCTCAGCGGCCTCTCGAGCACCGTCCTCCACTTCGATCCCATGATCGAGGGCCAGGAGGTGAAGGCCGTCGCCAACAAGCCGAAGCCCGTCTTCCGGCTCGGCCGGTCGTACCGGTTTTCCAACGAGCCGTCGTTCTCCTACAAGGTCTCCGCGCAGGAGGCCGACGACATCGGGAAGATCGAGCTCCCTCTCCGCCTCGGCGAGAAGGTCGCGTCCGTCGAGGGCGTCGCCGGGCACCGCATCGACGGCGACCGGCTCGTCCTCGAGGTCCTCGGCAACACGGCGGACGTGCTCGTGACCGGGACGCTCGGCAAGCTGCCCGCGAACGGCCAGCTCTCGCTCGCGCCGGACGAGCGCTCGTCCTACGAGTGGTGGCTCGTCGAGTCGGACCCGGAGCACCGCGTGACCGTCTCCGGCGAGGCCAAGCTCGTCGACGTCGCGCAGACCCACCTCGTGCCCGTCCTGCCGAGCGCGCGGGCGTACCTCGTCCAGCGCGGACAGCACGTCGATCTCGAGGCGCGCTCGCTGGTCCGCGGCGACGTCCTCGCCGCCGTCGCGCGCTCGAACCGGAGGTTCGTCGCCGTCACCGGGCGAGGGGAGGTCGTGAGCGACGAGACCCTCACCCTCGACAACCACGGTCTCGAGATCTTGTCGTTCACGCCCGCGGGGAAGGCGGTCTACCTCTCGGCCGACGCCGTGGCGCAGCGGATCCTCCACGCGGAGGCCGGGGCGCGCGAGGTGCTCGTCCCGGTGAGGTCCGGCTCGCACCAGATCCGGGTCCAGTCGCTCGCGTCCGCGAAGGTGACGCCGCTCGTCGGGGCGCTCGCGATCCCGACGAGCGCGTATCCGATCACGACCAGCCGCACGGAGATCACGATCGGCCTGCCGGGCGACGTCGTCCCGCTCGCCGTCCTCGGGGGAGACCACGTCCTCCTCGGGCTCGGGCGCGGTGACCTCGCCGCCGCCGCGATCGGGATCGCGCTCGCCTGCTTCGGCTTCCGCACGCGTCGCACGCGTCTCGTCGGCAGCCTCGCCGTCTCCGGGCTCTGGTTCGTCTCGCCGACGGCGTTCGTGGTCGCGAGCGGCGGGCTCTTCGTCGCCGGGAGCGTCTTCGTCGCGTCGCGCTTCACGCGCGGGATCCCGCTCTTCGGCGCCGCGGGCGCGGCGATGATCGTCGCGCTCCTCACCGGTCGCTCGGCGCTCTCCTCGGACTCCGGCTACGTCGACGGCGCGGGCGCGTCGCACGGCGACATGGCGGTTCGCGCGCCGGAGGTGCCCACGGCGGAGGTCGCGTTCTCGTCCGGATCCTTCGACGCGAGCTCTCTCGAGACGCAGACGGGCGTGACGCCGGTGTCGATCTCGATGCCCACCTCGGAGCGATACGTCCGGACGTCGCTCCAGCTCGCGACCCACGAGCGCCCGCTCACCCCCCGGGTCGTCTACATGACCCGCACCTTCGTCGCGATCCTCCACCTCGGCTGGGCCGCGCTCGTCGCGCTCCTCGCGTGGGCGCACCGAGCCGAGCTCCTCGGGCTCAAGGCCCGCGTCGTCGCCCGCCTGTCTCGTCGCCCCGAGCCGAAGGCCGCCGCGATCGGGGATCTCGACGCCCCGCTGCCCGAGGGGTCGTCCCCCTTCTGACTCCTCCGGAGGGCCGGAGGGTGTTAGAAGCTCCCCGTGCAGTTCGGCTTCCTCGCTGCCATCGTCGCGACGATCGCCGTCGCCGCCCACTTCGCCTTCCAGGTCGAGCGCGCCGGTACGCTCTCGTTCGTGATCGTGATGGCCGCGCCGACGCTCATCTTCGCCGGCTACGGGGTCCACAAGGCCTGGCAGGACGGCGTCCTCCGGAGCTGGTTCACCGTGCGATCCGGGGACTTCACCCGCGGGTTCGCGGCGGCGGGCGTCCTCTTCGGGCTCGCCTACGCCGCGTCGCGCGTCATCGCCCCCGTCGGCACCGCGCGCGAGAGCTGGCTCGCGCGCCTCTACCTGCAGCTCGGCGATCCGTCGATGCTGCGGCGGAGCGTCTGGGTCGTCGTCCTCGTCATCGTCGTGATGAGCGTGGCGGAGGAGGTCCTCTGGCGCGGCCTCGTGACGACGCTCCTCGAGGAGCGCATCGGCACGACGCGGGCGTGGGTCTGGTCGGCGGTCCTCTATGCGCTCGCGCACGTCCCTGCGGTCTGGGGTCTCCGCGATCCCGTCGCGGGGGCGAACCCGTTTCTCCCGCTCGGCGCGCTCGGCGCGGGGCTCCTCTTCGGCGGAATGGCGCGCCGGTTCGAGCGGCTCCTCCCGAGCATCATCGCGCACGCGCTCTTCGACTGGACCGTGCTCATGATGTTTCGGCTGTGGGGACCGAGCGTGTGACCCGGCCTGCGGTCGCCCTCCTCCTCGCCCTCCCGACCCTCGCTGCCTGCTCGAGGACGCCCGCGCGCGCGCCGACCGCCACCTCGAAGCCCGACGGTCGTAGGCACGTCGTCATCGTCCGCGTCGTCACGACGGGCGCTCGCCGCGCGACGTTCGACGAGCTCGCCCGGCGCAACCCCGGATCGCCCTCGTGGGTCTGGGAGGGACCCGAGCAGGTCGACGACTTCGCGGGCCACCTCCGCCGCGCGCGGCGGGACCTGCCGCGACGCCCCGGGCGCGGGACGCCCGAGGAGGAGGCGCGCGCGGCCGCGCTCTCGGTCGAGGCCCTCGACGCTCTGATGACGGGGTTCCTCCAGGCGAACGGCGATCTCCTCGGGATCCCGACGCGCGAGCTCCCGAAGCTCCAGATCGACGTCGACGATTTCCATCACCACGGCGCACTCCAGTTCGAGCCCGCGTCTCGCCGCGTCCGCGCGCACGGGACGATCCCGATGCGCGGGTTCCTCGCGTTTCCAGAGCTCGCGTCCCACGTCTCGATCGTGGCCGCCTTCGACGGCGACGGGCGCGTCCTCGGGTTCGAGCAGGAGAGCGAGATCCACCCGCGGATCAACCTCACCGTGGATCCGCTCCTCGGGCCGGACGACCCGCGCGTCCTCGCGAAGGTGATCGGCCGTCGCCTCTTCGCCCTCGTCCCGTCGGGCAAGGCGCCGGACGAGCCGACGCGGACGCGTGCAAGCACGCGCCTCGAGCTCGGCAAGGTCCTCGCCGAAGACGTCCGCGCCGTGCGGCCCGACATCCACATCGCCGCGGGCCCGCTCGGCTCGTACCGATCGTATCGCCTCGTCTACCGCGTCGACGTGGCGAAGGCGCGCCCGCCGACCTCGTTCCCGTCGCCCGGGCCAGGAGGGTTCTTCTTCTTCACCTGGCGGGTCGACCCCGACACGGGCGACGTCGTGGAGGATCCGCAGGTCCCGATCGCGAGCGCCGATCGCGACGAGTCGGACGAGGGGGCGCCGTGAAGCGCATCCTCAACGCGCTCGAAGGCGACGGCGGCGCCGCGCTGGCGCAGACCTACCTCGAGGCGGCTCGGGCTCGCGGCCTCGCTCCCGACGAGGGCGCCGTGCAGCTCGCGGCCGTCCTGTCCGCGGCCTATCCCGCGCTCGTCTCCCAGATCACGACGCGCCCGGAGGACGTCATCGCCCTCGCGCGGGGCAAGCTCCGCATCGCGCGCGACCTTCGCACCTACCGCCGCCTCGTCCAGGCGGACGTCCCCGACCCGTCGGATCTCGAGGTCGTCCGTCGAGGCCTCCGTCGCTTCGCCCAGCGCGAGCGACTGCGCATCGGCGCGCGCGAGCTCCTCGTGCACCAGGGCGCCGACCTCGACACGACCTCGCGCGAGGTGTCGGACCTGGCTCAGGTCTGCATCGAGGTCGCCCTCCGCGAGGCGTCGCTCTGGGCCGAGGCGCGCTTCGGGACACCGTGCACGACGGCGGGAGCGGCCGCTGGCGCACGCTGCGAGTTCGTCGTGCTCGGGATGGGCAAGCTCGGCGGTCGCGAGCTGAACGTCGGGAGCGACATCGACCTCCTGCCGTTCTACGAAACGGACGACGGCGAGGTGAGGAAGGACGGCGTCCCCGTCGAGCAGACGCTCCACGAGCACTTCGCGCGCATCACGCAGCGCTTCACCGCGACGCTCGAGGAGCCGACCGACGACGGCTTCTGCTGGCGGGTGGATCTCCGCCTCCGCCCGGAGGGGTCGCGCGGTCCGCTCGTCAACGCGCTCGCGGCGGCGGAGCGCTACTACGAGACGTGGGGACGCCCCTGGGAGCGGGCCGCCCTCGTGCGCGCCCGTCCCGTCGCCGGGGATCTCGATCTCGGCGCCCGCATCCTCGACGCGCTCGGACCGTTCGTGTGGCGGAAGGCGGTCGACCCGCGCATCTCGCACGAGATGTCGAGCCTCGTCCTCCGCGCGCGCGCGGAGATCTCGAGCGATCCGGACCGCGATTTGAAGCACGGCACGGGAGGCATCCGCGAGGCGGAGTTCTTCGTGCAGTCCCTCCAGCTCATCTGGGGAGGGAAGGAGCCGCGCATCCGTCACCCGAACACGCTCGAAGCGCTCCGTCGCCTCCTCTCGCGTGGGCTCGTGACGGATCGCGAGGCTCGGGATCTCGAGACGGCCTATCTCGAGCTCCGCCGCGTCGAGCACCGGATCCAGCTCTCGACCGGGCTCCAGACCCACGTCTTGCCCGTCGGCGAGCGGCTCGAGGGGATCGCGCGCTCCCTAGGACACGCCTCGGGCCACGAGCTCGAGAAGCATCTCGAGAAGACGCGCCGGAAGGTCGCCGCGCGCTTCGCGTCGCTCACGCGCGCGATCGAGCCGTCGGGTGCCTCGAGCCGCGCTGCGCGCCTCGAGCCGCTCTTCGCCGCGCTCGACGAGGGCGAGGAGGCGATCGTCCTCACCGCGCTCGCGGAGGGGATCGGCGGGCTCGACTTCTCGCCGAGCGCGTCGCCCGATCTCGCCCGGCATCTCGTCGCGCTCGCGCGGCGACCGGATCTCCCCCTCGGCGCGAGCACGCGAGATCGGTACCCCGACTTCGCACCCGATCTCCTCGCCGCGCTCGCCGATGCGGCCGATCCGGAGCAGGCCACGCGCTTCCTCGCGTCCTTCTTCTCGCGCTTCGCGGCGCCGAGCGTCTACTCCCGTGCGATGGCGGAGGACCGCCAGCTCCTCCGCAAGGTCGTCGGCCTCTTCGGTGCGAGCTCGTTCCTCGGCGAGGCGCTCGTCTCGCGCCCCGAGCTCATGGATGCGGTCCTCTTCATCCGCTCGGCGCCGACCCCTGCGAGCGCCGCCCTCCGCGTGCGCGAGGAGATCGAGGCGGCCGAGCGCGCGGCCGCGGTGCACCCCGACACGATCGACCCCGACGACGCGTTCGTCGGCGCGCTACGGCGGGCGAAAGCGCGCGTCATCATCGAGGCCGGGCTCGCGGAGCTCTCGGGCGAGCTCACGACGAGGGGAGCAGGCCTCGTCCTCACCGCCGTCGCCGACGCGACGCTCGAGGCCGCGACGCGTCGCGCGCTCGAAGAGCGCGGCCTCTCGGGGGGACTCGCGGTCGTCGGGATGGGCAAGCTCGGCGGGAGGGAGATCGGCTACGGCTCGGACCTCGACATCTTCTTCGTGTACGAGCCGAAGGACGACGACGACTCGGCGGCCGAGCGCTACGTGCGCGCCGCGCAGCGCGTCCTCCGCCTCGTGAGCACTCCGCACGGCGAGGGGCCGGGTTACGAGCTCGACACGCGCCTCCGCCCGTCGGGTAGTCACGGGCTCCTCGTCGTGAGCCTCGAGGCCTTCGCCCGGTACCACGGCGTCACCGCGGACGGCGCCGGGCTGCCGGCGGGGGAGCGGCGGGGCAGCGCCCACCCGGGACCGACGTCGAAGGAGGCGCACGACTGGGAGCGTCAGGCTCTGGTGAAGGCGCGCCCTTGCGCCGGTGACGCGGAGCTCGGCGCGCGCGTCCTCCGCGTCGCGACGACGATCGCCTACGAGCGAGGCGCGCCGCCCCCGGAGGAGATGGGCCGCCTCCGGATGCGGATGGAGCGCGAGCTCGCCCGCGAGGGCGCGACGCGCTTCGACCTGAAGCTCGGGTACGGAGGCATCGTCGACGTGGAGTTCGCGGCGCAGTGGCTCCAGATGCGACACGGCGCGGATCCGCGTGTGCGCACGCAGGACACGGAGACGGCGCTCGCGGCGCTCGAGGCGAGCGGTCACCTCGATGCGCAACATGCGTCGATCCTGCGCGAGGGGTACGCCTTCCTCCGCCGCCTCGAGCAGGCGCTGCGGTTCGTCCACGGCACGAGCGCGAGCCTCATCGAGCAGGGCGCCCCGGGCCTGCCGGCGCTCGCCAGGCGCCTCGGGATCCGGGACGTGACCGCGGGCGCCGCCCCTCAGGCGGCCGCCCAGGCGCTCCTCGCGCGATACGCCGCCGTGACGCGGGACGTCCGCGCGGCGTACCTCGCCATCCTCGGGCTACCCCCCACCCAGGGATCCGCTATGACCAGTGTCGAACCTCCCGGCCAGGTCTGAACGTGCGCGCTCGGCTCTTCGTGAATGCGGTCCATCTCGTCGCCGTCTTTGCCGTGCTCGCGGCCTGCGGACACGACGAACCGTCGCGCGTGCCCACCGTGCGCCTCTCACCGCCGATCACCGTCCCGGGCGGAGACGCCGCGGCGGGCCCGTCGTCCTACGTCGTCTCGGACGCCGGTGGCCGCGGCGAGGGCGGGTTCCGGGTGAAGATCGGGACCGCCGGGCAGCTCGGCGTCGTCGTCGACGGGGCACGAGCGATCGTCGGCAAGGGCGAGCCGGTCGTGGCGACGGAGATCGTGGCCGAGTCGTTGACCGGCGCCGCCGTCATCCCCGCGCGGCTGGGCGGCGGCTTCCTCTTCCACACCGATCGGGCGCTCTATCGCGCGGCCACGTTCACCGGGGCGCTCCAGCCGCTCGGACGGGTGACCGACACGATCCAGAGCTTCTCGTTCGCGACGAAGTCGGTCCTCGTGCGTGCACGCAACGGGGAGCGGTGGTCTCTCGGTCTGCCGTCAGGCGATCGCGTCGCCGCCGACTTCGCGGGCGTCGCCGACATCGAGGCGCTCGACGACGGACGCGCGCTCGCGTTCGACGATCAGGGCCTCGCCTACGTGTCCACGGATGCGGGCGCCCACTGGTCCGAGGTGACGTCTCTCCTCAAGTCGTCGCCGACGAGGGTCGCCGTCGTGAAGGGCGAGCTCTGGTTCCTCGAGTCGGGGGGCGGCGCGCAGCGTCTGGAGTCGGACGGCCGCCTCGTCTCGTTCGACACGGCTCCGGAGGAGGAGGAGACCGTCACGCGAGCGGCCGACGCACGGTGGCGCGGAGGTGACACGCCGCTCCGCACCGCGTTCACGCTCGGCGCCGCGATCGACGACAACACGGCGGTCGTCTGCGCGGAGGGCGACATCGTGAAGGTCGACGTCCGCACGGGCGACCTCGTTTCGGTCGCGACCGGCAAGCTCCCTCCTCATTCGATCTGTCAGGCGCTCTCGACGTCGAACGACGTCCTCTTCGCATGCACGAGCTCGATGACGCCGGGGGGCGCGCAGAGCGGCGCCGTGAGCGCGTTCGTGGCTTCGCGCACGCTCACGGGCGATCCCGTCGTCGAGCAGTCGTTCGCGGGCGAGGGGCTCTTCTGGGGCGGGGACGACGGCGGGCTCGCGTTCGGGGCTCCCTGCGGCGTGGCCCCTTCCGCCGCGCCGCCGAGCTCGCCGGCGCTCTCGAACCCGCTCGCGCCGGCGGCTTCGCACGTCGACGGGCACACGCAGGCCTGCGTCCGGCAGCCCGACGGCTCGTGGCGCGACGTCGAGGTGCCGCCGACGGCGATCCCGCCCGGCACGAGCGAGCACGTCGCGCGCTGGATCCCTCGCGCGGACGGCACCGCGGTGGCGCTCCTCTCGGGCCAGGTCGCCGGCGTCTACGATCCGCACGCGGGGTCGTTCGAGCGGCTACCCGCCGCCCAGCTGGACGTCACGGATCCCTCGGCGCCGTCGTATCGGCCGCGCCGCTACAAGTCAGGGCGCGTGTCGTTCGCGGGCCACGGCGTCGTCGACACCTCGTGGACGCTCGCGCCGAACGGGGCGCTACGCGGCTATCTCGCGCACATGGGGTCCGTCGAGATCGCGCCGGGCGGGCGCGTCTCGCGATCGCCCTACGTGCTCGACGTCGTCCCCGCCGGCGCCTTCGCCCTCGGTCGCACCGCGGAGGGCCGCCTGTACCAGACGAGCGATCACGGCGCGTCGTGGGTGGAGGTCGAGCGACCGCCCACGGGCGCGGCTGCCGGAGGAGCGCCCGCATGCACCAGCGCCGGGTGTGACCTCGGCGCGTTCTATCGCATCGGCTGGGCTCCTCGCTCGCCGCGTCCCGAGGGCACGAAGGGGCAGGCGAGGCCCGCGCCCGACGTCCGTCGCGTCCGCTCGCCGGAGCTCGCGTGCCGTCCATCCGGGCCCGCGCAGCTGAAGACCGTCGCGCGCACGTCGTTCTCGCCGGAAGACCTCGGCCTCGGCGCGACGAAGCTGCCGGTCACCGCCGACAACCAGGAGTCGCTGCTCCGCACCGTCCTCCCGCGCGGGATCATCCATCCCGTCCATGACCCCTCGGTCGACGGATCGGACGCCCCCGGGCTCCGCGGGGTGCTCTCGGGCTATCGCACCACGAACGACGGCGACGCCCTCCTCGCGCTCGGGCCGGTCCGATCCATCCAGGCGCTGAGGCGGACGGTGTCGTTCCTCGGCGGCTTCGATCCGACCGGGACCACGCGCCGCGCGGCCATCGGCTATGCGGACGTACTCGCCGCCGGCCGGGCGGCCGGGATGACCACCGACGAGATCATGTCCGACGACATGACCGAGTCGGGCAACCTCGTCGCCATCACGCCGCGCGACGGCGGCGCCGCGTCGGAGATGGTGTTCCACAACGCGCGCGGTCTCCTCGCGGTGCTCCGTCCGGACCGTTCGCGCGTCGTGATGCGTCCGAGCCAGAACGACGGCCTGGTCGTCTCGGCGGCGGCGCTTGGCGGAGACGAGGTCGCTCTGCTCGAGATCGAGAGCGGCGGGCCGGAGCACGTGTTCAAGGTCTCTGCGAGCGGCGCCAGCGACCTCTTCGACCTGGGGACGAACCTGGGCGACGCGATGTTCTACCCGGGGAACCCGGACGCCATCGCGATCGGTCCGAAGGGGGACATCGCGATCGTCCGGACCGCGAGCGGGAGCGAGCCCGCGTCGGAGCTGGATCCGGCGCTCCTCGTCGTCCCCGGCTCGAAGCCGAAGGCGCTCGCGCCGTGGTCGAAGCTCGTGCTCGCCACGGATCCGGCGTGCGCCGCGGACACGACGGGCTATCGAACGACGCTGCAGCTCATCGGCCCGTGGATCCGGACGGCGAGCCCCGATCTCCGCGTGGAGGAAGGCCCCATGCTCGCGCGGGTGAAGTGGAGCGAGTCACGCGTCTGCCTCGAGGGCCTCGAGGTGAAGGTGCCGGGGGTGAACGTCCGCGTCCCCGGCGAGAGCGGCATCGAGCCGTTCCGCCAGTCGTCGTGGCTGGTCTCCCGCGGTGGCAGCTTCGCTCGCGTGGCGGTTGGCGAAGGCGTCGACTGGCGGCAGCCGCTCGAGTGCACGCTCACGGCCCCCTGACGCGCCGCTGGCCGTGACGCCGGCGCCGACTGTAGCATCAGGTCGGTGAAGGTCTGTCCGCGCTGCTCCGAGCCGTTCCCGGACGACGCGCAGTTCTGCCCGTTCGACGGGGCGCCCCTCGAGAAGACGAAGGACAGGTTCCTCGGCCGGACGATCGCCGCGCGCTACCGGCTCATCCGACGGCTCGGGTCCGGCGGAATGTCGGTCGTGTACCTCGCGCGGCACGAGCTCATCAGTCGCCTCTCGGCGATCAAGATCCTGAGGCCCGAGCTCTCGACGATCTCCGAGCATCGCGAGCGCTTCCTCCGCGAGGCGCGCGCGGTCAACCGGATCAACCACGAGAACATCGTCGAGATCAGCGACGTGGGCGAGTCGGACGGTGTCGCGTATCTCGTCATGGAATATGTCGAGGGGGAGTCGCTCCTCGCCTCCGTCCAGCGCGGACGAATGCCGTGGGACCGCGCCGCGACCATCGGGATGCAGGTCGCCGCCGCCCTGGCGCGCGCGCATCAGATGGGAGTCATCCACCGCGATCTGAAGCCGGAGAACGTGCTCCTCGTGCCGAGGAGCGGCGGCGAGATCCTCGTCAAGCTGACGGACTTCGGGATCGCGAAGCTGTCCGGTGAGCCGTCGCTCACGCTGAACGAGCAGCTCTTCGGGACGCCGGGGTACATCGCGCCAGAGTACGTCGGCGGCCTGCCGATCGACGGTCGGGCGGACATCTACTCGCTCGCGGTCGTGATCTACGAGATGGTCACCGGCGTCCTCCCGTTCGAGGGCCGCGGGCAGTCCGAGCTCCTCCTGAAGCCGCTCACGTCGGCGCCGATCCCGCCGAGCCAGCGCGTCGAGGGGCTGCCGCCCGACCTCGAGTCGCTCCTGCTCCGGGCGCTCGCGCGCGACCCGGACGCGCGCCCGCACGACGCCTTTGCCTTCCACGACGCGCTCGCGGACATCGTCCGCCGGTTCGGCACGGGCTCGGGCGCTTCGGGCTCGATCCCGGTCCGGCCGGCGAGCATGGTCCCGGGGGTCGCCGAGCCCGAGCCGCGCGAGCCCCTCAGCACGGTGCTCGATCAGACCACGGGGGCGTCCGCGCTGGTGACGGCGAACGTCGGTCGTCACGTCACGCTCGAGATGAGCTCGAAATGGTCGAGCGCGCTCGCCGAGCTCGAGGCCCTCATCGGCGCGGCGCGGAAGCGGGGAGGCACGCACGAACGCGCCGCACGGAACGCCGCGGAGATGGCGCTCGTCGCGAGCGAGATGGTCCCCCGCGCGCTCCGCGCCTCGAAGCTCATCGGCGACCTCCAGGCGAAGGTCGATCTCCTCGAGTCGCGCGCGCGGGAGACCCGCGGGAACTTCGGTCACGCGATCGACGTCCTCCTCCACGACAGATCCCGGGAGCGGGCCCACCTCGACGCGCTCCGCGCGAGGCGACATGCCCTCGAGCGGGCGATCGCCGCGGCGGCGGCGGTCTCCACCCGCGACGGCTCGCCCGCGAGCGATCCGCGCGCGTGGGAGGTCGAGGCCCTCCGCCTCGAGGAGGCGCGCGGCGCCGGAGTCGTGACGGATCTCGGCTTCCAGATCGACGTGCTCCAGCGTCAGCTCGATGCTCAGAACGAGGAGCTCGAGCGCGATCTCGTGAACGCGACGGGGTCGCTCGAGGGGGCCCTGTCGGCGATGCGAAGGCTGACGAACGAGATCGCGCGGACGATCGACGACGGGATCGAGATGCTGCAGCGCGCGGGCTGAGTCTCACGCCCGGCGGAGGAGTCCGCCCAACCGACGGTCGGGGGGCGGAGCCACGTCGGTGTCGCGCAGAAAGCGCAGGTTTCGCACGTTGACGACGGCGTGCGCGACGAAGGGGCCGAGGAGGCTGCCGGTGAGGCAGAAGACCAGACCGAAGAGGAGCCCCATCACGGCCGCCCACACGATCCAGGCGAGGCGGCCCCGACCGCGGACCTGGTGGACGAGACCGAACGCGATCGCGGCGGGGACGATCCCGACGAGGGGAACGAAGAAGCCGCGAAAGAGGAGCTCCTCGGAGGCGGCGCTCGCCACGCCGAGGACGAGCAACGTCGCGCCGCTGGCGTGTCGGATCGCCGGGCGGAGGTCGGCGTGGAGGACCCTGGCCCAGCCGTAGCGCGTGACGAAGGCGCGCGTCGCGTGGACCGTCGCGAAGGAGAGGGCGAGCCCGAGGGCCACGGACACGACGTGCGCGAGGAGGGCGCCGGCAGAAGGGACGACGCCGTCGAGGGCCTCGAACGGGAGCCATGCCGTCGTGCCCATCGGGTTCCGGTCGCGGGCGGCTGCGCCGACGACGGACAGGAGCGCGAGCGCCGCGTAGATCGCGACCGCGACCGCGACGGGCCCGCGGGAGAACCGCGGCGGTACGGACTCTCGCGTCCGAACGCGCGGCACGAAGGGCAGCTGGCCGGGCCGTCTCGCCATCGGACCCCCATTTCTTCCACGGCCCGAGCCGGGCCGCAACGCGCGCCCTCGCCGGCTCTGCTCGGAAAGTACGTTCCGCTCTGATACGGTAGGCCTCCTCGGGTCCTCGGAAGGCCCCGGCCCGGCTGCTCCCGACGCTCGACATGACCTCACGTCCGCCCGAAGAACGGCCCCGCGTCCTCATCGTCGACGACGAGAAATTCATCCGCGACATCCTCGCGGACTTCCTCGGGATGGAGGGGTACGTCGTCCGAACCGCCGAGGACGGCCAGGCCGCACTCTCCGAGCTGAGTCACGCGCCGTACGACCTCGTCATCAGCGACTTGAAGATGCCACGCATGGGGGGCATCGAGCTCCTCGAGCAGATCGGCTCGGCCGCGCCGAATGCGCTCACGGTCATCATGACGGGCTTCGGCACCGTCGAGACCGCGATCGACGCGATGAAGCGCGGCGCCTACGACTACATCTTGAAGCCGTTCAAGGTGGAGGAGGTGATCCACGTCGTGCAGCGCGGGCTCGAGAAGCAGCGCCTCGCGGCGGAGAACCTGCGCCTGAAGGAGGCCCTCTCCCTCTACAAGGTGAGCGAGGCGATCACGGCGAGCCTCTCGCTCGAGGAGGTCCTCGCGACGGTCGGAGACACGGCGATCCACGAGATCCACGGGGACCTCGCGTCGACGTGGCTCGACGACGGCGAGGGCGGCTACTTCGAGCGCCAGCGGCTGCTCCCCCCGAAGCACCTCCGCACGGGCGCGATCCGCGAGGGCGCGGACGTGGGCACCTTCTCACCGAAGGCGTTCGTCGAGCACTTCGCGTCCGACAACACGCTGCTCGAGCACGGGACGAAGGCGCTCCGCTTCTTCGAGACGGAGCCGGAGCTCCCCATCCAGTCGATCATCGCCGTACCCCTGCGCATGAAGCAGCGGCTGCTCGGGTGGATCAGCGCGGCGAGCTACACGAAGAGCAAGCGGTTCGACGAAGGGCAGCGGAAGCTCCTCTCGATCGTCGGCTCCCGCGCGGCGGCGGCGATCGAGAACGCGAGGCTCTACGAGGACCTCCGCGCGACGTTCCAGCAGACGATCGAAGGGCTCGCGAAGGCGATCGACAAGATGGACCGCTACACCGCGGGCCACTCGGATCGCGTGGCGACCTACGCGATGTACCTCGCGACGCGCCTCGGCCTCTCGCCGGAGCAGATCGAGATCGTCCGTCAGAGCGCGCTGATGCACGACATCGGCAAGCTCGGCTGCGTGCTGAACCTCAACAAGCCCGGCAAGCTCACCCAGGACGAGTACGAGCAGTTCAAGAAGCACCCCGGCTACGGGCGCGACATCCTCGAGCCGATCCGCTTTTTGAACCCCCTCATCCCCGGCGTCCACCTCCACCACGAGCGGTGGGACGGGCGCGGGTATCCCCTCGGCTTGAAGGGGCCCGACGTCCCGCTGATGGCGCGCATCATCGCGGTCGCCGACACGTACGACGCGATGACGAGCGATCGCGCGTACCGTCGCGCGCTCCCCCACGAGGTCGCGGTCGCGGAGATCGAGCGTTGCTCGGGGACGCAGTTCGACCCCGAGGTCTCGCACAACTTCTGCGAAGGCCTCGACGACTACCGCGACGGCCTCGTCGCGAAGGGCGCCAAGATCCCGGAGTAGCGCGCGCTCACGGCAGGAAGATGCGGCCGGGCGCGCCGTTGGCGCCGTCGGTCGTGTGACACGAGTTGCAGTCGCCGATCATCTGCGGCGAGCTCATCGCGCGGACCTTGCCGTCCTTCTCGACGCGGGCGCGGATCGGGAAGGCGACGGCGCGGTTCCGGAGCGAGAAGTTGCCGGTCGTGCCGACGTTCAGCCGCGTCTCGACGTTGTTCGCGTCCGTGATGACGACGACCGCGCCGCCGTTCACGCCGTAGCAGAGGTCCGGCTCGCGCACGGTGGGGTAGACGGTCCCGCCGATCACGACGATCGAGCCCTCGCCCTCTTGCCGGTGGCACGTGATGCACGCGCGGCCGGGGTTCATGTTCGGCCCTTCGTCGTTGCTCGGGTTCCACGTCTGGTTGCTCGTGCAGACGAGCGGCGCGGGGGTCACCGGCGTCGGCGTCGCCGGGGGCACGCCGCCGTCCGGGAGCGGCGCCGCCCCTCCGCACGTCCCGCGCGGGAGGCCGGCAGAGACCCACGTCTCGAAGGCGGCGAGCTCGGCGGCGGACGCCTTGTCGCCGGCCGGCGGCATCGGGCGCGCCTCGGACTTCATGCGCTCGAGCGCGACGACGGCGTTCGACTTCGCCGTGTCGGACTTCGCGGGCGCAGCGAGGTCCTCGTACGTGAGGAGCGCCATGGGCGCGCTCGGCGGGTTCGAGTGACAGCTGCGACAGCGCGCGGCGAGGAGCGCGTCGATCTCGCAGGGCAGACCGGTGGCGGCCGCGCCTCCCGGGACGGACGTCGCGGCGGGGCCCGCCGGAGCGCCGCCAG
>JALHPN010000047.1 GCA_022842465.1 Polyangiaceae bacterium | reverse complement strand
CGAGCGCGCTCCCGGCGTGCCTCGCGATGCCCGCGTGCAACGGCGCGGGCGGCCCGACGCTCGGGGCGAAGCGCCCATGGAAGAGCGCCCTGAGCCAGCTCACCTCGCGCGCCGACCCGAACCACCGCGGGCGCGACCGGGTGATCGCGGAAGGGTCGCCGCAGACGATCCTCGGAAAGTTCACCTACAGCCTCGCCGACATCGCCATCCGCGGCGAGGAGGTCGACGTCTTCGTCGAGCGCGGCTGCGCCGGCGCGTGGGAGAAGCTCGGCACGACGACCACCACGAACCCGGGAGACCACGCCGCGGTCGACGGCGTCGCGGACTCGGGGGGGCGTGT
Source organism: Polyangiaceae bacterium (assembly GCA_022842465.1). Lineage (GTDB taxonomy): Bacteria > Myxococcota_A > Polyangia > Polyangiales > Polyangiaceae > Labilithrix. The sequence goes on along the minus strand of JALHPN010000047.1, from coordinate 45,456 downwards.
GTACTTCGACGTCCCCGCAGCGAAGGCGCTCGCCGCCGGCCGCCACCGTGTCCGGATGGTGGTCGCCGCGGACGCGACGTTCGCCGACGCCGTCATCGACGTCATCCCGAGCGGGACGCCCATCTTCGTGAGCGACGTGGACGGCACCCTCACCGAGACGGAGACCGCCGAGTGGCGCGCGCTCTTCGAGGGAGAGGACTCCCCCGCCCATCCGAAGGCGGCCGACGCGCTGTCCGCGCTCGCGGCGAAGGGCGTCCGCCCGGTGTACCTCACCGCGCGGCCGGAGTGGCTGTCGGGTCGAACCCGCAGTTTCTTGCAGAATGCAGGTTTCCCGCCGGGCATCGTGATCACGACGGCGGGGGTCACCGGCGCGACCGGCGAGAGCGCACGCCAGTTCAAGACCGAGGCGCTCGCGCGGCTCGCCGCCGAGGGGGCCTCGATCCGCTGGGCGATCGGCGACACGACGACCGACGCCGAGGCGTACGAGGCCGCCGAGATCCAGCCCGTCGATCATCGCGTCTTCCTGCGACTCTCGGACTCGTTCGGCGGGCGCCGGATCGAGGCGTACAGCGAGCTCCTCCCTCTCGCGAGCGCGTCGCCGGCGACGTGCAAGTAGGGAACGCCTTGCACAGGGCCGAGGCAGGGGGTACGGGAACGGAAGTACCATGCGCTCGAACGCCGTCCTCGTCGCCCTCTCGTTCGCCGGCATCGGCCTCGCGCCGGCGCCCGTCGAGCCGCCGCGGAGCGCGCCTTCGGTCGAGCCGCGCGCCGCGCGGCCGCCGTTCTTCACGTCGGTGCGACGCGCGCCGGTGAAGGTCGGCGCGCTCGGTGGGGTCTTCACGCCGCCGTACGCCGAGGGCGCGATCGCCTACGAGGTCGAGATCGAGAACCCGCAGACGACGGCGGTGGAGGGCACGCTGGTCGTCGAGCGCATGGGCGAGGGGACGCCGGTCGTCGTCGCGCGCACGCCCGTCAGCATGGCAGCCGGCGCGAAGACGAAGGTCGATTTCGAGGACGGCCTCGGGCTCCGGGACGGATGCGGACCGACGCGCGACCGCCTCCGTCTCGAGGGCGCGGCGACGGCGCCGCGGGTCGTGCGCATCACGCCGTCGTGCGCCTTCTCCGGCGAGACGAGGCTCGACGGCGAGCCAAGGCGGCGCGGCAAGGTGAACGTGACGTCGGCGGTCCTCGCGTCACCGCTCGCGTGCGGCGCACCTCTCCTCGTGCGCGCGACGATCAAGAACGACGGCCGCACCGGCGCGACGGGAGCGCTCAAGATGGACGGCTTCGCGTCCGAGGTCGCGCGGTCCTTCACCGTCCGCTCCGGCGCCGAGCAGATCGTCGAGCTCACGGTGCCGGCGTTCCAGGGCCAGAGCGGCGTACACGGCCTCACTGTGGAGATCACGGGCGAGGCGTCGCAACCGTCCGCGTGGTCGCTCCGGACGAAGCGCGAATGCACGCTCGACGTCGCGTTCGACTCGAACTGAGCGCGTCGAGCGTGACCTGGTCCAGGCGGGCCGGACGTGGTTGACTCCGTCGCGATGGGCGTCACGCGCGTCACGAACCGAGTCGACCGCTCCGTTCCGCGCGGGCGGAGCCGCCTCCGGGTCCGTCGCGAGGGCGTCCTCACCGGCGAGTGGCCGCTCCCCGCCGTCGGGGTGACGATCGGCGCCGACGGCGCATGCGACGTGACGGTGGACGATTCCGCCGTCTCGCGTCGCCACGTTTCGGTGTCTCCCGCGCCGGGCGGCTTCGCGGTCAAGGACCTCGGCTCGACCAACGGGACCTTCCTCGACGGCGTCGCCGTGAAGGACGTCGTCGTCCCGCTCGGCTCGACGATCCAGATCGGCAAGACGACGCTCGAGCTCCTCGCCGCGGAGGAGGTGGAAGACGTCCCGCCGAGCGATGCCACCTCCTTCGGCGCCCTTGCCGGGGGCAGCCTCGTCATCCGCCGCGTCTACGGCGTGCTCGAGCGCGCGAGCGTCTCGGACCTCCCGGTGCTCCTCCTCGGGGAGAGCGGCACGGGGAAGGAGCTCGCGGCACGCGCCGTCCACGATCACAGCCCGCGTGCAAAGAAGCCGTTCGTCGTCTTCGACTGCGGCGCCGCCTCCGACACGCTCGTGGAGAGCGAGCTCTTCGGGCACAAGAAGGGAGCTTTCACGGGCGCCCACGCCGATCACGTCGGCGCGTTCGCACGCGCCCACGGCGGCACGCTCTTCCTCGACGAGATCGGGGACCTCCCGCGTGCGCTCCAGCCGAAGCTGCTCCGGATGCTCGAGCGAGGCGAGGCGACACCGCTTGGAGGCACGAGGACGGAGCGCCACGACGTCCGCTTCGTCGCCGCGACGCACAAGGACCTCTTCGAGGCCGCGGCGGACGGGAGCTTCCGCGAGGATCTCTACTACCGACTCTCGGTCGTGGAGGTGCACATGCCGCCGCTCCGGAAGCGCCGCGAGGACATCGCCGCGCTCGTGGCGCACTTCCTCGAGGCGAACGGGCGCGGCGCCCTCGTCCCGACGGGGCCGTCGCTCGACCGCCTGCGGGCACACGGCTGGCCTGGCAACGTGCGCGAGCTCCGCAACGTGGTCGCGCGGGCGTGCGCGCTCGCCGCGGCGGGAGCGTCCTTCGCAGAGCTGCCGTTCGTCCTGCGACCGTCGCGACGGACCGAAGAGGACGATGGTCTCGGCGCGCTCGATCTCCCCTACCACGACGCGAAGGAGAAGCTCCTCGAGCGGTTCGAGCGCGCGTACGTCACCGAGCTCACGCGTCGCGTAGGCGGAAACCTCTCGGAGGCGGCGCGTGTCGCCGGCATCGAGCGCAAGTACCTCTACAAGCTCCTCGAGAAGCACGGCCTCCGCGAGGGCTCGGACTGATCAGAGGGTCGCGACGCAGCGTGCGAGGGCCGTGAGGCCTTGCTGCGATTCGGCAAAGCGGCGCGTCGTCCCGTCGTCGAAGCCCACGAGCCAGCCGCTGCCGTTCGAGACCGTCGACGACCAGTACAGCGTCTCGAGGTTGCCACCGAAGGCGGGGTCGATCGCGGGGAGCTTCTTCTCCTCGGCGACGAGCGACAAGAGCTCCTTGATCGTGGGGAGGCGGCCGACCCTCCCGCGCAGCGTGAGCGCCGCACATCGCGCGGCCGCCGCGTCACGAGACGTCGCGGCGCCGGGAGGGGTCCGCTCCCACACGAGGCCCGTCCTCGGCTCGAGCACGGAGTCGGCCGTGACGTCGTACGTCGGGCGACGCGGCGCTCCGAGCTCCGGCGCACCTCGGACGCAGCGCACGTAGCAGGGCCCGAGCGTGTTCAGACCGACGTCGCCGGCGACGGCCCAGGGAGTGCCAGTCGACGCGATCGAGCTCGTCCAGTGGCAGTCGCCCGACGTCTTCCTTCCGACGAAGGACGAGGGAGCGTTCTCGAAGACGGCGGGACCGATGCGCAGGATGGACGCCGCCTCGATGCGGGTCGGCACGCGCCAGTCGTCGCGACCGCCGAGGACCAGCGAGGCGCAGTAGTCCTGCGCCTCCCCCAGCGCCCGGATCGCATCCGCCTCGGGATCCTGCCAACGGAGCTGGGTCACGAGGTCCGTGAGGATGCGGTCCGTCCCGGCGTTCTCCGTCACGAAAGAGGCCGCGGGAGGATCGTCGGGCGGGATCGGCCAGAGTGCCCAGCGGGGATCGGCGTCGGGGTCGAGACCGGCGTCGCTCGCGGGCGGACGCGCATCGAGCGCGTCGGCTGGCTCCGCGCCGTCCGGGGCAATCGCGACGCGCGCGTCCGCGGCCGCGTCCGGGTCCAGCTCGAGAGGCGGCAAATCGCCGATGCCGAAGACGGCGCCACATCCACCCAGGGCGACGACGGTTCCGGCGAGCACGCGGCGCATGGTCCGAGGCGAGAATAGATCACTCGTCGCGGAGCTCGTAGGACGGGTGACGAGGACCGTCCGCGCCCGGGACCCTGGCGGCGACCAGGACGAGGACGACCCCCGCGATCGTCGCTGCGACGGCGAGCCTGTACTGGCTCATCAGCTTCCCGGCCTCGTGTGGCTCGGCGCCGTTGGCGACCGCGAAGAAGGTGGCGCGCTGCACCGCCTTCCAGCCGACGGCGAGGAACGGAATGACGCCGATTCCGCAGAGGATCGAGCTCGCGCCGAGCACGATGGCGCCGGTCGAGAGGTTCTTCGTTCGCACGGCGAGGGCAAACGCGCAGCCGAAGCCGACGGTGGAGAGGAGAGCGCCAAGGAGGAGGACGAGAGAGGTCATGGGAAGCAGGTTCTCCGGAGGTGATCAGCGAGCGTTGGCATTGAAGGAGTCGGCCGTACCCTGCATCGAGCGCACCGCGGCCTCGCCTTCGGCCTGCTTTCCGTCGGGCATGGCGAGAGCGGCGCGACGCGCGTCGGCCTCGGAGCATGCGCTCCCGCCGAACGCGACGTAGCCGAGGGCGTAGGCGAAGATGCCGCCGCCGACGCCTGCGGCCCCCACGACCGTCAGCTCGGACGTCTTCCTCGCCGCCCCGACGCCGGCCACGACGAGGCCTCCGACCGTGAGCACGATGCCCGCCCAGCGTGGGATCTGCGCGCTCTGGCACGTGGCGCGACGCTCTTCGAAGTGCACCTTCTCGGCGCGCCACGCCTCGCGCAGAGACGGCCTCGTGAGCGCGTCGAGCTCCGCGAGCGTCAGCTCTCGTCCGCCGTAGCGAGCGGACGCGGTCGTGCGGACGATCGGGACCTCGCGCTGCCTCGTGGTGACGAGGCAGCGCGGGGAGCCGGGCACGTGGCCCTGCGGACAGGTGTAGGCCTTGTCCTCGCGCGTCGTCGTGCCCGCCTCGCGTCGGACGTCGACGACGATCCGCTCGCCGGGCGCGCGTTCCACGACGGGCGGACCGGCAGTCTCGGGAACCTCGGGGGGAGGCGCCCCGTAGCAGCCGGCGAGGGCGACGAAGGCAGAGACGAAGAGAGACAGGGACGTGCGGCAGCGCATGGCGCGCCCTTCCGCAACGTGCATGCCGAGGCCCGTGCCACGAAGCACCCACGAATCCAGGCCTCGCGCGGGGAAGTCGTGTTCTGAAGGACGCGGGCGCGCAGACGAATCGGGTTCTCGAGTACCCAGCGCGCCCACCCGCTAGACTGGTCACCGTGGATTTCCCGGCGCGGCTCTTCGACTTCGAGCTCCTCGAGCTCCTCGGCGAGGGGGGCAGCGGTGCGGTCTACGCCGCGCGGCGAGGAGACGGAGACGTCGTCGCGTTGAAGGTCCTCCGCGAGGACCTCGGTCTCTCGTCGCGGGAGCGGGGGAGGTTCCTCGACGAGGCGGCGCGCGTGCGGCGGGTGGACCATCCGAACGTCGTGTCGGTCTTGGAGGCGGGGACGTTCGCCGACGGAGTCCCTTTCCTGACGATGCCGCGGCTGCGAGGAGAGACCCTCGCGGCACGCGTTGCCCGTGGCCCGATCGGCCGCGCCGACGCGCTCGCGTGGGTCCTGCAGATCGCGGCGGGCCTCGCCGAGATGCACGACGCCGGGCTCGTCCATCGCGACGTGAAGCCCGAGAACGTCTTCGTGACGGACGAGGGGCAGGCGGTGCTCCTCGATCTCGGCATCGCCCGAGACGCGACCGCACCGCGCAGCACGACGACGGAAGAAGGCAAGACGCGAGGCACGCCCGCGTACATGGCGCCGGAGCGCTTCTTCGGGTCGCCCGCCGACGTGCGGACCGACATCTACGAGCTCGCCGTCGTCCTCTACCTCGCCCTCGTCGGGGAGCTGCCGTGGTCGGAGGGTGCGGGCGCGGCGGGCCGCCTCCATCCGGCGGCGCCCGAGACGAGAGGCGTCGTGCTACCGCCCGCGCTCGTGACGACGGTCCTCGCGGCGCTCTCGACGTTGCCAGAGAAGCGGCCCGCGTCCGTCCGCGCGTTCGCCGACGCAGTGCGCGCGGCGGCGGAGGCCGCGTCCGCGGAGACCGCCGCGCCGAGCGTGACGCGGACGACGGAGAAGGTCGCGCTCGCGACGCCGCCGTCTCCGCCCGACGACGGAAGATCGGTCACGGACACCCGCCGGCGAGGGATCTCCCGCGCATGGTGGGCGCTCGGAGCCGTGCCCGCGGCCGCGGTCCTCGTCGCCAACCTGGGCGCCCCGCGAGCGCCCCGGGACGAGCCCCCGACGGCCTCCCTCACGCCCACGTCGCCCATCCCTTCCCCCACCCCGCCCCTCGTCGACGCCAGCCAGAGCCTCCCCCCGCTTTCGCTCCCGCGCCCGAACGCCCCTCCGCCCCGGGCCCCGAAGCCGACCCCGAACCCAACCCCGAACACGACCCCGAACACGACCCCGCCCCCACCGCCCGACGCGCGCAGCCTCTACCTGGACCGCCAGTGACGCCCCGCCTCCCCCTCCTCCTTCCGCCCCTCCTCGCGCTCCTCACCGCGCGCGACGGACACGCCCAACCACGTGATCCCGCCGCCGCCGAGGCCCTCTTCGCCGAGGGCCGCGCGCTGCTCGATCAAGATCGCATCCCCGAAGCCTGCGCCAAGCTCGAAGCCAGCCAGCGTCTCGATCCGGCCGACGGCACCCTCCTGAACCTCGCGGACTGCTACGCGCGCGCAGATCGGCTCGCGAGCGCATGGCTCACGTTCCGTCGCGCCGCCTCCGAGGCCTCGGCCCGCGGCCGCCACGATCGCGCGTCCCACGCCCGCGATCGCGCCGCCTCCCTCGAGCCGCGTCTCTGCCGCTTGCGCATCGTCGTCGCGAACGGCGCCCCCTTGTCTCCCGCCTCCACCGTCCTCCGCGACGACGTCCGGATCGATCCGCTCACGTTCGGCGAGCCCCTCCCCGTCGATCGCGGCGCGCACGTCGTCGTCGTGCGCGAAGCGGACGCGACCACGTTCGAGGAGACCGTGCGTTTCGAGCCGAGCTCGACGGCGTGTGAGACGAAGACGGTGACGGTGACGCTGCCCCTCCGCGCTCCGTCCCGTCCGTCCCCGTCCCCATCGCCGCAGTCGGCTGCGCGCGTGCCTCACTCGTCTTCCCGCTCCCTCCTCCCTCTCGGCGTCGCAGGGCTCGGCCTGGTCGGGATGGGCGTCGGTACCGCGGTCGGCTTCTCCGCGAAGTCGACCTGGGACGACGCGCAGTCTCGCTGCGAGCCGCGCGGCTGCGGGGACGAGGCGCAGGCGCTCGCGAGCGACGCGCGCCGCGAGGCCGCGGTCGGCACCGTCGTCTTCGTCGCCGGCGCCGCGGTCCTGACGGCCGGCGTCGTGTGGTGGCTCGCACGCGGGAGCGCGCCGTCTCCGGTGGCGAGCCGCCCCGCGCTGGTCGTCTTCTGACGGCCTCCGGGCTCCCCTCGCAGCGCGGGGCACGTGACCCGTCAGGGCGTGTCATTTGTGAAAGGCCGTCGGGACACGCAGCTTCGCGGGCATGCGAACCTCGTCCCTCGTCACGTCCGCGCTCGCCTGCCTTGCCCTCCTCTTCGTTGCCGGCCCGGCAACGGCGGACGATGAGAAGCCCAAGCCGAAGGGGGTGTCGCTCACGGAGGCGGGGCTCGTGACGTTCTTCGCGGGCTACGCGTGGGCGGCCGGCACGGGCGCGATCTACCGGGACTCGAGCGGCCGCGTGATGGGATCGATGTTCGTCCCGGTGGTCGGGCCGATCCAGGCCGTCCGATCCGAGAAGGTCGACGGACAGACCCTGCTCACCGGGCGCGCCATCGAGCTCACCGGCGCGAACGACTGCGGGGGCGACGCCGTGATCTGCCCGGCCGCCCTCCTCTTCCTCCCGTTCGCGCTCGCCGAGTACGCGATGTTCTACGCGGGGCCCGTCATCCAGGCGACCGGGCTCGTCCTCACGCTCGTCGGCCTCACGAAAGACGAGCCGGCCGCGCGCGACCGCGCGAACGTCGCCGCCGCGCCGCGCCCGGAGCGCACGCGGCCGAGGGTGTCCGTCACGCCGACGGTCGCCAGCGGCGTCGGGCTCTCCCTCGCCATCACGCAGTGGTGAACGTGCGCGTCAGGGCCGCCGGCGACCGTGACGCGACGGAGGCCCAGCCGGACGACGTGGACCGCCTGGAGCGCTGGGACCGCGACGCGCGGCGGCCAGCCGATCGGCGGCGCCCTCCGGCGGGACGAGGTGATGCGGGCCGCGGCCGATGAGGTCCGCGCGTCCCGCCTTCACGAGCGCTTCCCGCGCGAGCGGCCAGTGGACCGCGTCCCAGTAGAAGATGAGCGCCTTCATCATGCGCTTCTCGCGGAGATCCTTCGCGGTGTAGACCTCCTCCCCGTTCAAGGGATCGATGCCTGTATGATACATCGTCGTCGCGACGGCCATCGGCGTCGGGATGAAGTCCTGGACCTGGCGCGGGCGCATCCCGTGCTTCTTCAGGTAGAGCGCGAGCTCGATCGAGTCCTTCAACGTCGAGCCGGGGTGCCCGGTGATGAAGTAGGGGACGAGGTACTGCTCCTTGCCCGCCTCGTCGCTCGCCTGGCAGAACGCCTGCGCGAACCGCTCGTAGCTCTGGATGCCCGGCTTCTTCATCTTGTCGAGGACGCGATCGTTCGAGTGCTCGGGCGCGACGGAGAGCTGCCCGCCGGTGTGGTGCTGGGCGAGCTCCTTGATGAACTCGGGGCTTCGTTCGGCGAGGTCGTAGCGGACGCCCGAGGCGATGAAGACCTTCTTGATCCCCTTCTCCTCTCTCACCCGTTTCATGAGGGAGAGGAGCGGACCGTGATCGGTGACGAGGTTCTCGCAGATGCCGGGGTGGACGCACGAGAGGCGGCGACATGCGCTCTCGGTCTTCTCGTCCTTGCACGTCATCTTGTACATGTTGGCGGTCGGCCCGCCGAGATCGGTGAGGACGCCCGAGAAGCCGCCCATGCGAGAGAGCTGGCGCACCTCGCGGAGAACGCTGTCTTCGCTCCTGCTCTGGATGACGCGGCCTTCGTGCTCCGTGATGCTGCAGAAGGTGCAGCCGCCGAAGCATCCCCGCATCGTCACGATCGAGTGCTTCACCGTGTCGAAGGCGGGGATGCGCTCCTGGCCGTAGGACGGGTGCGGGGCGCGGACGAAGGGGAGGTCGTAGAGGCCGTCCATCTCGGCCTCCGTCAGCGGCTCGGCGGGGGAGTTGAAGTAGACCGCCTCGTCGCCGTGGACCTGGAGCAGCGGGCGCCCGTTGTGCGGGTTCGTCTCGTACTGGAACATCCGCGACATCTTCGCGAACGCCTTCTTGTCCGTCGTGACCTCCTCGTAGGAGGGGAGGACGACGAGCTTTCCGTCCGTCGTGAAGCGGCTGACGTTCTCCGGGACGAGGAGCGGCTCCCACGCGCGGCGGTTCTTCTTCGCGTGCGCCGTGCCGCGGATGTCGGTGAGGGCGGAGACGGGCTCCCCCGCGGCGAGGCGCCTCGCGATCTCCCACACCGGTCGCTCTCCCATGCCGAAGACGAGCAGATCGGCCTTCGCGTCGAGGAGGATCGAGCGCCGGACCTGGTCGGACCAGTAGTCGTAGTGGGCGATCCTCCGGAGCGACGCCTCGATCCCGCCGAGCACGACGGGCGTGCCGGGGAAGGCCTGTCGACAGAGGTTCGCGTAGACGAGGCTCGCGCGGTTCGGGCGCATGTCGTTCCTGCCGCCCGGCGAGTACTGGTCCTCGGACCGCATCTTCTTCTGCGCGGTCAGCTTGTTGAGCATCGAGTCGAGGTTGCCCGCCGCGACGCCTACGAAGAGCCTCGGCGTGCCCATCCGGGCGATGTCGGCGGGCGAGTCCCACCGGGGCTGCGCGACGATGCCGACCTTGAACCCGCGACCCTCGAGGAACCGCGCGATGAGGACCGGGCCGAACGCAGGGTGATCGACGTACGCGTCGCCGGTCACGACGAGGATGTCGAGCTCGTCCCAGCCACGGAGCTCCATCTCCTCCCGTGTCGTCGGGAGGAAGCGCGCGCGCGGGTCCCCCGGTGCAGGGGATTTCGGGCGCTTCCGGCCGAGCTGGACGAGATCCATGGTCGTCGGGGTATGCCGCAAGACACGCGGATCCGCCAGCTCGGGCTCGATCCCGTGAGCTCGCGCATCGACGAAGAAGGCCGGAGTGATCTGGGTCGCCCGCGTGGGATCCCCCGCCGTTCTGCGTCGATCACCCACGTGTGCGTGATCGTCAGGTGGCGCAGGTCGTCGTCGGTGTGCGCGACCGGCGGTCCTCCTTGATTTCACGACAGATCCTGCGCACGGCCCTCGCGACGCCCGGGCCTGGCCCACGCTCGCGGTCGGGGCACGCTCGCTGCTTCTACGCCTCACCATGAGCGAGCGAACGAAGCGGCTGTGGACGGGCATCACGCGCGCGGCGGTCATGGCGGTCGCCGTGACGGCGATGGGCGCGGGCGCGACGGGCTGCGGGCTCCAGATGCCGTGGGGCGACCACGACGATGGGCGCGACGGCGCCCTCGGACGGCGGTCGGAGGCCGTCGTCGTCGACTACTACCGCGGCAAGACGAAGCTCCGGAGCTGCGCGGGCACGCTCCTCTCGGCCAACGTCGTCATCGCCCCCGCGCACTGCGCCGACGGCTCGACCAAGGCCGTCGTCGGCGCGCTCGACGCGAAGCGCACGCGCACGAGCGTCGCGCGTCTCTACACGTACGACTGGGTCCAGGGCGACAAGACGATGGTGCGCTCGCAGCGCCACGACGTCGCGCTGCTCGTCACGCGGAAGCCGATCGAGAAGGTCCGCTACGCCAAGGTCCAGGGCAAGGCGTGCGCGAGCTGCAACGTCGTGGCGATCGGACGCGCGCGCGAGAAGGGCGACCGCGTCCTCAGCATCTCGAAGAAGCTGAAATTTGCGGGCAAGGCGTCCTCCGGCAGCGCGACGCGCATCGGGATGCGCACCTCCCGCGTCTCGAGCCGCGGCGGCGCCGTGTACCGGCAGACGAGCGCGGACGAGCGGCTGATCGTCGGCCTCGTCATCGGCCGGACGAAGAAATCGGGGTCCACCGTTGTCGTCCCGCTCACGAACCCCGTGATGCACACGTGGATCCGAGCCGTCGTGACCACGGAGGGGAAGATCGCGGCGATGCAGAAGGCCGCGCCGTCCACGAAGAAGAAGGTGTCGACGAGCTCGATCCGCTTCCTCTCGGAGGAGGACGAGGGGGCGCCGGCGGAGAGCGCGCCGGCCGAAGAGTCGAGCAGCTCGAGTAGCTCGGGCGGCGAGTCCGAGCAGGCGAGCGAGCCGGCCAGCGAGCCGGCCAGCGAGCCGGCGGAGGAGCGGGTCGACGACGAGAGCACGTCCGAGAACCAGCCGAGCGCCGACACGGCGCCGCAGGCCGACCACGAGCAGCCGAGCGAGCCGACGGAGTCGGCCAACGAGCCGGAGACGGACCCCGTCACCGAGTCGCCGACGGAGAACGATCCGGCGGAGTCGACCCCGAGCGAGCCGCGTGAGGACGACGCGCCGACGCCGACCGAGCAGGGCGACGGCCCCTCCGGTGAGCCGTCGACCCCAGGCACCGGCGAGACGGCGGAGGATCCGCTCGTCCCGACCGGCGGCGAGAAGGCCGAGCCGCAGACCTCGGGGGACGAGGGCACGGATCCGAAGGCGGAGCCGAGCACCTCGACCGGCGACAGCACCAACACGACGACGACCGACCCGGGCGGGTTCGAGGACAACCAGAAGGAGCCGCCGGCGCGCGCCGGCGAAGAGGGCACGAGCTCGTCCTCGAGCAGCGGCGGCGAGGGCGGCGACAAGGAGAAGGCCCCCGAGGGCCCCGTCACGCCGGACGGAAACGAGACCACGCCGCTCTCGCGCGGCACGCTCCCGGGCGTCGCTCCCCTCCGCGCCCCCGCGTCGACCGAAGTGACGACGGAGCACCCGTCGGGCAACGCCGTGACGGTCGCGAAGCCCGGCGAGAAGGCCTTCGTCGACGACGCGAAGCTCGCCGAGCGCTACAAGGGCACCGCCAACGTCTTCAACTCACACGGCACCCCCGGCACGCTCATCGGCGGCGTTCCGCGCGAGAAGATGGAGCAGTTCCTGAAAGACGACAAGCCGCTCATCGTCGCCTCGTGCTTCTCGGGGGCGCCCGTCGCCGGCGGGAGCACCATCCGCAGGTTGGCGTCGACCTACAGCAGCGACCCGAATGCGGCATCGAGGATCTACGGCTGCTCGGGCTTCGCCTACGGGAGCGCCGCGGGCGGTCTCGGCTGCAGCGGTGCGTGGCTCGATGGTAACGGCCGGGCCGTGCCGACGGCCGAGCGCGAGCGGCTCGGTCTCTCGCACGACCGCTGCAACCGCAACACCTTGGACGAGGACGGAAAGCCCGTCGAGGAGGACTGCGGGAACCCGAGCCGCTGAGGATCACATCCGGATCGTGAGGCAGGTCGACATCGCGACGCAGGCGCCCTTGGCCGCTCCGCAGTCCTTCTGCTTCATGATCCGGTTCTTGCCGGAGACGGCGCAGCAGCAGTTGTCCGTCACGACCGGGGGCGCGGGGGTGGTGGGAGCAATGGGGGCGGCGCTGCCCGCGTCGACGACGGCGGCGCACCGCTCCTTCTTCACGCACTGCCCCTTCCGCGTCTTGTTGCACTCGCTCATCGCGACCGACTGGAGCGGGAACCCGGTCGCCTCGCAGCAGCACGCCTGAGCCGCCCCGGCGTCGACGACGACGACCGCTCCGGCGTCCGTCACGAGGACGACGCCCGCATCGGTCGCGCCGCCGTCGATCTTCCGGGCGACGGCGGGGACCGGAGTGACAGTGGTCGTGGTCGGGACCGCGTCGCTCGCGTCGACGACCTCGTCGGCCACGACGACCGGCGGCGAGGCATCGGCCTCGGCGGCGGCATCGACTCCGCCGTCGCCGTCGCCCTTCTTCTGGAGGAGATCCTTCAGGCGGTCGCAGCCTCCGAGGACGAAGGCGACGAGCACGAACGACGAGAACGCGACCTTGCGAGACGTCAGCATCCGAGGATCCTCCGTATTTCGAGCGCGAACGACGATCGCGCGGTCGCGCGACCCTACCAGGGACGGACTGTGCGATGCAAAGTCCGACGCATTCCGCGTATCCTCGGCGGGCCATGGGCGAGATCGCGGTGATCGGCGGGGGAACGTGGGGGCTCGCGCTCGCGTCGGCGGGGGCGCGCGCGGGGTCGGACGTGGTCGTGCTCACGCGACGCGACCTCGACGGACAGCTCCCGCGCGGCGTGCGCGTCGTCCGTGAGATGAGCGCCGCCGCGAAGCACGCGCGGCTCCTCTTCCTCGCCGTGCCCTCGAGCGCCTGCCGCGCCGTCGCGCGCGACCTCGGCGACCACGTCTCGGGGAGTCACTACGTCGTCCACGGCGTACGAGGCCTGGAGAGCTCGGAGGGCGAGCTCGAGACGATCGCGGACGTGATCCGCGCGGAGTCGCCGGTGCGCCGCACGGGCGCCCTCGGGGGCCCTGCCCTCGCGCAGGACCTCCTCGCCGGGACGCCGTCGGTGCTCGTCGTCGGCTCGCGCTTCCCGGAGGTCGTCGAGGCGGTCACGAAGACGATGGGGTCCTCGACGCTGCGCGCGTACCCGACCAACGATCTCCGCGGCCTGGAATGGGCGAGCGCGCTCGTCGGCTGCCTGACGATCGCGGTCGGCTACGCGCAGGCGATGAAGACGAGCCCGGCGCTCGTCGCAGCGCTGATCTCGCGCGCCATCGGGGAGGCCTCGCGCATCGCGGCGGCCGCAGGGGGCGAGGAGCGGACGCTCCTCGGGCTCGCGGGCTACGGCGATCTGCTCGCCTCGATTTCGCAGAGCGAGCGCCCGGAGGTCATCGTCGGCACCGCCCTCGCGCGCGGCCAGTCGCGCGACGAAGCGACGCGGGCCACCCAGCTCCGGGTCGAGGCCGTCGACCTCGTCCCGCGCGTCGCCGAGTGGGCGGAGCGCCACGGCGTCCGCGCCCCGATCTTCCGCGCCCTCGCCGCGGGCGTCCAGGGCCGGAAGGCGACGTCGATCCTCGAGGAGCTGATGACGCTCCCGATCGAACGCCACGCCTGACGAGATCAGCCCTCCGGCGGGGCGCTCGGGAGGACGGCGACGCCCATGCGCTCGCGCAGCGTGGCGTACGCATCGGACGACACGAAGGCGAGGAGGTCGCCGCGCTTCGCGTCGTAGGAGAGCTCGCCCACCGCGCGCTCCTCCTCCTTCAGGATCCGTGTGACGACCCGGAGATCCCCGGCGAGGAGCGCGCCTGCTCGCGTGGCCGTGAGCTCGACGCTGCGGATCCAGGCGAGGAGATCGAGCTTCCCGCCGCGCTCGTCGAGCGCCGCGACGGCCGCCTCCAGCGCGGTCTTCTCCTCGGCGGTGAGCGCCCCGCCGAGGGCGTCCGGCACCTTGCTCCCTCGCTCGCTCGGCGGGACCGAGAGGCCAGGGATGACGAGGCGCACCGCGGCGAGCACGAGCGACGACAGCTCGGCGAGGGTCGGGAAGAAGACGAGCGCGTAGTGCTCCGGACGGTAGTACGTGAGGTGCCGGCCTGCGAGGAACGCGAGCTGCTGGACCGTCTTCCCCGTCCGCACCGCCGGCCCGAGCGCCGTGACGGGCTCGCGCGCGGGGACGGCGGCGATCCCGCTCGGGACGTCCTCGAGGAGGTGGAGCTCCGGCAGGGCGATCCCGAGCGCGCGCGACGACCAGACGAAGGTCCGGACGACCGAGGCCGTGCTCGCGCGGTCCTGCTTCGCGGCGGGGTCGAGGATCGGAAGGAGCCTCTTGTCCGCGAGCTCCCCGAGCCTCAGCTCGATCGCCGCGCGCGAGACGGTACGGAGGACGTCGCATACGATCGGGTCGGCGCCGGGCGCCCGGAGGTGCTCGTCCCACCAGGCGTCGTCCACCGCCGTCGTCGGGCGGATCGGCCCGTCGGGGCGAAACTGCTCGATGACGAGCTCGTGGGAGACGTCGGCGGCGCCGAGCTCTTCGAGGCACGTCGCGACGAGCCACGACCGATCCGGTCGCCCTGCGCGCGAGTGGAGATCGTAGAGGCGCCGGTACGTCTGCGCGCGGGTCGGCGCGTTTCGCGCCGCGGTCTCGAGCTCGCGCACGGCCGCCGCCCGATCGCCCTTGTTCGCGTAGAGCTCTGCGAGCGCCGCGCGGGACTCGACGTCGTCGGGGACGAGCTCGCACGCGCCGCGGAAGGCCTCGAGCGCGCCCGGCCCGTCGAGGAGCCGGTCGCGGCGCAGCGTCGCCAGCTTCCGACACACCTCCCACGCGCGCTCGCGATCCTTGAGCCCCGCGAGCCGATCGAGGAGCCGCTCGTAGACCGACGCGAGCTCGGCCCACTCCTCGCGTCGCGTCCGGACGGCGATGAGCGCGGAGAGCGCCTTGTCGCACTGCGGATCCTCGTCGAGCGCGAGCTCGAGGAACGCGAGCCCCTTCGGCTCGTCGCGTAGGCGACCGAGCTCGACGTCCGCCTGCGCGAAGCGGTGGGCGCCCCTCGCCTTGGGATCGCTCGCGGCTCGGCAGAGCGCGTCGTGCACGAGGACGAGCTTCGGCCACGCGCGCATCTTCGTGTAGATGGGCTCGAGCCGCCGGAGCGCACGCGTGTCGCCCGGCAACGCGACGAGCGCGCGCTCGAGCAACGCCACCGCGCGCTTCGTGTCGCCGAGCCTCGCCTCGAGGACGTCGGCCACCCGACACAGCTCTCCGCACGCCTCGTCCGGATCGTCGACGACGTCCGCGCGCTTCAAGCGGTAGGTCACGACGCGCGGCCACTCGGACGCCGTCTCTGCGATCGCCACGAGGCCGTCGATCGAACGCAGGTGGCCGGGCGACGTCGCGAGGGCCTTCTCGAACGTCGCCTCCGCCTCGCGCCCCTTCCCCTGGGCCGCCTTGACCTCGGCGACGGACGCGTAGATCGAGGCGCGCGCCGCCTTGTCGGTGTCGCCCGTGCTGTCGAGGACGAAGAGCGCCTTCTTGTAGTGCTCGAGCGCCGTGTCCCACTCCGCGCGCGCGCGGGCATCGGCGGCCTGCTCGAGGATCGGCTCGACGGCCGGCAGCGGCGGCAACGACCGCGACGGCGGCGAGGGCGGGATACGTGAGGCCGACCCGACGGCGCGCGAGGCCCCGCGCGAGAGGGGCGCGGGCGGGATCACCTCGGACATGAGGTCCATCGGCGGCACGAGCGACGGCGGCGCGGGCGGGATGATCACGTCCGCGGGCGGCACGAGGGACGGGGGCGGCTCGTGCCCTTCGGGGTCGCTCATGCCCGTCAGGGTACCCGAGTTTCAGCCGACGGAGACCTCGACGACGCAGAGCGCGTGATCGCTGTCGGCCGTGAGCGGCGGCTCCCCAACGTGCGGTCCATGCCAGCGGAGCGCTTCGTTCTGGATCTCGAACGCAGTGACGGCGCGGAAGAGCCGCTCGGAGAGGAGCACGTGGTCGATGAGCGTCGGACCGCCCCCGTGGAAGCAGGAGAACCGCGTCTCGAGGGGCACGCGCTCCGCGCACGGGAAGAGCACGCCGCTCACGGGCTCGAACACGCCGCGCACGATGCGGACCGGCATCGATTCGACCGTGTCGTTGAGGTCGCCGAGCACGCAGATCATGTGGTCCGGGTTCGCGCGGAGGACGTCGTCGACGAGGCCCCGCACGTAGAGCGCCTCCGCGGCGCGCTGGACGAGGCTCCGGATCGCCGCCTCCCCCCTCCCCCGCGGCGAGTCGTCCCTGATCTCGTTTCCGCCGCCGTCCTTCAGGAACGTGGGGAGGTTCGACTTGAAGTGCGCGGTCATGACGTCGATCTCGCCGAGCTCGCCGGCGTCGACGCGCACGTGCACGACGCCGCGACGGAGCGGGATGCGCCCGGCGAAGGGCTCGGGGTCGCCCTCGAGGAGTCGCGGGAACGGGAGCGCGGCCGCGGTGTGGACCTGGGACCAGAGGACGGGGACGCGCGCCAGGATCGCGTTCCGGATCCCGCGGCGGTCCACCGTGCCGAGGACGGGGGCCCCGAAGCCCATGTCGGCGAGCTCCTTCGACGCGAGGCGCGCGAGCAGCGCCGTCGACCCGACCTCCTGGAGCGCGACGACGTCGGCCCGCGAACGCCGGATCTCGGCCGCCACGTTCGCCACCTTCTCGGCTATGACGGTCTCTTCGCCCGCGCTCCTCGCCGCGAAGAAGTCCTTCAAGTTGAACGTCGCGATCCGGAGCGCGCGGCCTGCCATGGCCGGCCATCCTAGCCGGCTCACGTGGCTGCGCTATCCTGAGGGCATGATCCCCTCGGACGACGCCATCCGGACGATCGTGGCGCACACCGCACGCCTCCGCGAAGGCTGGGGCGACGTGCTCGCGGAGGCCGACCTCGTGGAGCCCACGGGCGAGTACTTCCCTGACCCCTTCGCGCTCGATCCCGAGAGCGTCGATCGGCTCATGCGGCGGATGATGACGTACGCGCCGCTCGGTACCGACCTCCAGGTCGCCCTCGCGTTCGTCGAGCCCGACGCCTCGGGCGAGGCGAAGGCCGGCGGCGGGTGCGGCGGCGGCGCCTGCGGCACCGGCGGGGAGAAGGGAGCCGCGACGATCCTCGGCGGCGGGGCGGTCGAGACCGAGGAAGGGTACGCCGTCCCGCTCGCCACGACCGACGTAGGCGATCCGACGGTCCTCACGACCTCCCTCGCCCGCTCGATGGGCCGCCTCGTGCTCCACGAGTGTGACGAGGCGGTCGACGCGCGCGACGAGGCGGCGCTCGCAGAGCTGACGGCGATCGCGTGCGGCTTCGGCGTGCTCCTCCTCGCGGGCGCGTGCGTCTACAAGAAGGGTTGTGGCGGGATGAAGATGCACCAGGCGACGGTGCTCTCCGTCGACGAGGTCGCGTTCGCGACGGCCCTGTTCCTCCGGATGAACGAGGAGAAGCCGGGGCGCGCGCGCCGCCACCTCGAGGTCACGCAGCGCGAGGCCTTCGACGAGGCGCTCGCCTGGGTCGACGCTCAGCCGAAGCTCGTCGCAGGGCTCCGCGAGCGCCCCGAGTCCCTCACCGACGGCGTCTTCGTCCTGGAAGAGAAGAAGGGGCTTCTCTCGCGCCTCTTCGATCGGAAGAAGGCCGACGAGGATCTCGAGGCCCTCCCGGTCTCGAAGCGGCCGGCCGTGGTCCGCTCCGAGGACGAGCGCCGCCGCCTCGCCGAGACGCGCGCGCTCGTCGAAGAAGCCCTCCAGGACTGACCGGCTCCGCGGCGGAACGTGTGGATCGACGGACCATCGCCGTCGCACGTCCCTTCCCGGCGGAGGGTGCCCTGGATCGCCGCAACCGCGCGGGAGGCCTCGGGAGGAGAGGGCGGCACCGAACATGCTGGTGCACCTACATGCACTCCTTCCTGCTACCCCGCCTCGCCGCGGTCGTGTCCGTCCTCGCCTGCGTCGCCTCCTGCGCGGCGCCCACGGGCGAGGAGACGGTCGACGACGGGAGCGCGGCGGTCGAGGTCGGGAGCTCGCCCGAGCACGCCGAGATCACGCGTCACCTGCCGCTGACCTTCACGACCACGGACTGGTCGCAGCGCTTCTACGCGGACGAGCGGGTCAAGCCGATCGGGATGACGATGGAGATGGACTGCGCGTTCGAGCGGCTCTCGAACTGGAGGAGCGAGCGCGAGATCCCCGGACGCACCGTCTACGTCGTGCGCCGGCTCGATCCGCGCCGCGGCCCCGCGGGCACCGCGCTCGCCCGGAAGCACCGCGTCGTCGGCTTCGTCGACGAGGCGCGCGAGTGGCGTGGCGAGACGACCCTCCGCAGCGCCGGGATGTACTTCTCCTGCCAGATGCGGGAGGACGACGCCCTCCCGACGTGGAGCGCGATGGTCGAGGCAATCGGTCACGGCGCCTTCGGCGGCATCCGCGGGAAGCTCACCTGGGCGGCGAGCGCCCCCTGACGTCGCGAGGGCTCGCGGTGTAGGCTGGGCGCGTGGACCGACGACCGCCCGAGCCCGAATCCGAGGAGATCCAGCTCTACGTCACGACGTATTACTCGCTCCTTCGCTCGACGGGCGAGGTCCGTGTGCGCGCGTTCGAGGAGGCTCATGCCTACAGCGGCTCGAGCCTCCACGCCGGCGCGCTGTCCGACGTCCCCGACCTCTCTGCCTTCGCGTACGCGGCCGCGCGCCTCCCCGACGAGATGATCGACGTCGACCTCGTCGTCCTCGGTCAGTCGCACGAGCTCTTCGAGGCCGCGGGGTATGACGTCCAGAAGTGGGACATCGTGAAGACGCGCGGCCGCCGTCGCCCGCTCCGTTACGACGGGAACGGCAAGCTCGCCGTGTTCATCGCGAGCGCGAGCGACATCGACGATCTCGTCCCGATCGTCACGGCATACCAGATCGAGTGGAACAAGATGCACGCGCGCCTCCGTCGCGTCGCGCCCACCGTCGAGGCGCTCCGGGAGGCGACGCGCGATCCCGTCACGCTCGGCCAAGCGCTCGGGACGACGGCCGAGGAGGCGCAGAAGCTCATCGACGCGTTCGGGACCACGCGCCTCGAGAAGGGCGGCCGGGCGCTCTACGACCGACCGCTCGACCTCAAGATGCGCATGCTCGCGCCTTCCCACTCGCAGTACCAGCGCGCGGCGCAGCGGTGGTGGGGCGGCATCGAGCCGGCGTACGTGAAGAAGACGGCGCCGCGGCGGCCGCCCGTCTACTTCATCTCGTCGAACACCCACGCGATCGCGAATCTCGTCGGCGGCTACGCGCGCTCGCACACGGGCGAGATCGTCGCGTGGGCGCAGAAGGCGAACCCCGAAGGGCTCGCCGACGACGTGACGCGCGCCGCGGCGTCGAGCGACCCGTCCCAGCTCGCGGCGCTCCTCTACTATCTCCTCCGCGGGTACATCCACGCCCAGCCGGGCGCGTCGAAGATGAACGAGGTCCGCGCGTTCGAGGCCGAGAAGGGGCTCGTGCACCTCTCGGAGCCCGGTCACATCGACGTCGACGCGCAGATCGCACACCTCGCCGAGCTCGATCCCGAGCTGCTCGATCCGCGGCTCCAGATCCCTGGCATCGAGCGCCTCACGAAGAGCGACGCCGTCATCTTGAACATCGACTACCCGCTCGGGATGGCGGCCTATCATCTCCTTTCCCGCGTCGGGCAGGGTGTGGGAGAGGTCCGCGGCATCTACGTCATGGGGAAGGCGGCGACCCTGAACGGGCGCGTCGGCGACGTGATGCTCTCGGGCAACGTCTACGACGAGCACTCGAGCAACACCTTCCTCTTCCGGAACGCCTTCGAGGCGCGTCACATCGCGGCCCACCTCCGGTACGGGAGCGTCTTCGACAACCAGAAGGCCGTGACGGTGAGGAGCGCGTTCCTCCAGTCGAAGGAGTACATGGATGCGTTCTACCGGAGCGGCTACACCGTGCTCGAGATGGAAGCCGGCCCGTTCCTCGGCGCGGTCTACGAGCTCGTGAACCCGCGGCGCGTCCCTACCGACGAGGTGGTGCACCTCTCCGCGCACACGCCTTTCGACGTGGGGATCG
The DNA here is from genome assembly GCA_022842465.1 of Polyangiaceae bacterium. Lineage (GTDB taxonomy): Bacteria > Myxococcota_A > Polyangia > Polyangiales > Polyangiaceae > Labilithrix. Next base: position 25,037 of record JALHPN010000047.1, on the reverse strand, counting down.
TCCACTACGCCTCCGATACGCCCTACTCGCGTCGCCAGTCGCTCCTCTCGAAGAGCCTCAGCTTCTTCGGCGTCGACGCCACCTACGCGTGTGCGATCGCCATCGTGCGGCGGATTTTCGAGCTGGAGGTCGCGCGTCTGGGGACTTAGGCGGATTCGAGGCCGCCTCGGGGTAGACCTGGGCCGCCACGCTTCTCTCCTGTGCCGATCGCACTATGATGTGCGTTCGCGATGGGGACCATGGCCGAAAGCGCAGGAGCCCGGACGTCGGTGCTCGTCGTCGAGGACGACGCGACCGTGCGCTTCGGCATCTGCGGCGGGCTGCGCACGCTCGGCTTCGACGTGGTCGAGGCGGACTCGTGCGAGACGGCGACACGCGAGTTTCTCCGCTCGCGCCCCGACGTCGTCGTGACGGACCTCCGCCTCCCGGACGGCGAGGCGCTCGACCTCCTCCCTCGCCTCCGCGGGATCGACGCGACGGTCCCCGTCTTCATCGTCACCGGCTACGGGACCATCGACCTGGCGGTCCGCGCCGTGAAGCAAGGCGCCGAGGACTTCCTCACGAAGCCGGTGGACCTCCTGGCGCTGGCGGGCTTCGTCCGTGCGTCGATCGAGCGTCGCGGCGAGCGTCGCGGCGAGCGGCCGCCGGGGCTCGTCGGCGGGGCCTCGACGTTCGAGCCTCGCTCTCCGCTCATGAAGCGTCTCGAGGAGCAGGTCGAGCGGCTCCGCAACGCCGACTGCTCCGTCCTCCTCCTCGGCGAGACGGGGACGGGCAAGAGCGTGCTGGCGCGGCGCATCCACGCGCTCGGCGCGCGAGCTGCGGGTCCCTTCGTCGACGTGAACTGCGCGACGCTGCAGCGCGAGTTCGTGGAGAGCGAGCTCTTCGGGCACGAGCGCGGCGCCTTCACCGGGGCTGTCGCCGCGAAGCCCGGCCTCCTCGACGCCGCGAACGGGGGCACCCTCTTCCTCGACGAGATCGGCGACATCGACCTCCAGGTGCAACCGAAGGTGCTCAAGGTCCTCGAGGAGAAGCGCTTCCGTCGCATGGGCGACGTGCGCGAGCGCTCGGTCGATGTCCGCCTCGTCGCCGCGACGCACCACGATCTCCTCGCGGCCGTCTCGCGCAAGGAGTTCCGCGCCGACCTCTACTATCGCGTGAGCACCGTCGCGATCGCGCTCCCTGCCCTCCGCGAGAGGCGCGAGGACATCATCGGGTTGACGCACCAGTTCCTGGCGGGCCTCGGCGCGCCCGACGTGATCGTGGGGGCCGACGCCGAGCGGATCCTCCTCGAGTACGACTGGCCGGGCAACCTCCGCGAGCTGAAGAACGTGCTCGAGCGCGCGCTCCTCGTCCGCACCGGCGACGTGCTCCGCGCGGACGATCTGCGCTTCGATCGCTCTCCGTCGCACGGGGCGTTCAAGACCGCGGCCACGGGCGAGCAGCCGGCGATCCCGTCGCGGACCCTCTCCGAGGTGGAGCGCGAGCACATCCTCGGCGCGCTCGTCGCGGAGAAGGGACGCGTCGAGGCCGCCGCCCGGCGGCTCGGGATGCCTCGGAGCACGCTCTACCAGCGCATCAAGGTGTACGGGATCCACCCGTCCCAGATCCGCGGGATGTCGCGCAGCCGCACCGTCTGAGGCGCGCGCGCGCGGACCGCGGCTCGGAGCCGCTCACGCCGTCTTGCGTGAGCGGACGAGGCGGTCGATCTCGCCGACGTGCAGCCCGAGCTGACGCGCGGCCGCCGCCGCGTTCTGGAGCGCACTCACGAAGTCGGCGCGAACGGCCGGAGTCGCGGAGGCGAGCAGCGGCCCCTCGCTCGGCTGGCCTTGGACGAGCGACGAGGCGAACTCGACGTTCGCGAGGACCCCCGAGAGGAGGTTGTTCAGGCGGTGGGTGACCTTCGCCGCGACGGCGCCCTGCCGCTCGCGGACGAGGACGGCGGCGCAGAGGCGCGCGAGGTCGGGGAGCGCCGAGAGGACGCGGTCTCGCCCCCCCTCGTCCTTGCCGAGCACGACCACGACGCCGTGGAGCGCTCCCTCTCCGTCCTTGACGGGCTCACAGGCGACCCACTCGCAAGCCGCCGGCGCCGATCCCTCGGCGGCTGCCGCGCCGGAGCCCACGACCGCCGAGAAGAGAGCGCGCCATACCTCGTCAAACCGCGTGTAAATTGCACGGTTCGAACGAGCGTGGGCGGCGACGCTCACGACGAGCGCCGCCTCCGCGGGCTCCTCCGGCGCGTTCACGAGCCCGTCGCCACCTTCTTCTCCGAGGGCGAGCACGCACGAGACGCCTTGCACCGCCGCGAGGCTCCCGCAGACCTGCTCCAGCGCGGCGACCGCGTCGGCATCGCCGACGGCCCACGCCGCGACGGCCCGATCGGCGTCTGCGAGGAGATCCGTGTCGTCCATGTCCCGCGGTCGAGGGTACCACGGCCCCCGGCAAGAGACGTCACGCCGTGAGTTCCGCTTCCACGAACGCGAGCCGGTCCTGGCCCCAGGTCGGAGCGCTGCCGTCGACGACGAAGGTGGGCACGCCGAACACGCCGCGCCGCGCCGCGTCGTCGGTGCTCGCTCGGAGCGCGGCCTTGACGTCGTCGGCGCCGCTCCGAGCGAAGGCATCCCGGATCGCCCCCTCGTCGAGCCCGCATTCGGCAAGGATCCCGGCGAGCACGGCCTGGTTGCCGATGTCGCGATCTTCCGCCCAGTAGGCCCGGAAGGTCCGATCGCGGAACGGGGCCCTCAGCGCCTCGGGCAGCGCGAGCCAGAGGCGGAGGGCGTGGATCGAGCTCACGGGGAACGTCGTCGGGAAGCGGTAGCGGACGCCGAGGTACGCGGACCATCGTTCGAGGTCCTTCGCGACGTGGGCCTGCTTCTCGGGCGAGAAGGTCGCGAGCGGCACGACCGGCATCCCGATGCTCTTGAAGAGCCCTCCGACCACGATCGGCCGCTCGACGAGCCTCGCTCCCGTCCGCGCGACGAGCTCCTCGAGCTGCATGACGCCGAGGTAGGCGAAGGGCGAGCTGAAGTCCCAGAACACCTCGAGCGTGCGACCGCGCGCGCTCCCCGGAGGGGCCGGAGCGGGCGCCCTCCTCTTCCCCTCGACGAAGGGGAGCCGGTCCTGGCCCCAGTAGAGGTGCTCGCCGTCGACGATCCACGTCGGCACCCCGAAGATCCCCTTCGCGATGGCGCGGTCCGTCCGCGCGCGGAGCTCCTCCTTCACGGCGTCGGTCGCGGCGCGCGCCAGGGCGGGCTCGGGGTCGTGCCCGGCCGCGCGGAGCACCTCCGCGAGCACGCCGCGGTCTGCGATGTCGGCGTTGTCGACCCAGTAGGCCCGGTAGATGCCGGCGATCACTTTCGGATCGATCCCGGTCGCCAGCGTGACGCGGAGCGCATCGACGGACCGCATGGGATGGGTCGCCGGCATTCGCAACGGGTGGCCGAGCGTGCGCGCCCAGCGCTCCATGTCACGACCGTTGTGCGCCGCCTTCGCAGGGCCGAGCGTCTCGAAGAGCTTCTGCGGCGTGCTCCGCGCCTTGAAGACGCCGCCGAGGAGCATCGGCTGCCAGTCGAGACGAACCCCCATGCGCGTCGCGAGGCCCTCCGCCTGCGTGGAGGCGAGGTACGCGAACGGGCACGTGTAGTCGAACCACAGCTCCAGCGACCGAGCAGGGAGCGTGCGGCCGGGCTCGAAGGCTTCATCCATCGCCATGCTCCGCGTGTAGCATGGCTCGCGATGGAAGCGATCGGACGGCTCCTCCGCACTCCCGTGAAGGAGCGAAGCTACGCGGACGTCGACGCCTTGCTCCAGGCGCTCGTGGAGGCCGACGGTGAGGGCGGCGTGCCGGAGAGCGCGCCGCCGACGGTGAAGACCGTCGTCCGGGCGATGCGGCTCGGCGCGGTCGCGGACCGACTGGGCTTCGCGTTCGTCGCCGGGTATGGATGCGCGCTCGGGTCGCTCGCCGCGACCTCGGGCGTCAAGCGACCCTTGCCCCTCCGCGCGTCACTCGCGGTCACCGAGGCGGGCGGCAACGGCCCGCGGGCCATCGCGACGACGCTCGTCCCCGACCCCAAGCGGGAGGACATGTTCCATCTCGACGGCGAGAAGACGTTCGCGACGCTCGGCACGGTCGCGGACGTGCTCCTCGTCGCCGCCACCGAAGGCACCGGCGAGGACGGCCGGCCGAGGCTCCGCGTCGTGCGGGTCGGCGCGCGCGCCAAGGGCGTGACGATGGAGCCCCGCCCAGAGACGCCGTTCGCGCCCGAGGTCCCGCACGCGCGCGTGAAGCTCGAGGAGGTCTGTGTCTCGAAGGCGGACGTGCTCCCCGGCGACGGCTACGCGCGCTACCTGAAGCCGTTTCGAACGCTCGAGGACGAGCACGTCCTCGCCGCGACCCTCGCGTGGCTCGTGATGACCGCGCGAGCGCACGCCCTTCCGACCCTCGCCGAGGAGCTCGTGGGTCAGCTCTATGCGCTCGTCGGGATCGCAGCCGCGCCGGAGGGCGCGCCGCACGCGCACGTGGCGCTCTCCGGCGTCTTCGCGACGTCGAGGGCTCTCCTCGCCCGCTACGGGCGCGAGCTCCGCGCGCTGCCCGATCCGTTCGGCGCGCGATTCATCCGCGACATGCCCCTCCTCGCCGTCGCGGAGTCCGCGCGCGAGGCGCGGACCTTGGCCGCGTGGAAGGCGCTCGCCGAAGCGCGACCGTCGGCCTTTCCCCCGCCAACCGCGCCGTAGGGCGACGGTCAGCTCTTCGTGTACTTCGCGGGGTCGCTCTCGAACTTCTTCTTACAGCCCGGGCAGCAGAAGTAATACGTCTTGCCCTCGTGCTCCGTGTGCGGAGAATTCGCGTCGACGACGAACTCCTCGCCCGAGATGGGGCAGGTCGTCTTGTCGCCCACCTTCGCGTTCCCCGGGGCGACGAGCGGGCCCTTCGCGTCCCCGGCGGGCGCCGCGTGATGGTCGCTCATCGGCGTCGCGGGCGTCGCGGGCGTCTTCGGCGGTGCGTCCGTGGCGCCGCCGCCGCACGCGGCGAGGCCGAGGACGAGGACGGTCGAGAGGGCGGTACGCGTCATGATGCAGACTCCTGGCAGATGGAAAGACGGAAGGCGGGAGGCATAGCGCCTTCCCGCCTTCTCGTCACCGCACAGGTTCTGCGATCAGGACTTCGGCGCAGCCGAGGCGCCGGCGCCCGGGCTGAACTCGTAGACCCAGGAGCCGTCGCCCGTCTTCTTGTCGGGCGGCGAGATCGCGAGACCGTTGAGGTTGCTCGTCACGCAGCTCGCGACGGCATCGGGCGCCGTCGTCCCGGCCTTGTCGACCTCGACCTTGACGATCTTGCCCTCTTCCGTCTCGACCTCGAACTTGATCGTGACCTTGCCGCCCGCGGTCGGCGTGCCCTTGAGCACGCCGTCGTAGCAAGCCTTGATCTCGTTGTTGCGCGTGGCGAGCGCCTTGCCGGTGTCGTCCGCGAACATCTTGGCGTCGCGGTACGCGCAGCCCGTCGCGAAGGACGAGAGAGCGACGAGGCCCGTGGCGATAAGCATGGTCTTCATCACTTCTTCACTCCTGCGGGCGGGGTGGCGGGCGTGGCCGGAGCCGCGGGCTTCGCCGAGGTGGCCGGAGCCGGGGTCGCGGGCTTCACGGGCGTCGCGGGGTTGGCGGGCTTCGTCGGCACGGCCTTGCCCGGCGTCGCGGGCGTCGCGGGCGTGCCCGGCGTGGCCGCGTGATCCGGATGCGTCATGGTCTCCTTCTTCTCCTCGACGATGCGCTCTTTGCCCGTCGTGGGGTCGATCTCGACCTTCTTCTGCGTGACGTCCTGCTCGACGACGAGGAACTCGACGCGGCGGTTCTTCTCACGCCCCTCCTCGTTGTCGTTCGAGGCGATGGGCTTCTCGACGCCCCACCCCTTCGCCGCGAGACGCTTCGGGTCGACCGCCTCGGTCTTCACGAGGTGGTCCATGACGGACTTCGCGCGGTCGTCCGAGAGCTTCTTGTTCGCAGCGGCGTTGCCTTCCGCGCTCGCGTGACCCTCGATGGAGATCTTCTTCACGTGAGGGTTGTCCTTGATCACCTTGGCGATGTCCTTGAGGAGGCTGAACGACGCCTCCTTGATGACCGCCTTGTTGACCTCGAACTGGATCTTCTCCTTGAACTCGATCTTGTTGTCCTTGAGCTCGACGCGCGGCGGCGGCTTGGGCTCCTCCTTCGGGGGAGGGGGCGGCGGCGGCGGCGGCGGCGGGGGATTCCCCGCGATCGCAATCGGTCCGCCCTGGAACGCGGTGACGCCGCCGCAGCCAGCGAGGGCGACGAGCATCGACGCCACGGCAAGGTGCGGCAGGAAGCGGTGAGAAGCCATCGATCGAACCTCTTCTCGTTCGGGGAAAGGACGCGGCAGCGACAGCAGCCTGTCCGCCTTCATGGACGAGGCAGAGAGCCACCTCATCCACTCGGGAATTTCGGGTCACGGTAAATCGGTTCGCAGGGCCGCGTCCATGACGTTGTGCTTCGTCTCCGCGCGCGCCACGCGTTTTATACAATAATTTCGCTCACTAACGCGGTCTGCGACGAGGTCGCGGGGGCCATCCTGCCGCAGCGCCGCTCACTCGACGATGACGCGATCCCCCGCACTGCGGCCGAACACCTCCGGGCTGTACATCTCCTCCGCCTTCGCCGGCGGGACGACGAAGGTGCCGGGCGTCGTCGCGCGCGCGACGTATGAATAGTCCCAGACGCCGTCCCAGAGGAGCGACGCGAAGGCCTCGACGCGCTCGTCGCGCATGTTCTGGTGCTCGTACCAGGTCCGGTTCCAGAAGCCGTACTTGCCGCCCTGAGCCTCGGCCTTCGGGTCCTTCGGGATCTCGCCGGTCACGGCGAGCCCCGGGTTCATCGGCTCGAGCCCGGCCGGGATCGGGTCGACGAGCGCGACGTGGTAGCGGCGCGCCGGCGCGACCATCGAAACGCGCGCTCGCACCCGCGCCCCCGCCTTCATCCGCCACGTGCCGTCCGCGTCGCGGCGCACGTCCTCCGGCTTGTCGACGCCCTCGTAGACGCGCGAGACGACGAAGCCTTGATCCGCCGGTGGCATCTTGAGATCCGTGGGCGCGTACTGCATCCCGACGCGGTAGTAGAGCCGGCCCGGCCCGGTCTTCCCGAGGACGAGATCCTGCGTCTTGCCCTTCATCTCGTCGGCCATCCACGCCATCGGGATCTGGATCGAAGAGTACTCCGTCGTGCGGCCCTTGAACGTGTGCTCACCGGCGAAGCGATCACCCAGCCACGCGCGCGCGACGAAATCGGGCGTCGCCTTCTCGTAGGTCGCGAAGTACGTGTCGAGGGCGAGCAGCACGAACGCGTTCTCCTGCGTGTTCGACCAGCGCCCCTTCTTCCGATGGGCGAGGAGCCCCCGTACGAGCTTGGGGATCAGCGTCGACTGCGGCTGATCCTGCATCAGGGCCTCGAGCAGGATGCCGTCGGCGCGCCGATCGGAGTGGAGGAGGACCCAGCCCGAGTCGCTCCCGCCGTCCTTGTAGCCGCTCGTGAAGTGAGCGGCGCCCGCCGTCTCTTCGGCGCGGTTGGCGACGTGGCGACGGATCGCCTCGTTCTCCGCCGCGCTCGCCCTGTCGGCCGAGATCGTGGGCCAGAGCCAGCCGAGCGCCTCCATCGGCATCTTCGGCGCTCCCCCCGCCTCTGCGAGGAGCCTGCGCGCGCGGGCCGGGTCGGCGTCGTTCATGCGCTTGCGCACGTAGAGCGCGTACGACGTGATCGCGCGGCGCGTGTCCGGCGAGTACCACGCCGGATACCTCGACTCGATCGAGCGTAGGTACGCGAGCGATCGCTGCAGCATCTGCGGGTCGACGACGAAACCCTTGTCGCGCGCGCGCACGAGCGCGTGCGCCACGTGGACGGAGAGGTACGGCCAGGACGCCTCCTGCCAGAAGCCCCAGCCGCCGTCGGGCTTCTGACGGCGCTTCAGCTTCTCGAGGTCCTCCTTCGCGAACGCGGAGAGCTCGTCGGGCTTCGGCATCCCCTCCGCCTTGAACGCCGTGAGCACGTCCTTCAAGGCCGCGATCGAGACGACGCGCGAGGAGAGCTGCTCGTTGCACTCGTACGGGTAGCGCACGAGGTAGAGGAAGGCGTCGGTGAGGGCCTGGAGCTGGGTCGAGCTCGTCGTGATCTCGAGCCCACCGAACTGGGGGAACACGTTCGGCGGCGGCTTCACGGGCTGCGCGAGCGCGCCGTCGTCGATCTCGCCGTACGTCGCGAAGGCCTCCGTCGTGGCCGGGGTGTAGACCGGGACCTCGACCTGACTCGCGTCGGCGAACGAGCCCGTCGCGACGCCGACCTGGAAGCGCGCCTTGCCCGCCTTGTCCGCCGCCGCGTCGAAGCGCACCTCGACGCGGTCGTTCGCCGCGACGCGGATCTTCTTCGCGGCCGGCTCGGCGAGGCTCGCGTTCGTCGCCCGGACGACGACGCCCACGTCGATGGGCGCGTCGGTCTGGTTCTGCACGACGACGGGGAGCTGGAACTTGTCGCCGAAGTTCAGGAAGCGTGGCGCAGAGAGGCGCGCCATCACCGGCAGGCGGGCGGTCACCGTCGACTCGCCGGCCCCGAACTGCCTCCCGCCCGTCACGGCGACCGCCATCACGCGATAGCGCGTGAGGTTGTCGGGGAGCTTCAAGGACACGGTCGCGCGCCCTGCGCCGTCGGTCTTCACCCGCGGCGCGAAGAGCGCGAGCGCGTCGAAGTTCGTCCGCATGGCGATCGGCGTCTTGACGTCGCCGACGACGGCGCCCGTGCCCTGGGCCTCCTTCTTCGACTCCTCGGCGCGCGACAGCTCCGCCTTCGGCTTCGCCGCGACGACGGAAGGGCTAGGCGCCTCGGGCGCCGGCACGGCTCCTGGCGCCGCGCCCGCGGCGTCCATCGCGCCCAGCGCGTACGCCCGGGTCTTCGGGCTCTTGTCCACGCCGCCCGAGCCCCGGCTCTTCAGCGCGGCGAGATCCGGGTCGGCGAGGAGCACGCGCGCGCGGAGCTCCACGTCCGACACGTCGGCGCCCCGGTCCGTGTAGAAGAGCGCGAGCGGATCGGGGGTCTTGTAGCCGCTCAGCGCGAGCACGGCCTCGTCGACGACCGTGACGGCGACGGTCGCATCCCCCACCCCGCGACCGCTCGCGTCCTTGACCTCCACCGCGAGCTCCGTCGTCGCTCCGGGCTCGAGGACCTGAGCCTTCGCCTTCGCCGTGACGGCGAGCTTGCGGGTCGTCGGGAGGATGCCGAGGCGCGCTCGGCCGGACGCGTACGCCGGTCTCTTCGGGAGCGACGGGTCCGGCTCACCGGAGGCGTCGTCACGGACCGCCGCACCGACGAGGTGCACTTCGGCGAAGGCGTTCGGGACCATGGCCTCCTCGAGCTTCACCTTCATGACGTGCGTCGTGCCCGTCATCGAGAAGCGCTCGACGTGCACGATGCCCTGACGGCGGAGCGTGAGGACGCCTTCCGCGGGCGCGAACGGCGAGACGACGAGGAGCTCCGCCATCGCGCCGGGCTCGTAGTCCTTCTTGTCGGCGATCACCTGCGCGACGGACTTCGGCAGCCCGCGATCCTTGGGGCGCTCGTTGCCGACGACCCACACCCGGACGTCCGTGCGGCTCTTGCGGCCCGCGTCGTCGGTCACGACCGCGACGACCTTGTACGTTCCGCCCGCGCCCGACTTCATCGCGCAGCGGGTCGTCGGCGTCGGCCCCGTCGCGATCGACTCGGCGTCGCACGTCGCGATCACGGTCTCCGTCTCCTCCCAGACGTTGCCCTTCCGCTCGCTGTCGAGCCGAACGAGCTTCGTCGCGACCTTGTGACCGCCGACGGCCTTGCCGTCGATGTCGGTGACGATGATGTCGACGTCGACGTTCTCGCCCGATCTCACGAGCCCCTTCGCGAGCTTGAGGCCGACGGTGCGGTCGCCGGGGTGCACGAGGAAGCTCGAATTCGCGGCCCACTGCTGCCGGTTGACGTCGACGACCTCGGCGGTGAGATCGAGCTTCATCGGGAACGGCGGGTCGACGGCGTCGAAGTCGAGACGGAGACGATGAGCGCCCGCGCCGTCCGTCTGTGCCGTCCACGTCTCGCTCGTGGGCTTCTTCGACGGTCGCGCCGGCGGCTGCCACCAGAACCCGAACGGCTCGGGCGCGGGGCCGAAATGGAAATCGCTCCGGTTCGGCGGCTGGTACGGGACGGTCTCCTGCCCGACGCGCCACGTGACGGGCGCCGAAGGAAGCCCGCCGCCCGCGTAGTACGAGGCGGTGACGGTCGCGATCGCGTGCTTGCCGACGAGGTGCGGCCCCTCGGACGTGCGCGCGGACACCTCGAACTCGGGGCGCCGGAACTCCTGGATCGCGAACGTGTGCTGGTGGGTCGTCGCGACGACGCCTCTCGCCCCGCTCGTCGTGATCTCGACGTGGCCCTCCCCGAGGTTGGCGTTGGCGGGGAGCTTGAACTGGGCGTCGAAGCCGCCCGACTCGTCCACCTTCATCTCGCCCTTGCCGATCTCGGCGTAGCGACCGTCGCGGACGCGGTAGGTCAAGGTCTGCCCCACGAGGCCCTGGACGGCGTCGACGTCACCGCCGCGGCTCCCGCCCATCCGCCGCGCCCAGCCCTTGATCCGGACGTCTTCGCCCGGCTTGTACATGCCGCGGTCGTCGTAGACGAAGAAGCGCATCGAGTCGCCGACGAAGCGCTGGACGAAGACGTCCGACGACCACGAGTCGCCGTGCGGGAGGATCGCGAGGTCCTTCCCGCTCTTCGCGACGAGGAGCGCGCCCTTGTCGCCGAGCATGATGCGCCCGAGGCCGCCCGAGTCCGTCTTCACCGGCCCCGCGCCGTCGAGGACCGAGAGCTCGACGCCGGGCATCGGCGCGCCGTTCGAGAGGCGCGTCACCCATCCCGTGAGCTGATCGCTCTCGACGAAGGCCTGCACCCCCAGCTCCGTCGCCTGGACCCAGACCGCCGTCTCCGCGCGCGACCAGTCCTTCGGGAGCGCGCGCGTCGGCTCGACGAGCACGACGGCCTGGGTGCCCTTCGCCAGCGCCGGAGCGAGGTCGACCGCGGTCGAGACGAGCTCGTCGGGCGCCTTCTTCGGCGACAGCACGCGCTCGTAGACGAGCCGGCCGGGCGGCGCGACCTTGCGGGGGCGCTCCCACTCCCGCGTGTAGGCCTGGAACTTCGGCCAGTCGCGCGGCTCGACGGCGTAGACGCGCGCGCGCAGACCGGGCTCGTTCACGGAGTAGACGTCGAACGCGCGCGGCGCTGACGGGTCGAGCACCACCATCGGGTGCTCCGCGCCGAAGAGGACCGGGTCGGCGCGGCCGACGTCGACCTCGACGGTGGCGTCCTTCCCGAGCGTCTGGCCGTGGGTGTCGGTGAGCGCCCCGCCGATCGTGATCGTGTAGTGGGTCTGCCCCTTCGTGCGACCTGCGATCCGAAGGCTGCTGCCTCCCGCCTCGACCTTGAGGCCAGGGACCTCGGGCGAGATCGTGACGAGCTTCTTGTCGAACTTCGACGGGTCGATCGGATTCGAGAACGAGATGTGGATGTCGTCGAGCGGCTTGCACTCGTTCGAGTTCCAGTACCAGGCGCAGTGACGCTCGTTCACCTTCAGCGGTCCGAACGTGACGAAGGAGTGGTTCGTCTGATCGGACGTCGTCCTCCGCGGCCCCTCGGCGCTCGGCGCACCGGCCTTCAGCTTCACGACGTACGACTGGGCGTTCGCGAGCTTCCTCGTCGGGCGTACGGCGAGCCAGCGGCCCTTCTCCGCCTGCTGGGAGGCGCGACGGACCGCGTCGTCACCTTCGATCTCGTCCGCCGTCGCGAGGCGAAGGCCTACCGCCTGCGAGCCGGAGCCGAGCTCGAGGCTCGCGAGCATCTTCTCCTGGTCGATCGCCTGATCGAGCTCGACGAAGATGGTCGGCTCGAGCGGGACGGACGAACCCCGCGGCAATGCCGTCTTCACCTTGGGCGGCGGCGTCGTGAACGTGAAGTGCTCGGCCTTCGCGAGCACGCCTCCGGCCATCGACCGCGTGCCCTGTGGCACGTCGACGACGTACTCCGTCGCCATCGGGAACCGCTTTTCGGGCTGGAACAGCACCGTCCGCGTGCCGAGCCAGCGCCACTTCCCCGGAGGCTGCGGCGTGAGCGTCACGGGCGGCTTGTCCGCGGTGAGGTCGGCGATCGATCCGACCGGCACCATCGGCTGGCTGAAGGTGATCGAGAGGTGCGGCGCGAGCTCGACGGGCCCCTCCGGCGCGTGACGTTCGACGGTGAGCGGTCCCGGGCTCGTGGTCGTCGCGGGGGGCACCGACGCGGGCGGAGGGAACGCCTCGGAGACCGTCTTGCCGGCGCGCGGCGCAGGCAGGGACTTCTCGCGCATCGCGAACGCCTTGACGTCCTCCGCCTCCCTCGCGATCGCCGGCATGCGGGAGGCGATCTTCTTCGCATCGGCCGCGGCGAGCGCGGTCGCCGGCGCCACGTTGCGCGGGGGCGGGTCGTCCGCCTCGGCGTCCGCGTTCGAGAGCCGGAAGCCGAGCCCGGACTTGGAGAGGCGGATGGCGAGCGGCTCGTTCGGCCCCGTCGCGGGAACCTTCGACGTGGCCGGCGGCTTCGCCCCGGGGCAACCGGCCGCGACGAACGCGATCATGACGAGCACGAAGAAAGCGGGAAATCGACGCATGGTGTCCTCGAGAGCGTGCGGAAGGCGCGCCGAGCTTACACGGCAGACGACCGCTACGTGCGAGGACGCCGGAAGATCTGACCCGTCGCGACGCGTCAGTCCGTCGCGAGGAGGATGAGCAGCCCCGTCAGGATCACGACGATCATCGAGAACACCGCCACCCCGACGTAGATGAGGACCCGACGGCTGCCCGCGACGTCCTGGGGAGGCGGGCGCGCCGGCCCCGCGACGAACATCATGTCGTCGCTCTGCCGGGGCATGAGGCGAGGGTCCCCCGGCGGGAACGCATGAGCCGAGGGCATGCTCGGGCGCCGCTGCCCCTGGCCGAACGGCTGGGTCCCCGGCGCGCTCGAGATCGGAGGCGGAGGGAGCCCCGCAGCGGGGCGCGGCGCGGGCATCCCCGCGGCCTGGAGCGCGGGGCCGTTGTCCATGATCATCGTGCTCCCGCCGGCCGACGGCGGCTCCTCCGGCGTGTCGTCGAGCTGAGGAAGACCATGCGGCGCGCCGAAGGGCGCCCCCGAACCTCCGATCGCCCCCAACGGCTTCATCGAGCCGAACGGCGTCGAGCGCGCCATCGTCGCGCGCTCGTCGTCGGCAGGGTGGTGGCTGGGGGGCCGCGGCGGGGCCGAGCTGATCGGCGACGGCACGCCGTGGAGGAGCGCAGGGTCGAAGTGGGCCGTCGCGACCATCGTGCGCTGGTCGGGCGCGGACGGCTTCGCGTCCTCGAGCTCGGCCGCGTCGAGCTCTTCGACTTCGATCGGCGCCTCGAAGAGCGTGCGACCGTCCGAGCTCGGAACGTGCTCGGTGGGCTCGCCGCTGACGGGCGGCTCGCCCATGCGCCCCGGGACGTCGAGGAGCGCGGTCTTCATCGCCCGCGCGCTCGGCCATCGCGTTCGCTTGTCGAAGGCGAGCGCGCGGTCGACGATCTGCACGAGCTTCGGGCTGAGCCCCGGCGCGACCGTCGCGAGCGACCGCGCCGGATAGTTCGCGGCCGCGACGAGCATCTCCGCGGCGCTCTCTCCTGCGTGCACGGGCGCGCCCGAGAGGAGCGTGAAGAGGGTCGCGCCGACGGCCCAGATGTCCGTCTTCGCGTCGATCTGACCGCGCGCTCCGACGGCCTGCTCGGGGGACATGAAGCCCGGCGTCCCGAGGAGGAAGCCCGTCGCCGTCTGCTCCGTGCGGAAGCCCGTCTTCATCTGCGCGAAGCCGAAGTCGAGCACCTTCAGGCGCCCTTCGGTCGTGAGGAAGAGGTTGTCGGGCTTGATGTCGCGATGAACGATGCCCTTCTCGTGCGCGGCGGCGAGGACGTCGAGGAGCTGATCGGCGATCTCGTAGACCTCGCGGAGCGGGAGCCGCCCCCCGAGCCGAACGCGACGACGCTCGAGGAGCTCGCCCTCGAGGAGCTCCATGACGAGGAACGCGAGGCCCTCCTCCGTCGTGTCGTCGTCGAGGATGCGGACGACGCCGGGGTGGTTCACCTGATTGGCGGCGTACCCCTCCTGGAGGAAGCGGCCGCGCGTGTCCTCGTCGCGCGAGAACTCGGGGTGGAGCAGCTTGATCGCGACGCGGTTGCCGTTGTTCTTGTGCGTCGCGGCGAACACGGTACCGACGCCGCCACGCGCGAGCCGCGCGTCGATCCGCCACCTCTCGCGGAGGACGCGGCCGACCCAACGCGAACGGTGGGAGGACCCGTCCTCAACCATGGACGATCACCATCACGAAATTCCGCTGACTCCTGATTCCGCTCAACGTACCAGACGTCGAGCCCGCTCAGGAATTCGTTCGGAGGAAGAGGACGACACCGACCACGAAGATCGTGAGACAGACGACGCCGAAGACCGCAAGGAGGACGAAGCTCGTGCGGCCAGGGCCCGCGGGCGGCTGGGGGCGGAGGGCCTGGCCGGGCACGGGGACGACAGGCGCCGCATAGGTGGCGGGCGCAGGCCACGGGGCCGCGGGATTCACGCCGGAGGACGGGTACGGCGGGCGCGCGGCCATGCCGGCAGACGCAGGGTTCGCCGGCGGGAGAGCGGGCATCGCGCCCGACGAAGGATAGGCCTGCACACCCGGCTGCATCGGCGAGGACGCCGGCCCCGCGAGGGTCATGGCGACGGGGCTTGTGCCGTGCGGACCGTGCGGACGGGACAGCGGCCCGAGGCTGGGCGGAGGAGACCAGACCTCCGGCTGCGGGAGCGGCGCGCCGCCGAGGGTGGCGGCCAGGGCGGCGGCGATCTGGCTGGTGCCGATGTCCGGCGCGGAGACGGCGAGCGTGGCCTCGTCGCCGACGCCGTCCGACCCCACGACGATGTGATGCGGAGGGTCCGGGAGCGCGGGTGCGGGTGCGGGCTCGGGTGCGGCGGACGGCAGAGCGGGAGGGAGATCGCTGCCGAGCACGCCGAAGGCGAGCGGCATCGTGCCGGGCTGCTCGAGGTGGGAGGGAGGCTCGAAGGGGGACGTGATCGTCCGATCCCCTCCCTCGTCCTCCCAGAACGCCTCGTCCTCGCCGGGCGAGCGCGCGTCGCGTCTGTTCGTGTCGTCGCTCACGCCTCTCGCTCCGAGCCTATCGCAACCCGAGGCGCCTTCGCAGCCTTCGCGCGCTCTGCCGCGAGACGTCGACCCGCTTGCCCGTCGTGAGGAGGGCGACGTAGCCGCCGGAATCGACCGACTCGAGGCGATCCACGTGCTCGAGGTTCAGGATCGCGCGCCGGTGCACGCGCTCGAACGGCCCCGCTGGCAGCTTCGCCTCGAGGTCCTGGAGCGTGTCGTCCGTGAGGATCGCGCGTGTGGAGGTGTGCACCGTGACCAGGGCGCCGTCGAAGGTCGCATGCGTGATGTCGCGCGGGCTCACGAGCGCCGCCCCGCTGGTCGTCGCGATCGCGAGCTTCCCGAGCTTCGCCTGCGCCTGCGGGCTCGCCTCGGAGACGGCCGCGCCGTCGAGGAACTGCCGCGCGCGGGCGAGGGCCTTCGCGAGCCGCGCCTCGTCGACCGGCTTCATGAGGTAGTCGACGGCGCCCACGTCGAACGCGGCGACGGCGTGCTCGGCGTGCGCAGTGAGGAAGACCACGTAGGGGCGGTCCTCCGGCATCGCGAGCACGGTCTCGATCCCTGTCATCTCAGGCATGTTCACGTCGAGGATGGCGACGTCGACGTCCTCCCGCGCGAGCGTCGCGAGCACCTCGGCGCCGCTCTCGCATTCGAAGACCGTCTCGACGCCCTCCTGCTCGCTCGCGAGCCGGTGGACGCGCCTTCGCGCCATGAGCTCGTCGTCGCACACGAGGAGGCGGAGCGGGATGGAAGCCATGTCGTCTGTGCCCAGCCTAGAGGATCCCGCGCGCGGGGACGACGACCGTGGAGCGCGTGCGGTCGCCGCCGGTCGTCTCCATCGTGAAGGTGGCGGCGTCGCCGTACGTGAGCGCGAGGCGCTTCCTGACGATGGGCAAGCCGCTGCCGCCGTCGCGAGGCCCGTTGAACGCTCCGGGGTTCTCGAGCACGACGACGAGGCGATCGGCCTCGCGACGGACGGCGAAGAGGACCTCGCCGCGACGGCCGGTGAGCGGGCCGTGCTTCATCGCGTTCTCCGCGACGGGGAGGAGGAGCATCGGCGGGACGTCGAGCGCAGGGATCGGATCGGGGATCTCGCGGCGGACCGTGAAGAGCGTCGGATCGCGGACCGCGTGGAGCGCGAAGAGGGCGTCGACGAGCTCGATCTCGCGGGCGAGCGGCCATGTCGTCGTCTGGATGCCGGTCATCATCGCGCGGAGCATCGCGGAGAGCTGCAGGATCGCCTTCTCGGCGACGAGGCCGTCCTCCCGGCACCACTCCGCGATCGCGTTGAGGGTGTTGAAGAGGAAATGCGGATCGAGGTGGCTCCGGAGAGCGAGGAGCTGCGCGTGATCGGCCTCCCTGGACAGGGCCTCGTTGCGCGCGTGCTCGCGAGCGAGCCGCTCCTCGAGCTCGATGTCGCGCGCGAGCCCCCAGCCTCCGACCCAGAAGAGCGCGACCGACACGCCGAGGCTCGGCGTCGAGGTGAGGAACGTCGGCCGCGCGCCGACCATCGACGGGAGCACGCGGCCGACGAAGAGCACCACGGTCGCGCCGACGACGCCGTAGACGAAGGCGCGGACGAGCGACTGACCCTTCGCGTCGCTGGGGAAGAGGTACCGCCAGAGGAGCGGCCCGACGAGGAGGAAGCTCCCGCACATGAGGAGCGCGAGCGGAACCGCGAAGGCGTCGCGGCTGTAGGCGTCCTGGATGATCGTCAGCGGGACGACCACGAGGGAGATGGGGATCGCCCGGCGCGGCGCGAGCAGCCCCCGGACCGTGGAGCGCACGAGGTCGCGGAAGGGCGCGCCGGTCACGGGAACGATGGTACGCGCGATGCGCGTGTCGTGCCTTGGATCGATGGCCCCCCTTGAGGCGGCGCCGTTGCCCCGTCAGAATGTGGCCGATGGAACGCGTCGCGCATCGGGCCAGGACGTTCGAGGAGGCCGACGCCTGGGACCTCGCCCAGATGCGCGCGATGACGCCGGACGAGCGTCGGCTCGTCGCGAAGGCTCTGCGCGAGCGCGTCTTCGGTCGCGACTGCCCCGACGTTCGCGATGCCGTGGCGGGGCTTCGTCGACGCGTCCGGAGCCACCGCCGTCGATGACGGGTGAGCACCTCTCCCGAGACATCCAGCTCCTGGTTCGGCTCTTCGCCGATCATCGGGTCCGGTATCTGCTCGTGGGCGGCGAGGCCGTGATCCATCACGGCTACGCGCGGCTGACCGCCGACGTCGACTTCTTCTACGACCGCACTCCCGCGAATGCGCGCCGGCTGTTCGCCGCGCTCCGGGAGTTCTGGGCCGGTGACGTCCCGAGCGTGTCCTCGCCCGACGACCTCGCGGAGGCGGAGATCGTCGTCCAGTTCGGCCGCCCCCCGAACCGGGTCGACCTCCTGAGCTCTCTCGGCAGCGTCGACTTCACGCGCGCGTGGCGCAGGCGGGTCCGCGAGTCGCTTCGGATCGGACGCCGCGACGTCGCGCTCCCGATCATCGGGCTCGCCGACCTCGTCCAGAGCAAGCGGGACGCGGCGCGCCACAAGGACCTGGACGACATCGAGCACCTCGCCCCGCGAGGCCGACGAGGCGCTCGGTGACGGTCGGAGACGAGGAGCGGACCCGCATCCTCGTCCTCTCGGACCTGCACTTCGAGCATCACCGGGACCACGGTCGCTCGTTCGCACGCGCCCTCGATGGGAGCGGAGTCGATGTCGTCGTGGTCGCGGGCGACCTCGCTCCGGCCGACGTGCTCGGGGATGCGCTCGATCTGCTCTGCGGCGCGCTCGGCGACACGCCGATCGTGTACGTCGCGGGAAACCACGAGCACTACGGGGCGTCGCGAGAGCAGGTCCACGAGTGCGTCGCGCGCGCGATGCGTGCGCACGCGCAGCTCACGGCTCTCGACTGCGGTAGCGCACGGATCGCTGGCGTTCGCTTCCTCGGGGCGCCGCTCTGGTTTCGTCGTCCTCCCGATGTGGCGCGCTTGCGTCAGCACATGCACGACTTCGCGGCGATCTCCGACTTCGAGAGCTGGGTGTACGAAGAGAATGCGAGGGCGCTTCGCTTCCTCGCCACGGAGCTCCGACGGGGCGACGTCGTCGTGACCCATCACCTGCCGACGTTCGCGAGCGTCGCGCCGCGCTGGAGAGGGAGCCCCCTGAACGCCTTCTTCGTGTGCGACGTCGAGCAGCTCCTCCGCGAACGCGCGCCTGCGCTGTGGATCCACGGGCACACGCACGAGAGCGTCGACACGATGGTCGGGCCGACGCGCATCGTGTGCAATCCGTTCGGATATGTTCGGCTCGACGAGAACGCGACGTTCGATCCGCGCAAGCTCGTCGAGGTGCGCTCGAGGCCACGGCGAGCGTGAGCGGACCTGCCCGCGCGGGCTACTTCCTCCCGGCGAGCATCTCGAGGAGCGCGCGGTCGCCCTGGAGCGCCGTCCGCTGCATGTAGAGAGCCATGCCGCGTCGACCGCCGAGCTCCTCGCCGCCGCCGGCGCGGCCGGGGCCGCCGTGGAGCAGCTGCGGGAGCGCCATGCCCGGAGGCAGGGACTGCCCCGCCACCTTGCTCGAGCCGATCATGACGCGGCCGTGGTGGGGGCCGATCCCGAGGACGACGCCGCGGAGGAAGTCCTTGTCGTCCGAGTACACGCTCGTGACGAGGCCACCGCCGCCGGCGGCGACGAGGCGGACGAGCGACGCGACGTCGTCGTAGGGCATCACGGTCGCGACGGGCCCGAAGACCTCGTGCTCGTGGACGGCGTCGCCCGAGCGCGGCTCGGCGGCGTGGAGGAGCGTCGGCGTGACGAAGTACCCCTTCCCTGCCGGCGCGCCCAGGCCTTCCACGCGCGACGAGGAGCCGAGGACGATCTTCGCCGCGCTCGTGAGCTTCTCGATCCCCGCGCACACGTCGCGGAGCTGCTGCGCCGTCGCGACGGGTCCCATCGTCACGCCCTCTTGCGTCGGATCGCCGACCTTCACGGCCGCGAGGCGCTCCGAGAGGAGCTCGAGGACGGCGGCGACCTGCGCGCGAGGCACGTAGATGCGACGGATGGCGGTGCACTTCTGCCCCGTCTTCTGCGTCATCTCGCGGACCACGTCGCCCACGAAGAGGTTCATCACGTCCGAGCCCGTCTCGACGTCGGGGCCGAGGACGGCGCCGTTCAAGCTGTCGGCCTCGACGTTGATCTTCGTCGCCCGCGTGACGACGCTAGGGCCGGCGCGGAGCGTCGCGGCGGTGACGCTCGAGCCAGTGAACGCGATGACGTCCTGCCCGCCGAGGAGATCGAGCATGTCGCCGGCGCTGCCGCAGACGAGCGAGAGCGCCCCCTCGGGCATCGCGCTCGCCTCGACGAGGATCTCCGTCATCCGATGAGTGACGAGCGCGGTGCTCGTCGCCGGCTTCGAGACGACGGGCATGCCGGCGAGGAGCGCGGTCGCCGCCTTCTCCGCGAGGCCCCACGCCGGGAAGTTGAACGCGTTCACGTGCACGGCGACGCCCTCGCGCGGCGTCCACACGTGCTGGCCGAAGAGGCGCGCGCTCCGGCCGAGCTGCACCGCGTCGCCGTCGGGGAGGACGTGGCCGTCGCCGAGCTCGGGCGCGAGGTCGGCGTACGCGGCGAGGGTGCCGATCGCGCCGTCGACGTCGAACTTCGCGTCGCCACGGGTGTTGCCGCCGTTCGCCTGCGCCATGGAGAGGAGCTCGTCGCGCTTTCCGTGGATCGCCTTCGACATCGCGCGGAGCATCTCGCCGCGCTGCGTGAACGTCATCGCGCGGAGGGCGGGGCCGCCCTTCTCCCGCGCGAACGCGAGCGCGCCGGCGAAGTCGAGGCCCTCGGTGGACGTCGTCGCGAGCGCCTCCTCCGTCGCGGGGTTCACCAGCGTCGCCGCCTTCCCCTTGCCCCGGACCCACTTGCCCCCGACGTAGCTACCGAGCTCGATCATCTCCGCTTCTCCTCGCGTGCTGCGGGAGCCTCTTATCACGGGCCTCCTCGGCGCGCGACGAGCGCCTGGACCGCCGCTTCGACGCGCCTACGCGCCGCGTCGAGCGGCAGGGCATCGAGCTCTTCACGTGCGAGCGGCGCGCCGATGCGGAAGCGGATCGTCCACGGCACCCAGGGGACGAGCGCCAGCGGCGACGCGAGCCAGCCCGCCGCAGCCGCCCATCCGACGGCTCCGTGAGCCCGGAGCCTACGCAAGATCGCGAGGGCGCCCAGGACGGCGAGCGCCGTCAACGGGTAGCGCTTCACGCCGAAGGCGCGCGGCAGGACGAAGAGCGACGCCAGGAGCCTCGACTGGAGGAGGACCGGCGCCGTGAAGTGACTGCCGCGGATCCCCATCGGGACGATCGGCACGCCGGCCTGCCGCGCGAGCTTCAGGAACCCGACCCGCCCTCCGAAGTCGACCGTGTTCGCGTGCCAGAGGGGGCGCCCTGCCTCGTGATCCCCGCCTGGAAAGACGAGGAGCGGAACGCCCGCCGCGAGCGTGGCTCTGCCCGCCTCGTACGACGACGGGACGGCGCCGACGTGGCTCATCATCCGCCGGATCGGCGGGAGCACGAACGAGAAGGGGTGCGCGAACCCCGCCAGCGGGCGCGCGCCGTCGAAGGCGTCTGCCCAGAGCGAAGCCACCGACAAGAGCTCCGCGATCGACATCGCGCCGGAGTGGTTCGCGACGAGCAGATAGGGGCCCGACGCCGGCAGGTTCTCGAGCCCCTCGAGCGTGGGCCGCCACATCACGCGCACGAACGGCAGCACGAACGAACGGAGGAAGCGGACGGCCTCGGGCGACGGGACGCCCGGCGCGTCGAGCGGAACGCGCGAGGAGACGTCGTCGAGGTCCAAGGATCACATCTGATCACGAATTGACCTCCCCGTCGCGCTCGCCGATGCTCCGCGCGTGACTGGCTCCCGGGAACAGGCGCGTCTCCGGATCGCGATCGTCGCCTCCGCCGTCTCCGGCTTCGTCGCGCTCTCGTACGAGATCGTCTGGTACCGCGTCCTCTCCGTCATGACGCGGGGGACGGCGGCGACGTTCGGCCTCCTCCTCGCCGCGTACCTCTTCGGCATCGCCTTCGGCTCGTGGGGCGCGGGCCGCGCGTGCAAGGACGAGAGCGGCGGCGACCCCCGGGCCCTCGCGCGCCTCGCTGGCTTCGTCGCGATAGCGAACGTGCTCGCGATGTTCGTCGCTCCCGTGTGCGCGTGGACGGCGGCGACGACCGACGTCCGCGCGGGGCTCCTCGCGGTCGCCGTGGCGGCAGGCTTCCTCGGGGCCGTGCTCCCGCTCCTCTGCCACTTCGGTGTCCCGGCGTCGGACCGCGCCGGCCAGAAGCTCTCCTACGTGTACCTTGCAAACATCATCGGATCGGCGGCAGGGAGCCTCCTCACGGGCTTCGTGCTCATGGACCGCCTCCGACTCGTCTCGATCCAAACGCTCCTCGCGCTCCTCGGCTTCGCCCTCGCCGCGGGCCTCGTCGTGGCGAGCGGCGCGCCGCGGCGCCAGGCCCTCCGCTTCCACGGGGCGCTCGCGGCCCTCGCCGCCCTCGTCGTCGTCCTCGCGCCGCGCCTCCACGCCGGGCTCTGGGAGCGCCTCGTCTACAAGTGGGAGTACGATCCGGCGACGCCGTTCCAGCAGATCGTCGAGACGAAGTCAGGCGTCATCTTCGTCGGACAGGACGGGACGGTCTACGGCGGTGGCGCGTACGACGGCGTCGTCAACGTCAGGCTCGACGAGAACGACAAGAACGGGATCCTCCGCGCCTACGTGCTCGGCGGCTTCCATCCCGCCCCGCGCGAGGTGCTCATGGTCGGGCTCGCCTCGGGCTCCTGGGCCCAGGTCGTCCTGAACCTTCCTGGCGTCGAGCGCATGACGATCATCGAGATCAACCCTGGCTACCTGGAGGTGATCGCGCGCCACCCCGAGGTGCGGAGCCTGCTCACGAACCCCAAGGTGTCGATCGTCTTCGACGACGGGCGCCGCTGGATGCAGGCGCACGACGACTGCTTCGACGTCGTCGTCATGAACACGACGCTCCACTGGCGCGGCCACGCGACGAACATCCTCTCGACGGAGTTCATGGACATCGCGCGCCGTCACCTCCGGCCGGGCGGCATCTTCTACTTCAACACCACGGACTCCTACGACGTGCAGCTCACGGCGGCGCGCTCCTTCCCGAGCTTCCTCCGCGTGGCGAACTTCGCGCTCGTGTCGGACGATCCCGGGCTCCACTTCGACCGCCCCCGCTGGAAGACCGTGCTCGACACGATGACGATCGACGGCGCGCCGATCCTCGATCGGACGATCCCGCGCCACGCCGTCATCTACGACGCGCTCCTCGGCTACAACGACCTCGAGTACGCGGCGACGGTCGTGCCGCGCACCCTCGCGGCAGGCTCGCGCGTCATCACCGACGACAACATGGTCGTCGAGTGGCGCGAGCCGCTCCGGTACCCGAAGCGAGAGGACTGAGCTCGACCGTACGCGGGCGCATCCTCGGCGCCTGCGGCGCGACGTGGCGCGCGCTACGCTGTCGTCATGGCGTTCGAGGCGGATCTCAAGCTCGGACGACGGCGGCCCACGCGGACGCTCGCCATCGCGCTGATCGGCGCTTCCGCCATCGGCTGGGCCATCGCGAGCGGCGCCTTCCAGACGCCGGGCCTCCTCGCCGTCTTCGCCCTCTTCGCCGGGATGGCCGTCGCCACGTCGCTCCGCCGGCCCAGCCGCGGTGGCAAGCGCGCCCGCCGCGTCCGGGCCGACGGGGCGGGCCTCCACGTCGACGGCGCGCTCGCGGTCGCGCGCCGTGACATCCAGGGTGTCCTCGTGTCGGAGGTCGACGAGGGCTCTACGGTCGTCCACCTCGAGACCGGCCGCCCCTTCCGCTCGTGCTCCGTCTTCACCACCTCGCGTGCCCAGGCGGACGCGATCGTGGGCGCTCTCGGGCTCGGCCACCCGGACGACCTCGTGCGGATCCGGGCGCTGCCGCCGTGGGCCGTCCACATCCGCTGGCTCACGCTCCTCCTCACCACGTCGCCGTGGTTCCTCTTCAACGTGGTCCGCTTCGTGCCCCCGTGGGGCGTGCTCGTCCTCGCCGGGCTGTACGCGCTCATCGCCTTGCCGCTCGTGATGCCCCAGGTCGTCGAGGTCGCGGCCGACGGCGTGCTCGTGCGGTGGCTCGGCTCGGCCCGCTTCTTCCCCTTCCGCGCGATCGAGCACGTCGAGGGCTCGAGCCTCGGCGTCGTCCTCCGCGCGTTCGGGCGCACCCACGACATCCGCCTCACGCAGAACGACGGCGCGCGCGACGTCGAGCGTGACGCCCTCCTCTCCCGTATCGAGGCCGGAATCGAGCGTCATCGCGAGGTGGAGCGGGGTCACGAGGAGGCGCTCCTCGCGCGCGGGGGACGCAGCGTCGCCGAGTGGCTCGCGGCGATGCGGGCGCTCGGGATGCAGGACGCGGGCGGCTACCGGCTGGCCGCGATCCCGCGCGAGCGGCTGTGGGAGATCCTGGAGGATCCGACGAGCGACTCCTCCGCCCGCGCCGGCGCGGCCATCGCGCTCGATGCCAAGGCGGACGATCTCGACACCCGCGCGAGGCTCGCCGCCGTCGCCGCCCGCACCGCGGCTCCGTCGCTCCGCGTGGCGATCGAGGCGCTCGGGCAGAGAGAGCCGGCCGAGGAGCGGGTGCGCCTCGCGATCGAGCACGCCGAGTCGCTCGCTCATCTCGAGGAGGAAGGCGAGCTGGCGCGCCCCCGCGCGAGCTGACGAATTCTTGCGACGAGCGCGTGGCAAGAGGCTCTCGGGGACGACCAAGGAGGTCGTTCTCATGATCATCTGTGGAAAGTCGCTCGTCGTCTCGTTCGTCTCGCTCGTCTCCCTCTCGCTCGTCGCGTGCGCCGCGGACGACGACGACAAGCCGACCTCGTCGACGTCGTCGACCGCGCCCGCCGACGGCGGCTCGAGCGGGTCCGACGAGACCACGTCGAGCGGGCTCGGGCCGCAGTGCGAGGCCTACGTCGCGTGCTGCGAGGAGATCGCGAGCGCGCAGCCGGCCTTCGCGAGCTCGTGCAAGGCGACCCAGGATCAGCTCGGGAAGGCGAAGGAGCAGGGCGCGACGTCCGCGCAGACGGAGGACGCCTGCAAGAGCGGGCTCTCGACGATGAAGGCCGCGGGCTCCTGCACGTAGTCAGCGCGAGGACGCGAGGACGTCGTGGACGACGCCGTCGAGCCCGTGCGTCGACGTGTCGATCACGACGTCCGCCTGCGCATAGAGGGGGGCGCGGGCGCCGAGGAGCTGCCGGAGCTCGTTCATCGCGCGCGGGCGGCCGCGCATCGGGCGGACGTCGCCCTGGGCGACGACGCGGTTCCAGTGATCTTCCGGCTTCGCCTCGAGCCAGATCGTCCGCGCGCGCGCGCGGAGGAGCGACCACGTCTCGGCGTCGGTGACGATGGACCCTCCCGTCGCGACGACGAGCGGCTTCCCCTCCTCGAGGAGGCGCCGGAGCACCTCGCGCTCGATGCTGCGGTAGTAGCGCTCGCCGTGGATCTCGAAGATCGACGGGAGCGTCATCTGCGCCTCGCGCACGATGAGCTCGTCGAGCTCCACGAACGGGACGCCGAGGGCTTCGGCGACGCGCGCCCCGACGGTGCTCTTCCCCGCGCCGCGGAGGCCGACGAGGGCGAGGACCGCGCGCGCCTTCGACGCGGCCGCCCGCCGCGCCTGCGAGGCGCGCCCGAGGAGCTCGGCCCCGCTCACGCCGAGGGCCTCGCCAACCTCCAAGAGGCGCGCGAC
>JALHPN010000046.1 GCA_022842465.1 Polyangiaceae bacterium | reverse complement strand
CGGCGAGGCCGGGCCGCGGGCCCGCGCGACGCGACAGCCGGCCTCCTCCTCCGGCGGGGCGGCCTCCTCCGGTGCGGGGGCCTCCTCCACGCCGATGGTCGGGAGCGTCGACCCCGCGCAGGGCGCAGCGCACTTGTCCTTCGCGCAGGCCGCGAGCCTCTTCCGCGGCTCGTTCTTCGTGCAGGACGGGAACGTGTCGTCCTTCTCGAGGCAGAGGTGACATCGCCCGTCGCCGGTGCAGTCACTGTGCTCGGCGCAGCACGCGCTCTCGATGCACGCCGAGCACTCTGCCTCCGCCCGCACCTCGGCCCCGCACTTCCCGACGCCCGCGCACGACGCGTCGTTCGCGCAGGCCTCCGCGCACGGGCCGCCGCACGCGCAGCTCTTCGCGGCGAGGGACGGCCCCGCCGCGAGCGTGAACTCGCTCGCGCAGGTGGCGGCGTCCTTCTTCCTCGCCGCGATGCAGTCCTGGTAGCCGCGGCAGTCGTCGTCGGCGAGGCAGGCGGTCGTGATGGCGGCGCATGCGCCCTTCCCCGAGGTCTCGATCCTCCGACACAGATCGCACGACAGCGCCGGGAGCGGCTTCGCGAGCTGTGCTCCGAAGAACGCGAGCCCGTCGGTGACGCGGGCGCTGTAGGCGCGGTCCTGGCAGCCCTCGACGCCGTAGGAGTGGATCGCGACGACCCGCTCCGCAGGTCCGGACCCGGAGAGGACGGGCCCGCCGCTGTCGCCGTTGCAGATCCCGCCCGTCCGCTGGACATAGCCGACGAGGTCGCTCGTGAGCTCGGCGATCGTCATGTCGATCGCCATGCGCTTCGTGTTCGTCGTCGCTTCCAGGGTCCGGCCAAAGCCCACGCTCGTCACCTTCGAGCCGACCGCAAGGCCGTCGGGGCTCGTCACGAGGGGGATCGTGGGCGTCGTGGCGTCGACGCCCAGGATGCGGACCATCGCGTAGTCGTCGTCCTGACCGCGGTAGCGGGGGTCGGCCTCGTAGTCGAGCACGCCGTAGACGACGCCCGTCCCGGACGCCGTGTCCTCCGTCTCGATCACCCGCCAGACGCCGGTCTCGATGCAGTGGGCGGCCGTCGCGACCCACCCGATGCGACGGGCAGGGTCGATCTTCACGATCGTCCCCGTGCAGGAGCCATCGAACGATCCCTCGCCGAGCGTGAGGGAGACGACCGCGGGATGGGCCGTGTCGGCGTAGCCGGCGACGATCGCGGCGCGTGACCGCACGACGGCGGCCTCGGGCGACGGCGGCGCGGTCTCGACGGAGCACGCCGCAGCGAGCAGCACGAACGGCAGGACGGAGGGGAAGCGGAGCGTCATGGCGGGAGAGTCGGAAGCGAAGGGTGGCACGCGGGATCCCCGCGGCGCCAGCGAGGACGACAGCCCACGACAGCGCCGGCCGACACTGTCAACCCAGCTTGACGTCTATCTTGCTTGACACTCGCGACCCGTCACGTACATCTAGCGACTGGATGTCGAGGACCAGCTCAGAGGCCTCGTCACGCACGCTCCGCGCGCCGCTCTACACCCCCGAGCAGCGCAAGAAGCGTGACGCGACCCGGTGGACGCTCGTGCAGGGCGTGCTCGCGCCCGTGCAGTTCCTCGCCTTCGCCGTCAGCCTGGTCCTCGTCTTGCGGGCGCTCGCGACGGGGGACGGGCTCGTCGCCGCGTCGGCCTCGGTCGTCGTGAAGACGTTCCTCCTCTACGCGATCATGGTGACCGGCGCGATCTGGGAGAAGCGCGTCTTCGGCCGCTACCTGTTCGCCCCCGCCTTCTACTGGGAAGACGTCTTCAGCATGCTCGTGATTGCGCTGCACACGGCCTACCTCGGCGCGCTCCTCACGGGCGCCCTCGGCACGCGCGGGCAGCTCCTCCTCGCCCTCGCGGCGTACGGCACGTACGTCGTCAACGCGACCCAGTTCATCCTCAAGCTCCGCGCCGCCCGGCTCGGGGAAGCCGCCACGCGCGCCGCCGCCGAGGCCGTCTCGTGAGCGCCGTGAGCTGCGAGCCGGTCCGGGCGGAGGGCAGCGCACCCCGGGGACACCTGCCGATCCTCCGCGAGCGCGGCCAGCGCGAGGTCTTCTGCGGCCTGACGGGCATCGTATGGCTCCACCGCAAGATCCAGGACGCGTTCTTCCTCGTCGTCGGCTCGCGCACCTGCGCGCATCTGATGCAGTCGGCCGCCGGCGTCATGATCTTCGCGGAGCCGCGCTTCGCGACCGCCATCCTCGAGGAGAAGGATCTCGCGGGCCTCACCGACGCGAACGAGGAGCTCGATCGCGCGGTCGGCCGCGTCCTCGCCCGCCGGCCCGAGATCAAGATGCTCTTCCTCGTCGGCTCGTGCCCGTCGGAGGTCATCAAGCTCGACCTCGCGCGCGCCGCCTCGCGCCTCACCGCCGCGTACGCGGGCCGCGCGAATCCGGTGAAGATCCTCGCCTACTCGGGCAGCGGGATCGAGACGACGTTCACGCAGGGCGAGGACGCCTGCCTCGCGGCGCTCGTTCCCGAGCTGCCCGCTCGCGCGACCGGCAAGGACCTCCTCGTCGTGGGCACGCTCCCGGACGTCGTCGAGGATCAGTTCCGCCGCCTCTTCGGCGAGCTCGGGATCCCGGTCTCCTTCTTCCCACCGCGCCGCTCGACGGCGCTCCCGGCAGTCTCTCCCGAGACGACGTATCTCCTCGCGCAGCCCTTCCTCGCGACGACGGCGCAGGCCCTCGAGCTCCGTGGGGCACGGCGACTCAAGGCCCCGTTCCCCCTCGGCGTCGAGGGCACGCGAGGCTGGTTCGCGGCCGCCGCCCAGGCCTTCGGCGTCCCCGAGGCCCGTTTCCGCGAGGTCGTCGCGCCCGCCGAGGCCCGCGGCAACGCCGGCGTCGCCCGCCACCGTGAGCGCCTCGCCGGCAAGCGCATCTTCTTCTTCCCCGACTCGCAGCTCGAGATCCCGCTCGCCCGCTTCCTGTCGCGGGAGCTCGGGATGGAGCTCGTCGAGGTCGGCACCCCCTACCTCCACCAGGATCACCTCGCCACGGAGCTCGGGCTCCTCCCCGAGGGCGTCCTCGTGAGCGAGGGGCAGGACGTCGAGCGCCAGCTCGACCGCTGCCGCGCGGCACGCCCCGACCTCGTCGTCTGCGGGCTCGGCCTCGCGAACCCCCTCGAGTCCGAGGGCATGACCACCAAGTGGTCGATCGAGCTCGTCTTCACCCCCGTCCAGGGCTTCGACCAGGCCGGCGACCTCGCGGAGCTCTTCGCGCGGCCGCTCGTCCGGAAGGGGCTCCTCCAGGTCTGACATGCAGCTCGCCGTCTGGACCTACGAAGGACCTCCGCACGTCGGTGCGATGCGCATCGCGACCGCGATGAAGGGCGTTCACTTCGTCCTCCACGCGCCGCAGGGCGACACCTACGCCGATCTGCTCTTCACGATGATCGAGCGTCGCAAGGGCCGCCCGCCCGTCACGTACTCGACGTTCCAGGCGCGCGATCTCGGCTCGGACACCGCCGAGCTGTTCAAGACCACGGTGCGCGAGGCGTACGAGCGCTTCCAGCCGGAGCTTCTCCTCGTCGGGGCGTCCTGCACCGCAGAGCTCATCCAGGACGATCCCGGCGGCATCGCGAAGGCGCTCGACCTCCCGGTCCCCGTCGTCGCGCTCGAGCTACCCTCCTACCAGCACAAGGAGAACTGGGGCGCGGCGGAGACCTTCTACCGCGTCGTCCGGACGTGCGCGCGCCCGCGTGCCGAGCGTCCGGCGACGGGGCGTCCCACCGCGAACCTCCTCGGCCCGACCGCGCTCGGCTTCCGTCACCGTGACGACCTCCTCGAGGTGACGCGGCTCCTCGCGAGCCTCGGGGTCGACGTGAACGTGACGGCGCCGCTCGGCGCCTCGCCGGCCGACATCGCGCGCCTCCCCGACGCGGACTTCTCGATCGTCCTCTACCCGGAGATCGCGGACACGGCGGCGAAGTGGCTCGCGAAGACGTTCGGTCAGCCGCTCGTCACCGCGGTCCCCATCGGCGTCTCTGGCACGAAGGACTTCGTGAAGCAGGTCGCCGAGGTCGCGAAGCTCGATCCGAAGGTCGTCGCCGAGGTCCTCGAGGAGGGCGCGTCGAACCTGCCCTGGTACTCGCGGTCGGTCGACGCGACCTACCTCACGAACAAGCGCGTCTTCGTCTACGGAGACGCGACCCACGCGATCTCCGCCGCGCGCATCGCGAAGGAGGAGCTCGGATTCGACGTGGTCGGCCTCGGCTCGTACAGCCGCGAGCGCGCCCGCGACGTCCGCGCCGCCGCCGCCCTCCACGGCGTCGAGGCGCTCGTCACGGACGACCACCTCCTCGTGGAAGAGAAGATCGCCGAGCTCGCGCCCGATCTCGTCCTCGGCACGCAGATGGAGCGCCACATCGCCAAGCGCCTCGGCGTCCCGTGCGCGGTCATCTCGGCCCCCGTGCACGTCCAGGACTACCCCGCCCGCTACTCGCCCCAGATGGGCTTCGAGGGCGCGAACGTCATCTTCGACACGTGGGTCCACCCCCTCATGATGGGCCTCGAGGAGCACCTCCTCGGCATGTTCCGCGAAGACTTCGAGTTCCAGGACGCCCCCTCCCACCTCGGCGCCTCCCCCATCTCCCCCGTGCCCGTGCCCGTGCCCGTGCCCGGCGTTCCGGGTCTCCCCCCCCCCTGGACCCCCGACGCCGAGAAAGAGCTCAAGAAGATCCCCTTTTTCGTCCGCGGCAAGGCGCGCCGCAACACCGAGCGCTTCGCACAGGACCGCGGTCTCGATCGCATCACGCTGGAGACGCTCTACGATGCAAAAGCTCACTTCAGCGCCTGAGGCGAAGATGCCGATCCCCGTTCGGGTCGTCATCGTGACGCTCGACAACCACATCTCGAGCGCCGTCGATCACGCGCGCGCGTCCCTCCTCCCCGAGCTCCCTGGCCTCGATCTCCGCCTCCACGCGGCGACCGGCCTCTCCGACGCGCGCGCCCTCGCGGCGTGCAACGCCGACATCGCGCAGGCGGACATCGTCTTCGCGAACATGCTCTTCATCGAGGACCACATCCGCGCGGTCCTCCCCGCCCTCGAAGCGCGCCGCGATCACTGCGACGCGATGGTCTGCGCGATGTCCGCCGGTGAGGTCATGCGCCAGACGCGCATGGGCAGCTTTCGGATGGACAACGACGCGAAGGGCGGGCCGCTCGCGCTCCTCAAGAAGCTCCGCGGGTCGAGCGGGAAAGAGGCGAAGAAGGACGGCGGCGCAGGTCAGCTCGCGATGCTGCGCCGGCTCCCGAAGATCCTCCGCTTCCTCCCCGGCAAGGCGCAGGAGCTCCGCACGTACTTCCTCGCGCTCTCGTACTGGCTCTCGGGTTCGGCCGACAACATCGCCGACCTCGTCCGCATGCTGGTCACGCGGTACGCCGACGGCCCCCGCCGCCCGCTCCGCGGGACCCTCGAGGCGAAGCCCCCGCGCGAGTACCCGGACAACGGGATCTACCACCCGGCCTTGCCGGCGCGGATCGCCGAGACGCGCGCGGAGCTCGACCTCGTCCGGCCCGTCGTCCGCGGCTCGCGCGGCGAGGGCGCGCCCACGGTCGGCGTGCTCGTGATGCGCTCGTACGTCCTCGGCGGCGACACCGGTCACTACGACGCGGTCATCGACGCGATCGAGGCTCGCGGCCTCCGCGTGGTCCCCGTCTTTGCGGTCGGCCTCGACGCGCGGCCCGCCATCGAGCGCTTCTTCTTCGACACGAAGGGGAACGTCACGGTCGACGCGGTCGTGTCGCTCACGGGCTTCTCGCTCGTCGGCGGTCCGGCGTTCAACGACGCGAAGGCGGCCGAGGACATGCTCGCCCGCGTCGACGTTCCGTACGTCGCCGCGCAACCCCTCGAGTTCCAGTCGATCGCGCAGTGGAGCGCGTCGCCGAACGGCCTCACGCCGATCGAGGCGACGATCATGGTCGCGATCCCCGAGCTCGACGGCGCGACCGGGCCGATCGTCTTCGGCGGACGGCCCGCGGGCGGCGCGATGACCGGCATCGAGGACCGCGTCGAGATGCTCGCGGCGCGCGTCGAGCGCCTCGTCGCCCTGCGGCACACGCCGAAGCGCGAGCGCAACGTCGGCATCGTGCTCTTCAACTTCCCGCCCAACGGCGGCGCGACCGGCACCGCGGCCTACCTCGCGGTCTTCGAGTCGCTCCTCGCGACGCTCCGCGCGATGGCGGCCGACGGCTACGACGTCGAGGTCCCGCGCGACGTCGAGACGCTCCGCGCGCGCATCCTCGAGGGCAACGCGAGCCGCTACGGCACCGACGCGAACGTCCTCCACAAGATCGCGACGGACCACCACGTCCGCCGCGAGCCGCACCTCGACGAGATCGAGAAGCACTGGGGTCCCGCGCCCGGCAAGCACCTCACGGACGGCTCGAGCCTCTTCGTGCTCGGCGCGCGGTTCGGCCGCGTCGCCGTGTGCATCCAGCCCGCCTTCGGCTGGGAAGGCGATCCGATGCGGCTCCTCTTCGAGTCGAGCTACACGCCGACCCACGCGTTCGCGGCCTTCTACAGCTTTCTCCGTCACGATCACCGCGCGCACGTGGTCCTCCACTTCGGGACCCACGGGGCGCTCGAGTTCATGCCGGGCAAGCAGACGGGGCTCTCGTCGAGCTGCTGGCCCGACCGCCTCCTCGGCGACCTCCCCAACGTCTACCTCTACGCGTCCAACAACCCGTCCGAGGGCGCGCTCGCGCGCCGGCGCGCGGCCGCGACGCTCGTGAGCTACCTCACGCCGCCGGTCTCGCAGGCGGGCCTCTACCGCGGCCTCGTCACGCTGAAGGAGTCGCTCGATCGGCTCCGCTCGCTCCCTCCGAGCGACGCGGAGGCCTCGCGCCTGCTCGCGGTCGTGCAGGCGCAGGCGATCGAGCTCGATCTCGCGCCCGCGAGCGACGCTCCCTGGGTCGCGCCCGCGACGCGCGAG
The DNA here is from genome assembly GCA_022842465.1 of Polyangiaceae bacterium. Lineage (GTDB taxonomy): Bacteria > Myxococcota_A > Polyangia > Polyangiales > Polyangiaceae > Labilithrix. Next base: position 38,919 of record JALHPN010000046.1, on the reverse strand, counting down.
GTGGTGGCGCTCGTGACCGCGCTCGCCGAGCTCGAGGCGACGCTCATCCCGTGCGGCCTCCACGTGCTCGGCGAGCCGATGTCGCTCGCGGCGCGGAGGGACTACCTCGCCGCGATCCTCTCGGGCACGCCCGTCTCCGCCGCGGACCCTGGCGCGCTCGACGCGATCCTCGCGAAGAAGCCGATGAAGGCCGTCCTCGCGGCCTCGGGGCTCCCGAAGACCGACGACAGCCTTCGCGCCTTCGAAGAGCTCGCGCGCACGAACGCGCTCCTCGAGGAGGATCACGAGCTGCCCGCCCTCCTCCGCGCGCTCGACGCTCGCTTCATCCGCCCTGCGCCGGGCGGGGATCTCCTCCGGAATCCCGCCGTCCTCCCGACGGGCCGTAACCTCCACGGCTTCGATCCCTTCGGGATCCCGAGCGCGTTCGCGGTCCACGACGGCCGCGAGCAGGCCGAGCGCCTCCTCGCGCGCCACGTCGCGGACGGCAACCCCCTCCCCGAGTCGGTCGCCGTCGTCCTGTGGGGCGCGGACAACCTGAAGTCGGGCGGCGGTCCGATCGCGCAGGCGCTCGCCCTCCTCGGCGCCAAGCCGCGGTTCGACAGCTACGGCCGGCTCGTCGGCGCGAGCCTCGTCCCGCTCGCGGAGCTCGGTCGCCCGCGGATCGACGTCATGGTGACGCTCTCGGGCATCTTCCGCGATCTCCTCCCGCTCCAGACGCGCCTACTCGCCGAGGCGGCCTACCTCGCCGCGGCCGCCGACGAGCCGCTGGAGCAGAACTTCGTCCGTCGTCATGCCCTCGCCTACCAGGCGAAGCACGGCTGCGACCTCGAGACCGCCGCGCTCCGCGTGTTCTCCAACGCGGAGGGCGCGTACGGCGCGAACGTGAACCAGCTCGTCGAGTCGGGTGCGTGGCAGGAAGAGGACGAGCTCGCGGACGCCTACGCGAAGCGGAAGTGCTTCGCCTACGGCCGGAGCGGCGCGCCCGTGAAGCACGAGGCGCTCCTCGCCACCGTGCTCTCCGGCGTCGACCTCGCGTACCAGAACCTCGAGTCCGTCGAGCTCGGTGTCGTGACGATCGACCACTACTTCGACACGCTCGGCGGCATCGGCCGCGCCGTGAAGAAGGCGAAGGCGACGGGCGAGTCCCTCCCGATCTACATCGGCGACCAGACGCGCGGCGAGGGCGGCCACGTCCGCACGCTGACCGAGCAGGTCGCGCTCGAGAGCCGCACGCGGTCGCTCAACCCGAAGTGGACCGAGGAGATGCTGAAGCACGGCGCCGAAGGCGTGCGCCAGATCGAGGCGCAGGTCACGAACACCCTCGGGTGGTCGGCGACGACGAACCAGGTCGAGCCGTGGGTCTACCGCGAGCTCACCGAGACGTACGTGCTCGACCGCTCGATGCGGGACCGCCTCGCGGCGCTGAACCCGAAGGCCTCCCTCAAGCTCGCCAACCGCCTCCTCGAGGCCACGGAGCGCTCCTACTGGACGCCCGACGCAGACACGCTCGCAAAGCTCCGCGCCGCCGGCGAAGAGCTCGAAGACCGCCTCGAAGGCATCGGCCTTCCAGGCATCGGCGCTTTTGCCGACAGCGCCGCACTAGGAGCCGCATGAACGACCTCGTCCAGATCAAGCGCAAGGGAGACGGGGACGGCAGCGTCCAGTTCCAGGACGCGCGACCCGCCACGATCGAGGGCGCCAAGGTCTTCGCCGTCTACGGCAAGGGCGGCATCGGCAAGAGCACGACGTCGTCGAACCTCTCGGTCGCCTTCTCGAAGCTCGGCAAGCGCGTCCTCCAGATCGGCTGCGATCCGAAGCACGACTCGACGTTCACGCTGACGAAGCGGCTCCAGCCCACCGTCATCGACGTCCTCGAGCAGGTGGAGTTCCACGCCGAGGAGCTCCGCCCCGAGGACTACGTCGTCGAGGGCTACAACGGCGTCATGTGCGTCGAGGCCGGCGGGCCGCCGGCCGGCACGGGCTGCGGCGGCTACGTCGTCGGCCAGACCGTGAAGCTCCTGAAGGAGCACCATCTCCTCGAGGACACGGACGTCGTCATCTTCGACGTCCTCGGCGACGTCGTCTGCGGCGGCTTCGCGGCGCCCCTCCAGCACGCCCAGCGCGCGCTCATCGTGACGGCGAACGACTTCGACTCCATCTTCGCGATGAACCGCATCGTCGCGGCGATCAACGCGAAGGCGAAGAACTACGCCGTCCGCCTCGGCGGGGTCATCGCGAACCGCAGCACGGACACCGACCAGATCGACCGCTACAACGCGTCGGCGGGGCTCCAGCGCGTCGCGCACATCAAGGACCTCGACGTCGTCCGCCGGAGCCGGCTCAAGAAGTCGACGCTCTTCGAGATGGAGTCGTCGCCCGAGATCGACGCCGTGCAGGCGGAGTACATGCAGCTCGCCGCGCGCCTCTACGCGGGCGTCGCGCCGCTCGAGGGCCGCTCTATGAAGGACCGCGAGATCTTCGATTTCCTGGGGTACGAGTGATGAACGCCGCGAGCACCACCTACGACGCGCGCCGCCAGGAGCTCGAGCAGTACTTCGACCGCACGGCAGTCGATGCGTGGGCGAAGCTCACGTCGGACGCGCCCGTCAGCCGGATCCGTCGCACGGTGCGCGCCGGTCGCGATCGCATGCGCGCGACCCTCCTCTCGTACCTCCCGGGCGATCTGACCGGCCAGCGCGTGCTCGACGCCGGCTGCGGGACGGGCTCGCTCGCGGTGGAGGCCGCCCAGCGCGGCGCGCACGTCGTCGCCATCGACATTTCCGACACGCTCGTGCAGCTCGCCAAGGAGCGGACGGCCGGCCAGTACGGCAAGGGCTCCGTCGACTTCCGCGTGAGCGACATGCTCGAGCCGTCGCTCGGCCGGTTCGACTGGATCGTGGCGATGGACTCGCTCATCCACTACGAGCCCGCCGACATGGCGGACATGGTCGCGCGCCTCTACGCGCGCACAGGCCGCGGCTTCGTCTTCACGTTCGCCCCGAAGACGGCGCTCCTCACCGTCATGCACGCGGTCGGCAAGACGTTCCCGCGCGCCGACCGCGCGCCGAACATCGTCCCGATCGCGGAGGGCGACCTCGTCGCCCGCGTCACCGCCCACCCGGAGATGGGCCCGTGCCGCGTGGCGCGGAGCGAGCGCATCGACGCGAGCTTCTACCTCTCCCAGACGATGGAGCTCGTCCGGCCGTGAGCCCGAAGGTCACCGACTTCTGGAAGGCGCTCGGTCCGAAGGTCCTCCCCTTCGCCGACGCCGCGACGCCCGAGCTCCCGCTCCCGCGCCTCCTCCGGCTCGCGCTGTTCCAGGTGTCGGTCGGCCTCGTGCTCGTCCTCCTCAACGGGACCCTGAACCGCGTCATGATCGTCGAGCTCGGCATCCCGGCCTGGCTCGTCGCGTCGATGGTGGCGCTCCCGATCCTCTTCGCGCCGTTCCGCGCGCTCATCGGCCACAAGTCCGACAACCACAAGTCGGTCCTCGGCTGGCGTCGCGTCCCGTACATCTGGATGGGCACGCTCGTGCAGTTCGGGGGGCTCGCGATCCTGCCGTTCGCGCTCCTCGTGCTCTCGAAGCGCGGGACGTACGCGCCGATGCTCGTGGGAGAGGCGGCCGCGGGGCTCGCCTTCCTGATGATAGGCGCCGGCCTCCACACGACGCAGACCGCGGGCGTCGCGCTCGCGACCGATCTCGCGCCGAAGGACAGCCGCCCGCGCGTCGTCGCGCTCCTCTACGTGATGCTCCTCGTCGGGATGGTCGCCGCGTCGCTCTCTTTCGGCGCGCTGCTCCAGTCCTTCGACTACCTGAAGCTCATCAAGATCGTGCAGGGCGCGGCGATGGTCACCATCGTCCTCAACATCATCGCCCTCTGGAAGCAGGAGGGTCGCGGCGCGCCCAAGAAGAGCGTGGAGAGCGACGAGGAGGAGGCTTCGCCCTCCTTCCGCGAGTCGTTTCGCGCGTTCCTCCGCGGCGGTCCGGCGAGCCGCCTCCTCGTCGCCGTCGGCCTCGGCGGCGCGGGCTTCAACATGCAAGACATCCTCCTCGAGCCGTACGGCGGCGAGCTCCTCGGGCTCCCCGTCCACGCGACGACGCTGCTGACCGCGGCGATGGCCGGCGGCACGCTCGCGGGGCTCTTCTTCGCGGCGCGGTGGCTCTCCCGCGGCGACAACCCGCCGAAGCTCGCCGCGCTCGGCTCCCTCTTCGGGATCGCCGGCTTCTCGTTCGTCATCTTCGCCGCGCCGTTCGAGAGCGCGGCCCTCTTCTGGGTCGGCACGATGCTCATCGGCTTCGGCGGCGGCTGGTTCTCGGTCGGCACCCTCACCGCCTCGATGGCGCTCTCCGAACGGGGCCAGTCCGGTCTCGCGATCGGCGCCTGGGGCGCGGTGCAAGCGACCGTCGCCGGCTCCGGCATCGCGCTCGGCGGCGTCCTCCGTGACGTCCTCTCCGGCCTCGCCGTGCGCGGCGCGCTCGGCCCCGGCCTCACGTCTTCCGTCGTCGGCTACACGTTCGTCTACCACATCGAGATCGCGCTTCTGTTCGGCACGCTCGTCGCGCTCGGCCCGTTGGTCCGGAAGATCGACGTGCACGGCACCACATCCCGGTTCGGCCTCGCCGAGCTGCCCAACTGAGGGGACACCACATGGGCAACGCATTCACTTCGTACATCGACACCGCACAGGTCGTTCTCTACCTCTTCTGGATCTTCTTTTTCGGCCTCATCTGGTGGCTCAGGAAGGAGGATCGCCGCGAGGGGTATCCCCTCGAGAAGGACAACCCGCGGATCGTCGGGACGACGGCAGACATCCTCTTCCCGACGCCGAAGACGTTCGCGCTCCCGCACGGCGGGACGTACACGGCGCCGAACTTCTCCCGCGACACGCGCGATGTCGGCGCGACGCGCACGTCGGCGGCGGCGGGCTCCCCGCTCGAGCCGACCGGCGCGCCCATGCTCGCGGGCGTCGGCCCCTCGTCGTGGGCCGCGCGCGAGGACGCTCCCGAGCTCACGCGTGACGGTCGCGACGCGATCGTGCCCCTGCGCATCGCGACGGACTTCCGCTTCTTCGCCGGATCGGATCCGCGCGGCTGGGACGTCCGCGGCCTCGACGAGGCCCTCGTCGGCATCTGCACCGACATCTGGGTCGATCGCTCGGACATGCAGGTCCGCTACATCGAGGTCGCGCTCACGGGCATCGAGGGCGACGAAGGCAAGCGCCTCATCCCCTACGCGATGTTCGCGTGCGACGGCGACAAGCGCGTCGTCCGCTGCGCCGCGATCACGGGCGCGCAGTTCGCGGACGTGCCGGTCCTGAAGAGCGTCGACAAGGTCACGCTCCTCGAGGAGGAGAAGATCGGCGCCTACTACGCCGGTGGCCGCATGTACGCGACGGCGAAGCGCCTCGGGCCGGTGGTCTGACATGAGCGACCTCGACTTCGAGCCGATCCCTGGCCTTCCGACGGAGCTCCCGCCGGGCGAGAGCATCGTCTGGCAGGGCCGCCCCGCGTGGCGCGCCCTCGCGCGGCAGACCTTCAAGACCCGCTGGCTCGCGGCCTACTTCGCCGTGCTCGTCGGGCTCCGCGCCATCAGCGCGTTCCGCGGCGAGCAGGGCGCCGGCTTCTCCGGGCTGGGGGTGGCGCTCCTCCTCGCGGTAGGGTGCCTCGCCGTCGTCCACCTCCTCGCCTTCTTCTATGCGCGGTCGTCGGTCTACACGATCACGACCCACCGCATCGTCATGCGGATCGGCATCGCGATACCGATGACGTGGAACCTGCCCTTCAAGCAGCTCGCGTCTGCCGACGTCGCGGTGCGGAAGGAAGGCGACGGCGACATCGTGCTCCGGATCACGGAGCCGAACCGCATCGCCTGGCTGCACCTCTGGCCGCACGTGGCCCCGAAGAACGTCGTTCGTGCGCGACCGGCGCTCCGCGCGATCGCCGAGCCCGCTCGCGTCGCCGCGCTCCTCGCCGAGGCCGTGAAGGCCTGGGCGGCGGCGTCCGACGTCGCGATCCGCGTCGCGAAGCACGAAGCGCCTGCGGCGCCCGTGCCCGTGCGCGCCCCCCGCCCCGCGCTCGCAGAGGCCGGCCAGTAGGCCGCGACGAGGACACGATGGGAACGACCGCCAAGCCGCATCACCACGACATCTCGGTTCCTCGCGGGGCCATCGTCGGCGCCGCCGTGCTCCTCGTCCTCTCGATGGCGCTCGCGGGCGCCGCGCGCCGGCAGAACGTCGAGGCAGCCCTGGCTGCCGTCCCGCAGCCGGCGATGGCCTCGGTCGAGCTCCGCTTCGAGGACCGCCCCGACGGGACGGTCGCCGCGCTCGACGCCGCCAGCGGCCACGAGGTGGCGGCCTACCCCCCGGGCACGAACGGCTTCGTCCGCGGCGTCCTCCGCGGGATGTTCCGCACGCGGAAGCTCGAGTCGCTGAGCCGCGACGCCGTCTTCCGCCTCGCGCGCGAGGCGGACGGGCGCCTCGTCCTCGAAGACCGCCAGAGCGGCCACAAAGTCGACCTCGACGCGTTCGGCCCCACGAACACCGGCGCGTTCGCCAAGCTCCTCGAGGGGCCGCGATGAGCTCCCGCTCGTTCGAGGTCGACTGCACGCTTCGCGTCTCGCACCTGCCCGAGGACCTCTCGGCGCACGTCGAGATCGACGGCGACGTCGTCCTCGAGCCGGGCGACGAGCTCCGTCTCCACGGCGACGTACCGTGCCCCTCCTTCGGTGAAACCAAGGTCGAGCGCCGCCGCGCCACGCTCACGCGTGCGTCGTGGCTCGAGCGCACCTGGACGCGTCTCACCGGCGACGTCGAATGTCTCGAGCTGCTCGAAGTCAGCTTCAGTGATCGGAGAATCTCATGAGCGCCACGGCACGCGACCTCGACCTCGATCTCGGAATCCCCGCCGCGTCGTTTCCGAACGACGTCACGATGAAGGCGACCGAGACGACCACGCTCTCCCCGCGCTTCTACACGACGGACTTCGCGGCGATGAACCGCTTCGACGTGACGCCGATCCGCGCCGAGTGGGACGCGCTCATCCAGGAGTTTCGGTCGGACACCAACCGGAAGCACTTCCACCGGGACGAGACGTGGTCGTTCGACCCGGCCTCCCTCTCCGAGCCGCTCCGCAAGGAGCTCGTCGACTTCATGGTGAGCTCGCTCACCTCCGAGTTCTCGGGCTGCGTCCTCTACGCGGAGATCCGGAAGCGGAGCACGAACCCGGACATGGTGAACCTGTTCAAGTTCTTGAGCCGCGACGAAGCGCGCCATGCCGGGTTCATCAACGAGTGCCTGAAGGACTTCGGCGTGTCCGTCGACATGAGCTTCCTCGTGAAGGCGAAGAAGTACACGTTCTTCAGCCCGAAGTTCATCCTGTACGCGACGTACCTCTCCGAGAAGATCGGCTACGCGCGGTACATCAAGATCTTCCGCCACCTCGAGGCGCACCCCGAGAAGCGGTTTCATCCGATCTTCCAGTGGTTCGAGCAGTGGTGCAACGACGAGTTCCGCCACGGCGAGGCGCTCGCGCTGATGATGCGCGCGACGCCCTCGCTCCTCCGCGGGCTGAACCTCCTCTGGATCCGCTTCTTCCAGGTCGCCGTCTTCGCGACGATGTTCGTGCGCGATCACACGCGGCCGGCGTTCCACGAGGCGCTCGGCATCGACCCCGAGGCCTACGGGATGGATGTCTTCCGTCTCACGACCGAGATCTCGAAGCAGGTCTTCCCGGTCCTCCTCGACGTCGAGAACCCGAAGTTCCTCGCCGGCCTCCGGCGCCTGCGTGATCTCGCGACCGAGATGGCTGCGCTCGAGAAGAAGGGCTCCGTGGTCTCGAAGCTGCGTGCGCTCGGCTGCCAGGTGAAGGTGGTCGCGACCCTGGTCGGGCTCTACTTCCTCCCGACGAAGAAGAACCCTCTCCCTACCGAGATGCGCGTCGCGCCGACCTGGTGAACGTGGCGCTCCTCCCCCCGCAAGCCTGGGCTGCGCTCTTCGTCCTCGGGACGTGGTGGCTCAGCACGGCCGTCGTCCTCCGCGCAGTGTGGCTCGACCGGTCGGCGCTCCGCGCGACCGTCGGCGTCGCCGGCGGGCTCGGTGTGCTCGCGGGGGTTGCCCTCGTGATGACGCGCGGGCTCGACGCGACGTGGGCCGCGTATGCGGCGTTCGTCGCCGCCGTCGTGCTGTGGGGCTTTCATGAGGTCACCTTTCTCCTCGGCGTCGTGACCGGCCCACGCAAGATCGCCTGCCCGCCGGACGCGCGAGGACTCGACCGGTTCGTCTACGCGACGGCGGCGATCCTCCATCACGAGGTCGCGCTGGTCGTGACGCTCGCCGCGACATTCGCGCTCACGTGGGAGGCGCCGAACCAGGTCGCACCGCACACCTTCCTCGTCCTCTGGGTGATGCGGCTCTCGGCGAAGCTGAACGTCTTCCTCGGCGTGCGGAACCTGACCGAGGAGTTCGTGCCGGAGCACCTCCGTTACCTCGCCACCTATTTCCGACGCGCACGGCTGAACGCGCTCTTGCCGTGCTCGATCCTCGTCGGCGGCACCGTCACAGCGATCCTCCTGCGCGACGCACTCTCGACAAACGTTGGCGAGGTCGACCAGGTCGGTCGTTCTCTCGTCGCTGCGCTCCTCGGCCTCGCCGTCGTCGAGCACATCTTCCTCGCCGTTCCGCTTCGCGAAGCAAGGTTGTGGCGCTGGATCATTCGACGCGCTGCATCAGGCGAGGCGGCGCGCCCCATGCTGCATGAACGGAGCGTTCCATGAGCGATCGCGGAAGCTGGACAGACGTTGCACAGGAGCGAGCGATCGACCTTTCCAGGTTGACGCTCGACGCACCTGGTGCGACGAGATCGGAGCGGGGTGGGGCAGGTGCTCACCGCGTGCCCGAAAGCATGTTCAAGGGAACTCCGCCCCGCGCCAGCGAACTCGGACGGCACCTCTCGATCGTGGAGGATCGCGGTCACGTGCGAACGGCCCACGACACGTCGGCGCCGGAGTCGCGGACCAATCTGCTCGAGACGATCCAGGCGCAAGTCGTCCCGCGTCTCGTGCTCGCGCACGGGCACGAGGAGGAAGCCCTCGCCGTCGTCCCCTGCCCCGACGCGCGCCTGCCGCCGTCCGACGAGGAGCTCGATCGCTTCGCGACGCTCGCCGCGAACGCGGACCTGACGAGCGCGCTCGGCTTCGTGGAGTCGATCGCGAAGCAGGGCCTGACCCTCGAGACCATCCTCCTCGCGCTCGTCGGCGGGTCGGCGCGCCTGCTCGGAGCGCAGTGGATGGAGGACACGCGGAGCTTCACCGAGGTCACGGTGGGGCTCGGCACGCTGCAGCAGGTCGTGACGGTGCTCGGTTCGAGCTCCATCGTGTCGACCTACCAACGCGGCCTCGTCGTCCTCTGCGCAACGCCGGGCGAGCAGCACACGCTCGGCCTCTATCTCCTCGGAGAGCTCTTCCGCCGCGCAGGATGGGGGGTCCACGTGAACGCGGCCATGGACGAGACGGAGCTCCTGGCGCTCGTCGCCGAAGAGAGGGTCGATCTCGTGGGCCTCACGATCTCGAGCGCCAAGCTGATGCCGAAGCTCGCGCGGCTCGCGGCGAGCGTGAAGAAGGCGTCGTGCCACGAGGAGACGGCCCTCATGATCGGCGGATCGCTCGACGAGCGCGCCATGGCGACGTTCGCGGCGAAGATCGGAGCGGCTTTCTGCACAGACGCCGCAGAGGCTGTGAGATGGCTGGAAAATCGTGCTATCGGTAGGTCGGAATAGCGTGGCTTCCAAACACGCCCTTCTGCCTCACGGATGGCCTTAATGCACCGAGCACCGAGCCGTGGACGCAAGAGCGCTCCGCGCCTGTCCGACGCTTCTTCTCGCTTGATCACGGCCACCTCCGACGTTGCGTTCGTGGTGGACGACGAAGGCGTGATCGCCGACGTCACCCTCGGCGAAGGGATCGAGCCCAAGCCCGGCTGGAAGAAGCTCGTAGGCAAGCCGTGCCTCGAGGTCGTCGCCACCGACACCCGCACGAAGATCGAGCCGCTCCTCCGGGAGGCACGCGAGGGCCGCACGAAGCGCTCGCGCGAGCTGAACGTCGAGGTCGAAGGGCTCGGCGAGATCCCCCTCCGCGTGTCGGGCGTCCTCCTCGACGACGAACGCCACGTCGTCCTCCTCGGGCGCGACCTCCGCCCGATGTCTGCCCTACAGCAGCGGCTCGTCACGACGCAGCAGGCCGTCGATCGCGAGTACGGTCGGCTCCGCCAGGCCGACACCCGCTACCGCGTCCTCTTCCACGTCGCCGGAGAAGGCGTGCTCGTCGTCGACGCCACGACCCGACGCGTCCTCGAGGCGAACCCGATGGCGGCGACGATCCTGGGCGAATCGGCCCAGGCGCTCCAGGGCCAGCCCGTCGACGATCTCGTCGACGGCAAGAGTCGTCCTGCCCTCCACGCGCTGGTCGCCGCCGTCGAGGCGGGCGCACGTCCGAGCGACGTGCAGATCGCGTTCGTCGGGCAGAAGGATCGCCCCGTCACGCTCTCGGCGTCGCTCTTCCGCCAGTCCAGCACGGCGCTCGTGCTCTTCCGGTTCTCGCACACGGCCAGCGTCGCGCCCGCCTCGCCACGCGCCGCGCGCATGCTCGCCGTCCTCGACGCGATGCCCGACGGCATCGTCGTGACGGGCGAGGATCGCCGCATCCTGGCGACGAACGACGCGTTCTGCGAGCTCATCCAGCAGGGCAACGAGAACCAGCTCCTCGGTCAGCCGCTCGACCGCTGGCTCGGGCGCCCGAACGTCGACCTCAACATCATCCTCGCGAACGTGCGTGAGCACGGGAGCGTCCGCGCGTTCTCCACGATCGTGCGGAGTGACTTCGGCAGCTCGCAGGAGGCCCTCGTCACCGCCGTCTCGGCGCTCGACGGGAAGACGCCGTGCTTCGGCTTCACCGTGCGGCCCGTCTCCTCGCGGATGGGTGCGACGACGGCGACGGCGATGCCGCGCTCGCTCGATCAGCTCCGCGAGCTCGTCGGCCGCGTCCCGCTCAAGGAGCTCGTGCGCGAGTCGGCCGATCTCATCGAGCGCCTCTGCATCGAGGCGGCGCTCGACGTGAGCGGTAACAACCGCGCGTCCGCCGCGCAGCTCCTCGGTCTGAGCCGGCAGGGCCTCTATTCGAAGCTCCGCCGGCACAACCTCGGAGACGGTGACGCCGAGAACGACGTCAGCTGACGACGGGACGCGAGCGCGTCACTTGATCTTCTTGTCGAGCGCCTTCGCCTCCGTCAGGTGACCTTCGAGGATCGGGACCTGCTTCTGCGCCCACGCGCGGAGGTCGGGGTCCTTCAGATCCTTGGCGGCTTCGCGGAACTCCTTCACGTCCTCCTCGTGGTCGTCGACCATCTCCTTCGCGTACTTCTTGTCGAGCTGCGCGCCGCCGAGCTTCGTGAGGTCGCCGACCATGTCGTGGTGATCGCCGGTGATCGTCGCCGGAAGCGTCATGCCCTTCTCCGTCGCGAGCTTCTGCAGCTCCTCGTGCGCCTTCGTGTGATCGGCGAGGAGCTTCGTCGCGTACGTCTTCACCTCCGCATTCGAGCCCGCGGTCGTCACGTGTCGCGCGGCGCCGATCTCCGCGAGCGCGCCCGAGGCGGCCTTCTTCAGGAACATCTGGTCGCTCTCGACGAGCGGCGTCCTGCCGCCCTGGGGCGTTCCGGTGACCTCTGTCGTGCCCTGCCCCACCGTCCCTGGCGTCGTCGTCGTCGTGCGCGACGGGTCGTCCGTCGCACCCGTGGTGCGGGTCGACGAGGTTTCACCTTCCGGGCGGCGGCAGGCGACGAGGATGGCGAGAGCCGCGACGGCGGCGAGCATCGAGCGAGCGTTCATGGTTCTCTCCTTCGCGTTCGACCTCGCCGCCCAAGCACGACGCGCGCCAGCTCGCTGCGGCTCGGGGGCTCTCGACGCGCCCTCGCGGGCCATGCGATCGTCGCCGCATGACGACCGAAGCGCACGCGTACACCGGGGGCTGTCACTGTCGGAAGGTCCGCTTCGAGCTCGAAGGGACGGTGTCGACCGCCATCGCGTGCAACTGCTCCATGTGCGGGAAGAAGGGGACGCTCCTCGCGTTCTTCCCGGAGAGCTCCTTTCGCCTCCTGTCGGGCAGAGACGCGCTGACCGACTACCAGTTCAACAAGCACGTCATCCACCATCTCTTCTGCTCCACGTGCGGAGTGACGTCGTTCGCGCGAGGGAAGATGCCGGACGGCGCGCCGATGGTCGCCGTGAACGTCCGCTGCCTCGACGAGGTCGATCTCGACCAGGTGAAGGTCACGTCCTTCGACGGCAAGAGCCGCTAGGGCGTGTCCCTGAACTCTCTCAGGCTCTCCCCCGTGCCCGTGCCCGTGCCCGTGCCCGTGCCCGTGCCCGGCGATGGAGGCCTCGAAGTCGCCGGCGCGGTGCAACGGTGCAACAAGGTGCAACAACGCAGTTAGGTGACGTTCCTGCCTCGGCACATGGGTGACGGCAGGTGGGGTCGGGGACGTGGCTCGCGCTCGATCCGCGCGCTCGATGCTGGGCAGCATCGCGCCCCACGGGCACGGGCACGGGCACGGGCGAGAAGGAGCGGAGCCCTGGATTCACGGACACACCCTAGCCACACAGGCACCGTTTCCTTCGGAGCGGGGATGCGCTATCCGCATCCGGGTCATGGGTGCACAGTGGAAGCAGAAGGGGCGTGAGGCATCGGCAGCCGCGAAGGGCCGGGTCTTCACGAAGCTCGCGAAGGAGATCATGGTCGCCGCGCGAGCTGGCGCCGATCCGAGCATGAACCCGCGCCTGCGCATGGCGGTCGATGCCGCGCGCAAGCACTCGATGCCGAAGGACACGCTCGAGCGGGCCATCAAGAAGGGCGCGGGCCTCCTCGACGAAGCGGTGCAGTACGAGACCGTGACGTACGAGGGCTTCGCCCCGCACCAGGTGCCCGTCATCATCGAGTGCCTGACCGACAACCGGAACCGGACGTCGGCGAACATCCGCGTGCTGTTCAAGAAGCAGGGCCAGCTCGGCGCGTCGGGCTCGGTGGCGTGGGACTTCCAGCGCCTCGGCCAGGTCGAGGCGACGCCTCCCCCGGGCGGCGCGGATCCGGACGAGGCCGCCATCGAGGCCGGCGCGCAGGACCTCGAGCCGGGCGAGGAGGGAGCGACGCGCTTCTTCACGGAGCCCAACGAGGTCGACACGGTGAGCAAGGCGCTCGCGGACCGGAAGTGGGTCGTCACGTCGGCGCAGCAGATCTGGAAGGCGAAGAACCCCGTCACCCTCGACGAGGCGCAGCGCGTCGAGGTCGTCGCGTTCCTCGAGGCGATCGACGAGGACGACGACGTCCAGAACCTCTACGTCGGCCTCGCCTGACGCCACGCCTCGCCGGCTTCGGCGCGGGGCGCTTCAGCGCGACGGGTAGGACTCCTTCGCGCGCTTCGCCGCGCGGGCGCGCTCGGTCTGGGCTGCCTCGTAGTCGTCTTTCGCCTTCTTCGACTCGGCGACCGTCGTCGCGAGGCGAGCGGGATAGTCCGTCGCGATCTGCGGGGCGATGCCCTCGAGAGCCTCGCGGAGGTCGGGGAACGCCACCCTGTGCTTGTCGACGCGAATCGTCCACCGCTCCGTGCGGGAGGAGCGCGTCGCCGTGAACGCGAGGCGCTTCGTCTTCCAGCTCGGGTCGACCGCGAAGGGGACCGACGGCGGGAACGACTCGTCCGAGCACTTCGCGACGTGCAGGTGCTTCCAGTAGTCGCGGCGCGAGGCGGAGTCGTACGTGATCTTGCACGCGTCGAGCGGCATGAGGAGCGCCTGCACCCGCGCGAGCTCGGGGAGGTCAGAGACGTCCTCGCCGCGGCTCCTCCCGACGAGGAAGAACGCGGCCCCGGCCACCCCGCCGAGACAGACGACGAGGGCGGCGATGCCGAGCAAGAGCGGCGCCTTCGAGGGAGGCGGCGGCGGAGGCGGCGGTAGCGGACGATAGGGCTGCATGATCTCTCAGAAGCGAACGCCGGCGAGCAGGCCGAGCGAACCGTACGATCCTGGCGACGTGAGCACGTGCATGTCCAGTCGAACGTCGATCGTCAGGGCGCTCCGGCCACGGTGGCCGAACCGCACGAGGTCGATCCCGGCGCGGCCGGCCAGCCCGAGCGTGAGCGCCGCCTGCACCCGCGAGCCCGGACGAGCGTCATGGGCCATCGCGCCGAGCTCGAGCCCGACGCCGACGTGGAAGATGCCCTCGCGGAGGACGTCGGCGTCGACGCCGAAGCGGAAGTCCCAGAGGTGGACACCGACCGTCGGGCTCGAGAAGCGACCGCGCAAGGTCGTCCACCACCCGCCTTCGTCGTTCTGGGCGCCGAGCCCGACCCCGACGCGCGTTCCGCCGGTGGCATCGCCGTCGACGCGTCCGAGCTCGTAACCGCCCTCCAGCCGTAGGGAGAGGTCGTAGCGATCGCTCTCGGGCGTCGTGTCGACCGCGGGGCTCGCCGCGGAGGACGAGCGCGTGTGGTGACGATGCCGCGGAAACCGGGAGCGGAACGGCCGCGCATGACCGATCTTGCCGAGGGAGAGGGGCTCGATCGCCGGAGCGACGATCGCGGCGAGCGTCACCGGCTCCAGACGACCCTCCGTTCGCGACGACGATCCAAGCGGCCTCGAGGATTCATACCCGCGCGCCCGGCGATGGCTTCCTCGCGTGAGCATCGGACGACGCGAGATCTCGGTTCGTGATCACGACCCGAGACGGCGGCGCCGCGGACGGCTTCCGGCCACCTACATATGCCCTTCGGCTAGCGCGCGGCGAGCCACGCGCCGAGCGACGCGAGGACCTCGGGCGGGATCCCGTGCCCGCCGTCGAACTCGTCGTAATCCACGTCCAGACCCGCGTGCTGCATGGCCTCGCAGAGCGGACGGGCGACGAGGATCGGGAGGATGTCGTCGACGCGCCCGTGGCGCTGGAAGACCTTCGTGCCCGAGCGCGCGGCCATCCGCGGCCGCCACGCTCCGGCCGCGACGAAGGCCGCCGAGAGGAGGACGAGCCCCGCGAAGGGCCGTGACGTCCGGAACGCCACGTCCGCCGCGAGCATCGCGCCCTGGGAGAAGCCGCCGAGCACGACGCGCGACGGCGGCGTTCCTCGCTCGGCGAGCGCGTCGAGCATCGCGATGACGGCGGACCGCGCTTCGTCCATCCCGGCGGGCTCGTCGGCGATGACGGCCTCGATGCCCCCCGCGCGGGTGAGCTCCGCGCGTCGCGCGAAGTCCACCATCCACCACGCGCGCGCGCCGCCGTAGAGCTCGAAGCCGCGCATCGACGTGAGGTCGTGGAGGGCCTCGGGGAACACGAGGCGTGTGCCCGCGGGTAGACCGAGCGACGCGAGCGGTCGCGCGAGCCCGGCGAGGTCGTCGCCCGGCGCGCCGAAGCCGTGGAGGAGCACGATCGTGAGCGCGCTCGAGGGACGATCGCCTGCCCCGCCGACGACGTGCTCGCGCACGCGGAGCGGTCCGAGGTCGTGCGGCGCGGCGTCTGGGTCGAGGGTCATGGGCTGCATCCTCGCACGACTCGCGCGCGGAAACCTCCTTGCGCCAGCGTCACCCCTCGCGGACGCGGGAGCTCGAGCTCTGCCGGGTCACTTGGTGCAGCTGACCATCGACGGGTGCACCTCGACCATCACGCACGCCTCCATCTCGCAGCCCGCGACGACAGGCAATCGTGGAAAAGAGGCCGGTGAAGGCGAGCAGGATCGTGGGCTTCATGCCTCGAAAACGGCGTGGCCGGAGCGGTCTTACAGCCCGCGGCGCCAACGCCAGACCCACGCGGCGACGGCGACGGCGACCATGCCGGCGCCGATCGCCACCCACGTCGTCCCCGACGCCCGCCGGGCGAGCTCGAAGACCCTTGCCCCGAGGACGCTGACGGCGAGGAGCGGGACGACGTAGCCCGCGAGCGAGCCCCAGAAATGCGTCCAGAACCGCACCTTCGACACACCGAAGAAGGCGTGGAGCATCGGCGGCATCCAGAAGACGAAGCGGAGGAAGAAGACCGTCGCGAACCCACGCTCGGCGAGCCGCTGCTCGTAGCGCGCGAACCGGGCGGGGATCCTCGTCGCGATCCAGTCCCTCGCCACGAAGCGCGCGAACGAGAAGCCCACGACGCTCGCCGCCATCGTCCCCACCATCGACAGCCCGAAGGCTACCGGCCACGGCCAGAGGAGAGGGGCGGCGAACACGAACACCGTCCCCGGCACGCCGAACGGCTGGAGCACGGCATACGCGACGACGAACGCGAGGTAGCCCCAGGCGCCGAGCTCGACGAGTCGTGTCGCGAGCCGCTCGGGCTCGCCGAGCGACGCGAAGACGCCGAGCCGCTGCGCGGTGAAGATCAGCGCCGCGACGAGGACGACGAGCGCGAACCGCTGCGATCGGGCGCTCATCCCGACCGACGCCGAGGGGGCGGGCCGGGGACGACGCCGTCCTCGAGCGACCGGAGCAGCTCCACGGCGCGCTGGGCGCGGAGGTCGGGGCTCTTCACCTTCCCGACGAGGTGCGCGAGGCCGCGTCGCTTGCCCGGGGTGAGCGCGCGCCAGAGGGACTGCCACGTGGCCTCCTGACGGAGCGCCTCGCGCAGCTCCGCGGGCACGTCCACCTCGTCGTCCGGGACGAGCGAGAACGACAGCGACACCTTGCTCCCGGGCACGAGGCCGAGAGCCTTCGCGAGGGTCTTGCCGAACATCACGTAGTGGCGCCCACCCTTGAGCTGCCACGCGAGCGAGACTGCTCGGCCGGCGACCTCGCCTCGCATCCGTAGCTTCCTCTGTTCGAGGAAGGGGCGCTGGGCCTCGAGGCGCGGGGGAAGGAAGACGACCCAGTACGTCATCCGCCCGTAGTCGACCTCCTCGAGGCGCCCCTCGATGGTGTGATCGAAGGTCGATCGCTTGGTCTTCGCCATCGGCACGAGCCCCCGGTCGTCAGATGCGCTGTCGCCGGGAGCGGTTGCGGGGGTATCTTCCCGGACATGTCCGCGGCCACGTTCCTCCCCACTGCTGCCGTCTCGACGCAGGGACAGCGAACCCTTCCCCAGACCATGTACACGAGCGAGGAGCACTTCGAGCGGGAGTGGGACCTCGTCCTCGGGCGCTCCTGGCTCCTCGTCATGCGCGAGGCCGAGGTGGGCAAGCCCGGAGACTTCCGGGTGGTGGAGCTCCACGGGGAGTCGATCCTCGTCGTGCGCGACCAGGCGGGGACGCTCCGTGCGTTCTTCAACCTGTGCCGCCATCGCGGGACTCGCCTCTGCGACGCGTCCTCCGGGAAGCTCGGGCCCCTCATCCAGTGTCCTTACCACGCGTGGACGTACGGCCTCGACGGCCGGCTCGTCGCCGTCCCCGACGCGAAGGAGATCGAGGGCTTCGACAAGGCCGACTTCCCGCTCCATCCGTGCGCGCTGGAAACGTGGCAAGGGTTCGTGTTCGTGAACCTCGCCCGTGAGCCCGAGCCCTTCGCGAGCGCGCTCGCGCCGCTCGTCGGCAAGTTCGACGCGTACAACCTCCCGTCGCTCGTCCCGCTGCGTCGCGTCGAGTACGACGTGAAGGCGAACTGGAAGCTCCTCCACCAGAACTACTCGGAGTGCTACCACTGCGCGCCGCTCCACCCCGCGCTCGTGAAGCTCTCTCCGGCGACGAGCGGTGAGAACGATCTCGTCGAGGGCCCCGTGCTCGGCGGCTTCATGGTGATCACCGACGAGGGCGGCAGCCTCTCGCGGAGCGGCAAGACGTGCGGGGTGCCGGTCGGCGACCTCGACGCAGCCGAGCGCCAGCGCGTCTACTACTACGCGATCTTCCCGAACATGCTGCTGTCGCTCCATCACGACTACGTGATGGTCCACACGCTCCAGCCGCTCGCGCCGAACCGCACGAAGATCACCTGCGAGTTCCTCTTCCATCCGGAGACGGCGACGCGCCAGGGGGCCGACCCCGACGACGCCGTCTCGTTGTGGGACCAGGTGAACCGCGAGGACTGGGGTATCTGCGAGCGGACGCACGCCGGCATCACCTCCAGCCGCTACGAACCAGGCCCCTACTCGCGGAGAGAGAGCCTCTCGGCCGCGTTCGACCGGTGGTACCTGAAGGCTCTCGGCTCGACCGCGGCCATGACGCCCTGAGGGAAATGCTCGGCACGCTGCTCGGTGATCGCTACCGCCTCGTGTCGGTCCTCGGTGAAGGACCTCCACATCCGGCCCCCGTGGTGACAGGATGCGCTTCATGTTCCTCCTCGTGCGTGACGAAGACGGACCGACCGTCGCGAGCGCGATCAACGCGTTCGCCGACGAAGAGGGTCTCGAGCCGATCGACCTCGAGGGCACGGCGCAGAATCCGCTCGCAATGCTCTCCGTGCTGACGGGTCCGCGCGTGCTCGTCGCCCACGCCGAGAGCGGTGTCGCCGTGTTCGGCCTCGAGTCGCTCGACATCGCGGATCCCGAAGAGTGGGGCAGCGAGATCTCCGCCGCGTGCGAGACGGAGGTGATCGCGCTCGAGGTCGTGGCACACGGGGTCCGTGTCCACGTCTACGACGGCGGCGAGGAAGACGAGGTCCTCGACGTCGAGGTCGACCCGAGCGGACGCACGCGCTGCGCCCCCCTCGCCGACCTCGTCGACGGGGACCTCGGCCGGCGCGAGCTCGAAGAGGGCATCGTCGCGAAGACGAGCATCGACCTCGCGACGGGGATCCTCCGCTGCTTCGGCGTCACTGGACCGAGTGACGAGTCCATCACCCTCTCGTTCGTCGACCCGCTGGACGAGGACGAGGAGGCGACTCCCCACCTCGACGTCGCTCCGCTCGCCGATCTGCCGGACGACGAAGGCGGTGTGGTCCAGTCCTTCGCCGTGACCTTGCGAGGAAAGGAAGCCGTCGAGGGCCTCCGACTCGAGGTCTCCGGGAGCGCTCTCGGCCTCGTCGCGATCCGCGAGATCGAGGCGACCGGCCGCGCGAAGGGCTCGAGCGAGCCCATGACGCGGGCGAGCGCCCCCGGGGAGGTCACGCTGGATCTGCCGGACGCGCTGCTCGAGCGCGTCGACGTCGCGCCTCCCACGTTCGACATGAGCGACCTCTTCTCCACCATGCAGCGCCTCGTCGGTGCCGGCGATGCGCAGCAGCGGAACACGCTCTTCGTGACCGTTCGGGCGACGCGGACGGGCCGGGGGAAGGGAGCGCTCGTCCTCGCGGCGCGGGCGCGTGACGAGGCCGTCGTCGCTGGAGAGGCGACGGCTGTCCTCGAGCTCTGAGATCTCACGCCGGACGGCGGACGCGGAGGTCGTGCGCGACGGTCCAGACCGTGGACACGAGCTGCCTCACGGTGAACGGCTTCGCGAGATGGGCGTCGAAGCCGGCCGCGTGCGAGCGACGCTCGTCGTCCGGCGTCACGAAGCCGGACACGGCGATCGAGGGCACGGCCGACTTCGCGCGAACGCGCCTCATGAGCTCGTGACCGTCCATCTCCGGCAAGGAGATGTCGCTGATGAGCAGATCCGGCGCCACGCCCGGGAAGACGGCGAGCGCGCTCTTCGCGTCGTGGGTCGTCACGACCTCCGCGCCGTTCGCCCGGAGCGCCACGGCGAGGACGTCACGTGTGTCCGGCTCGTCCTCGACGAGGAGGATGCGCATCCCCGCGAGCTCGTCGTGGGTGATGAGGATCCGACCGGAGCTCGCCGCCGGAGGGACCTCGCTCGCCTGCCGCGCCTCCTCGGCCGGCAACCTCACCGCGAACGTGGCGCCCTTCCCTTCCCCGCCGCTCGTCGCCGAGACGCTCCCGCCGTGCATGTGGACGAGCTCCTTCACGATGTAGAGCCCGAGCCCGAGACCAGCTCGGCGTAGTCCCGGCGCGCCTCCCTGCCTGAAGCACTCGAACACGTGCGGAAGGAGGACGGGGGGGATCCCGACCCCCGTGTCCTTCACCTCGAGCGTCGCGAAGCCGCGCGGGGTCCCAGAGATCGACACCGTGACGCGACCGCCGTCGCCCGTGAACTTCACCGCGTTGGCGAGGAGGTTCGCGACGACCTGGCGGAGGCGCGCCGCGTCGCCGACGACGATCGCATGTCCCCCTTCGTAGAGGAGGTCGATCCCCTTGGCGCGCGCGGCGGGGAGGAGCTCGTCGACAGAGGAGCGCGCGAGCTCCGCGAGGTCGACCGGGCCGACGGCGAGCGGCATCCTGCCCGCCGTGAGCCGCGACACGTCGAGGAGGCTCGTGATGAGCTCGCCTTGGGCTCGTGCGCAGCGATCGATCGACGCCAGGGCGCGCTCACGCGCGGCGGCGTCGAGGCAGTCGCTCCGGAGGAGCCCCGTCCAGCCGAGCACGGCGGAGACAGGACCGCGGAGATCGTGGGCGAGGAGAGCGAGCGCCTTCTCTCGCGCGCGGCTCGCAGCCTCGAGCTCCGAACGCAGGCGGCGTTCGCGCTCGAGCAGCTGCTCCTTCTCACGCAGGGACGCCGCGAGCTCTTCTGCTCGATGCTCCGCGCTCGCGCTCACGAGCGCCCCTGTCGACCTCTCCTGCTTCCGCCCCCGCTTCAGCATTTGAATTGCTCCTTCACTCTCGCTTGCGGCGCTCCTCCGTCGAGGCGCGCCATGGATGTGTCATGGGCCACGTGTGACACAGACGAAGAGGTCGAGTGGCCGGAAAATCACCCGAGCGCGAAGAGAGTTTCCGCCAAGAGGTCGGACGGCGGGCGCGGTCGAGGCGCGCCGCCATCAGGGGGTGATCCGGTCGGCCCGGAAGCCCCCGCGACGGGAGAGACGAGGCGCGCCCCCTGATGCGCCTGGGACGCAATCGGCCGGTCGTCACGGGTCGCCGCGCGTGCAGAGCTCGCGCTAGCCTCGCGCCCATGCCGGGCGTCCCCCGCGTCTCCGCCTTCCTCCTCGCGCGCGAGTGGCGTGACACGGACGACGGCGTCGAGATCGTGCTCTGGGGTCGCTCGGGAGACGCGGTCGTGCGCGCTCGGCTGCCGCGCCAGGAGCCCGTCATGTTCGTCCGCCGTGACGCCCCCGCGAACGCCGCGAGGCGCGCCGCGCGCCCCCTCGCGACCTTGGACGGACGGCCCGTCGACGCGCTCTACTTCCGCGGCCAGCGCGCGCTCCAGGCCGAACGTGACCGACTGCGCGCCGCCGGACACGAGACGCTCGAGTCCGACGTCAAGCCGGCGGACCGCTTCCTCATGGAGCGCTTCGTCACGACCGGAATGACGCTCGAGGGCCCCTACCGGGAGCGACGCGGCGTCCTCCACTTCGACTCCCCGCGGGTTCGCGCAGCCGACGTCCCGACGCCGCGGCTCTCCGTGCTCTCGCTCGATCTCGAGACCGACGATCTGGACGGTCCGATCCTCTCGGCCGCCCTCGCCAGCCGCGCGGAGGAGCACGTCTTCGTCGTCGGCGACGGTCTGCGTGAGACCGAGGTCGTCACGTTCGTCGCCGACGAGGCGACGCTCCTCCGCCGTCTGTTCGAGCGCATCGCCGCGCTGGACCCCGACGTCCTCTGCGGCTGGAACATCACCGAGTTCGATCTCACGGTGCTGGAAGCGCGCTGCCGAGCGCGCGGGGTCCCGTTCCTGCTCGGGCGAGCCGGGGAGCGCGCGCGGGTCCTCCCGCCCTCCGGCCCGGGGCGCGTCGCGATCGCCCGCGTCCCCGGTCGCGTCGTCCTCGACGGCATCGCGACCCTACGCGCGGCGACCTACTCCTTCGAGCGCTTCACGCTCGAGCACGTCTCGCAGGAGCTCGTCGGCCGCGGGAAGAGGATCGCGTCCGGCGTCGATCCCGTCGCCGAGATCCGCCGGATGTACGCGGAGGCGCCGCTCGAGCTCGCCGCCTACAACCTCGAGGACTGTCGCCTCGTGCTCGACGTATTCGAGCGCGCCGACCTCGTCGCCTTCGCGGTGGAGCGGGCGCGGCTCACGGGCCTGCCGATGGACCGCCAGGGAGGATCGGTCGCGGCGTTCGACCATCTCTACTTGCCGCGCCTCCATCGCCGAGGCTTCGTCGCCCGCGACGTGGACTCGGACATCGAGGTGACGCCGAGCCCGGGCGGGCACGTCCTCGAGTCGGTCCCTGGCCTCTACCGTGACGTCCTCTCCTTCGATTTCCGGAGCCTCTATCCGAGCATCATCCGGACGTACGGGATCGACCCGCTCGGCCTCGCGCAGCCCGGCGAGGACGCGATCCCGGGCGAGGACGGAGCGACGTTCGCGCGCGCCGACGCGATCCTGCCCGACATCATCGCGTCGCTGCACGAGGCGCGGACGCGAGCACTGGAGACGGAGAACGCGCCGCTCTCGCGCGCGATCAAGATCCTCATGAACTCCTTCTACGGCGTGCTCGGCACCCCCGGCTGCCGCTTCTTCGATGCGAGGTTGCCGACATCCATCACGCGTCGGGGTCACGCGATCATCGCGCGTGCGCGGCGGTTCTTCGAGGATCGAGCGCACGTCGTCCTCTACGGCGACACCGACTCGCTCTTCGTCGCCACGGACGGCGGGACGGAGGCTGACCTCGCGGCGAGGGGACGCGCGCTCGCGAGCGAGCTGACGGAGGCCCTGGCCGCCGAGGTGCGCGCGGAGCTGGGCCTCGAGAGCTTCCTCGAGCTCCGCTTCGATGCGCACTACGTCCACTTCCTCATGCCCACGGTCCGCGGCGCGGAACGCGGCTCGAAGAAGCGCTACGCCGGCATGGTGCGCCGGGCGAGCGGTGAGCTCGAGCTCGTCGTCAGGGGCCTCGAGGCCGTGCGCCGCGACTGGACCCCGCTCGCGCGGCGCGTCCAGCTCGAGCTACTGAGGCGCGTGTTCACGGGAGCGCCCTTCGACGAGTGGCTCCGCGAGATCGTCCGTGAGCTCCGCGCGGGGAGACTCGACGAGGAGCTCGTCCACCGGAAGCAGTACGGCGACGACTACGTCGCGAAGCAGCTCGCGCCCGTGTGTGACGTCGTCCTGCCGTTCCTCGGCACGTCGTTCGAGAAGGTGGCAGGCGCGCAGACGTCGCTCTTCTGACGCGGCGTCACTCCTCGTCGGGGAGCTCGCGGAGACGCGCGAGCTCGGCGCGACTCTTCCGCAGCCGGTCGAACGCCCCCTCGACGGTGGTCGTGATCGTCACCTTCTCCGCGCGCACGCCGGCGCGCAGCTCGCGGAGGACTCCCTCGAGGGCGTTCTCGGCGGCGGTGACCTCGGACAAGGCGATATCGAGCTTCTCGAGAATCTTCATGGCGTTATCCACGGACAATCACGGAGGTGAGGGTGGCACGGAGCGAGAGCGGCGTCGGCGTCACACGGATGCGCAGCTGGGTGACTCCCCGTGCCGCGACCGCCCACGTGGCGCGGTGGAAGCTCGCGCGATACGGCGCGTAGTCGAACGAGCAGCTCTTGCCCTCGTGGACCGGCTGGGTCTCGGGCCCGCTACCCTGCATCGCGGTCACGTCGATGTGCTGCACGCGCGTGTCCCAGCGCTCCTCGCTCTCGACGACGACCGTGCCGACGTCGATCGGCTCGTGGAAATGGAGCGTGACGGCCTGCATCCCCGCTGCCGACGCGACCCAGCAGCTCCCGCCCTGACCGGCAAGGCCGTCGAAGAGGTGGTCGACCGGGTAGAGCGCTTGCTCGGAGGTCACCTCGACCGAGGCGACGTTTGCGAGATCGATCGCGTCTGTGGCCACCGGGCCGGCGTACTTGCGGACGATCGGACGACCGACCATGCTCAATGCACCCATCGGTCCTCTGAAGCGGGCACGTCCTCGAGCGTGCGCACGAGAGCGCGGGCGCATCGTCGCCCGACGTCGTGGAGGACGGCCCTCTCGGCGCGCCCGAGGTCGACGTGACGGGAGGCGAAGTCGAAGAAGAGGACGCCGAGCGCACGGGAGCTCGCGGGCCCCGTCCGCATCGGCACGCAGAGCGTGCCTCGGATGCCGCGCTCCTCGAACCAGCCCGCCTCACCGCCGCGCGCGTCGGCCGCGGAGATCCAGCGGAGGTCGCCGTCCGCCAGCGAGTCAACTACCGTAGGCCACTCGCCGAGCGCGGAGGGAAAGCTCGTGCGGGTCCAATCCCACTCGCTCACGAGGCCGCGCAGCGCGTCCCTCGCCGGGTCGACGAGAAAGAGCGAGGCGGAGCTCGCAGAGACGGCTTCCCGAGCGAAGCGCATGAGGCCGACGGCCCGACGGAGGACGCGTGGCAAGTCTTGATGTTTCACGGAAAGTTCTCTCGATTCTCGGATCACTGGAACGAACCTTCGCAGGCGAGAGCGATCCCGATGAGGCCGAGAGAGCGTCGTGGTTGCGACGAGACGTGTCGTGAGGCCCCTTTACTGTAGTTCCAGGGAGGGGGGTGGCGCAAGGCGAGCGGGAGCGGCGCCTTTCGCCGCACGCCGCCCTCGACGGCGACACGTCTTCACCCTCACCCGCGACCGACCTCCACGAACCGGCCGAGAACGGTGAAGAGCTCCTCGATCGTCACCGGCTTCCTCAGGACGGCCGCGGCGCCGGCGGCGTCGAGCACGTGCTGCCCCACCGTCGACGCCGTCATGAAGACGACCGGAATGTCCCGCAGGTCCGGGTCTTCGAGCTGCGCCGCGCGGAACTGCATGCCGTCCATCTTCGGCATCATGAGGTCGAGCACGATCGCGGCGGGCTTCTCGTGCGCGTGCATCCAGTCGAGGGCTTCCACGCCGTTGGAGGCCTCGACGACCTCCACGCCGTGATCACGAAGGACCTCGGCGACCGTGAGGCGGAGGTCGTCGTCGTCCTCGACGAGGAGGAGCGCGTGGCTCGCCATCGGGGCTTCAACCTTCCGCGCCGATGCAACGGCGCTCCGCGCGCCGCGGGAGGCGAACCTCGAAGAGAGAGCCCTTCCCGAGCTCACTCTCCACGGCGACGGTGCCGCCGTGGGCCTCGACGAGCTGCTTCACGATCCAGAGGCCGAGGCCGAAGCCCGAGTACCGGCGCGCGGTCGACGGCGCGCGATGAAAGCGCGTGAAGAGAGCCGCTCGGTTCGTCGCGTCGAGACCCACGCCGCGGTCGCGCACCCCGAGGACGACGACCTCTCCCCGCCCCCAGAGCTCGATCGTGACGGGCTTCTCCTCTCCGTACTTGATCGCGTTGGAGAGGAGGTTCGTCACCACCTGATCGAGGCGAGAGCGGTCCCACCGCCCGACGAGATCGCCGCGCGCGAGGAGCCGCACCTCGACCTTCGCGAGCTTGTCCGCGAACCGCGCGAGGACCTCGCGGACGAGGAGGCAGAGATCGACCCCTTCCTGGGGGGCGATCTCGAGACGCGTCGACGAGAGGCGCGACAGATCGAGCATTTCGTCGACGAGCTGCTCCAGGCGCGTGAGCTGGCGCCGCTCCATCGAGAGGCTTCGTCCCACACGCTCGGAGCCGAGGGTGAGCTCCGGGGCGTCGTGGGCGAGCCTCGCCAGCCCGTCGAGCTGGAGCTCGAGCGTCGAGAGGGGCGTACGGAGCTCGTGGGAAGCCATCGAGAAGAACTCGTCACGTGCGCGCACTGCCGCGCGGAGGTCGCCGTTGAGCCGGGCAAGCTCCGCGGCCTTCGCCACGACGACGTCGAGGATCGCGGAGCGGAGCTCCCGTGCATTCTCGAGGTCGACGTCCCGCCACGGCTCGGACCGACCGCGAACCGTCTCGATCCACTCGTCGAACGACCTCCGCGGCCCGAGACGAGCGTCGGGCCCGACGTGGCCTGGCGCGTGCGGGTCGCCCGCCCAGCGCACGGTCCGTGGGCGCTCGGGGCGGAACCAGAAGAGGACGTAGTCGGTCTCGGCCGAGAACACGATCGCGAGAACGCCGCTCGCGACGTCCGCGATGCGCTGCCCCGCCGGGTGCACCTCGGCGAGGCACTCGGTGTGATGCAGCCCCCCCTGCTGGGCGGACCGGACCCAGCGCGCGAGCCCCTGGATCACCTCGACGTCGGGCGTCCTGCCGACTCGTGTGACGTCCCCGGCGCAGACGAGGGCCGCGCCGGTGGCCCTGAAGAGGGCGAGCACGTCGTCGCCGCCGCCCACGAGCCCGGCAGCGATCCCGGACGCGCTCATCCTGCGCACGACGGCGACGCGGAGCTCGGCGGCGTGGGCGCGCTCGTCGGCGCGCTCCCGCTGCTCGAGGAGCACGATCTGCGACGCCACCACTTCGCCGAAGAGCTCGCACGCGGCGCGCGTCTCGTAGGGGACGAAGTGTGGCGCGCCGTGGTGACACGCGAGGAGACCCCAGAGACGAGAGCCGCACATGAGCGAGACGGACATCGACGCGCGGACCCCCATGTTCGCGAGGTACTCGCAGTGAACCGGCGCGACGGCTCGGAGCACCGCCACTCCGAGGTCGAGCGGCCGGCGCGTCTCGGGGTCGAGCGCCGGGACGAGCGGTGACGGCACGGCACGCGCGTCGGGCACGAGCCGTAGCGGGTTCCTCGCGTAGAGCTCTCGCACCGGGGGCGGAACGTCCGACGCGGGGAAGTGGAGCCCGAGGTACGGCGTCACCTCCTCGCGTCGACACTCGGCGACGACGACGCCGTGCTCGTCCCGTTCGAAGCGGTAGACGAGCGCGCGATCGACCGCCGTGAGCGCGCGGAGCTCCTCGGCCGTGATCGCGAGGAGATGGTGGGTCGACCGCGCGCTCCGCAGGCGTGCGAGCGCGTGATGGAGCCGGCGATGGGCCTCACGCGCGAGCGCGCGCGCCCTATCGCTCGGGTGTGAAGGCTCGAGCTCGACGAGGATGCGATCGCCGACCCTGTGCAGGATCGCCTCGCAGGGGCGGCCCGCGACGACGACGTGGACGGGGTTTTCGGCGACGAGCATCTCCTCGGAAGCGTTCGCGCCTGGCGCGAGCGAGACCCCGGCCACGAGGTCACCGAGCCGTTGACCGAGCAGGAGCGCCACGGAGCGGGCGAAGAGCCGCTCGGCGTTCGCGCTCGCCTGGAGGACGCGGAGGTCGTGCGCACGACAGACGAGCAGAACCCCATGGGGCTGGATCGCGCCGGGGTGGAGGATCGGCTCGCGCTCGCAGGCGGCGAGGGCGTCTGGGACAGTCGCGACGGAGGAGGAGGTCGGGACGGTGGTGGTCATGGGCGCGCTCGAGCCGGAGGGCGTCGAGGGCACAGGCGTGCCTCCCCCCGCCGTCGAGCGAAGCAACTCGTGTTCCGCCCCGCCGGGCTCCTGACGGTCGGGCGGCTACCCGCTCTTCACGAGGGCGCGCGCGAGCTCGGCATAGAGGTGCACGTTCGCCTTCACGGTCTTCGCGTAGACCCCGACGTGCATCGACTCGTTCGGGCCGTGGGCGCCCGTCTCGGGGTCGATCACGCCGTTCAGCACGAGAGGGAGTCGAGAGAACCGCTCCCCGAAGAGGGCGACGAACGGGATCGAGCCGCCGATGCCGATCCGGATCGGACGGCGTCCCCAGGCGGCCTCGTAAGCGCGGTCGGCCGCATCGAAGGCGGGCCCCTTCGCGACGTAGTCCCACGACGACGCCGCGCCGGGGAGCTCGGTGACGGACACCGTGAGCCCACCCGGCACGTCACGGGAGAGCTCCGCCGCCACGGCGTCGTAGAGCTGCTTGGACGTCTGCCCCGGTGCGATGCGGAGGCTCAGCTTCGCGGAGCAGGACCTTCGGATCGCGTTCTTCTCCGAGCCCGGGGCGGGGAAGGTCGTCGAGAGCACCGTCACCGCAGGCTGCCGCCACGCCCAGGCTGCGGGCGAGAGCCCACGGTCGGGAAGCGGCGACACACCGTCGAGGAGACGCGCGCCGGCCCGGATCACGTCCGGGGTGAGCGGCACGTCGCGCGAGGTCGCGAGCCACGCCTGGTCGATCTCGCGGCGGGCGAGCGCGAGACGTCCGTCCGCGTCCACGAGGCGCGCGAGCAGTGCGATCAAGGTCGTCGCGGGATCGGGGACGATGTTGCCCCAGAGACCCGAGTGCACGTCGCTCTTCGCGCTGGCGACGGCGACCTCCACCTCGAGGAGACCGCGCAGGCTCACGGTGAGACCCGGGATGTCGACGCTCGGGTTCTCGCAGTCCGTGAGGACCATCGCATCCGACTCGAAGGCGTCGGGATGGGCATCCATGAACTTCGCGAGGTTCGGGCTGCCGATCTCCTCCTCTCCCTCGAGGAGCACCTTCACGTTGCAGGGCAGCTTGCCCGTCTGGGAGAGCCACGCCTCCATCGCGACGAAGTGACTGAGCCAACCGCCCATGTCGTCGGCCGAACCGCGCCCGTAGAGGCGATCGCCCTTCCGCACGAGGGCGTGCGGATCGGTGTCCCAGGTCTCGCCCTTCACCGGCTGGACGTCGAAGTGGCCGTAGACGAGGATCGTCGGCGCGTTCGGGCCCGCCCCCATCCACTCCGCGGCGACGCACGGATGGGCGTCCGGCAGGTCGAGCACGCGCGCGCGCTGGAGACCGAGCTTCGCGAGGTCGTCGCGGAGGACCGCCGCCAGCTCCGCGAGCTTGCCCTTCGCCGCCGGATCGCTCGAGATCGGCGCGAAGGAGAGGTACCGCCCGAGGCGGACCAACGAGGATTCGACTGCGTTCTCGGCGCTCAGCGCCACCTTGGCGACGTCGGACATGGCGTCCGGACTAGCACCGATTCCGGCGAGACTCGATCCCTACGGCGCGCCCTGGACCGGCTGCGGGATGAGAGGGGCGCTCGGAGCCGGAGCCGGAGGCGGAGGCGGAGGCGGAGGCGGCTTCCGGATGACCGGCGGCTTCTTCTCCGGCTTCTCCGGCACGAGCGCGAGCTCGAGGGCGCGCTCCTTGTCGAAGGCGACGGTCATCGTGCGCGTCTCGAAGCCCTCCATCTCCGCACGGATCTGGTGACGGAAGCCCGCCGGCACCACCTTCGTCCGGTACGGGTTCGACGTCTTCACGCCGTCGACGAAGAGCTTCGCCTCGAGCGGGACGACGCGGATCTCGATCGCGACCTCCTGGGGCTCGGCGAACGCGGAGCCCGCCGGCGCGGACGTCGTGCTGCTCGGTCGCGTCGGGGCGACGTAGGGCTTCGCTTCCACCTTCGCCTCCTTCGGGCTCGTGAGGGCGACGACGGCGACGACGCCGACGACGAGGACGACGAGCGCCGCCATGAGATAGGCGAAGCGGCGGTCCGGCGAGGGCTCGACGCGGATCACCTCGACGACGCGCTTCGCCGGCGCCTCGTCCGCGGGCACGACGCCGAAGCGGAGCTTGGGGTCGGACTCGATGTCGACGAACGGGCTCACCTCGGGCGCGCGCGGGGTCCCGATCGCCGGGAGCGGGACCTTCCCGGCGTCGGCTGCCGAGGAGACGGCCTGGCGAGCCTCGTCGATGACCGACTTCATCTTCGCGCGCTCGTCGGCGAAGAGCTGGGAGACGAAGGCGGCGAGGTCCTTGTTGGTCGCCTGCATCTCGGCGCTCGTCGCCGCCTTGTCGAGCGCCTCGACCAGCTCCGTCGCGGTGTCGAAGCGCTCGTCACGGACCTTCGCGAGCGCTTGCGAGCAGACGGCGTCGACCCACTCCGGGACCGCCGGGGCGACCGTCTTCACGGCGGGCAAGGGCGTATCGTCGGCGAGCTTGGCGAGCACGTCGACCTCCGAGAGGCCGTCCCACAGGCGACGCCCGGCGAGGAGCTCCCAGAAGATGACGCCGAGGGCGAAGATGTCGGCGCGCGAGTCGAGCGAGAACTCGGCGCGGGCCTGCTCCGGCGCCATGTACGCGACGTTGCCCTTCACGCGGTTCTCGCGCGACTTCGTCGAGGCAGCGGTCGTCGCCATCCCGAACTCGGTGAGCTTCACCTGGCCGTCGTACGTCACGGTCACGTTCTCCGGCGAGACGTCGCGGAGGACGACCTTGAGCGGCTTCTTCGCCTCGTCGACGAGGGCGTGCGCGTACTCGAGCGCCGTCGCGATCTGCTTCACGATGTAGATCGCGAGCGCGAGGGGAACCCCGTTGCCGCGCCGGACGGCGCGCGAGCGGATGCGCGAGAGCGTCGGGCCGTCCAGGTATTCGAAGACGAGGACGGGCCCGTCCTCGTCCATCCCCGCCTCGAAGAGCTTCGCGAGATTCGGGTGGTCGAAGCGCTTGCAGAGCCGCGCCTCGTCGGCGAACCGCTCGAGCAGCTGAGGCTCTGCGTCCGCGCCGAGCTTGAGGCGCTTCATGACGGCGAGCGCGCCGCCCTCGGCGCTCTTCGCGGCGGCGGTCTCGACGGAGACGAGCGACGCCTCCGCGGACTCTCCGCCGCGGAGATGGGCGATGATGCGGTACTTGCCGCCGCTGACGCGACTCACGGGGTGGAGCGTAACGGGAGCGCGGCCGCCGATCCAAATTGCGCGCGGTCTCATCGCGCAACCATGAGGTTGCATGTCGTCCTCGAGCGCGCTATCACACGCAACCAGGAGGTTGCACATGACATCCGTGTCCGATCGCATCGAGAAGAAGGTCCTGCTCCGCGCCCCCCTGTCCCGTGTCTGGCGGGCCATCACGGACAGCGAGCGCTTCGGTACGTGGTTCGGGGTGAGGTTCGAGGGCCCGTTCGTCGCGGGCGCGCGGCTCGTCGGACGCATCGTTGCCACCGAGGTCGACCCGTCGATCGCGAAGGAGCAGGCGAAGTACGAGGGCAAGACGTTCGAGATCGTCGTCGGGACGATCGAGCCGGAGCGGCGGTTCTCCTTCCGGTGGCACCCCTACGCCGTCGAGGACGGGTACGACTACGCGAGCGAGCCGATGACGACGGTGACCTTCGATCTCGCCCCCGCCGAAGGGGGGACTTCCCTCACCGTCACCGAGTCCGGCTTCGACGCGCTCCCCGCGAGCCGCCGTGCGGAGGCGTTCCGCATGAACGAGGGCGGCTGGGAAGCGCAGCTCGACCTCGTCGCGAAGTACCTCGCCCGTGAAGCGTAGTCAGGCGGCGCGCGCGATCAGCGAGACGGCGCCCGTCTTCGCCGCCCTCGGCGACGACGTCCGCCTGCGGCTCGTCACCCGACTCGCGGGCGAGGGCCCCCTCTCGATCGCGCGCCTCACGGAGGGTGAGGACGTCACACGGCAGGCGGTGACGAAGCACCTCCACGTGCTCGCCCGCGCGGGCCTCGTCGAGAGCGCGCGGGACGGCCGTGAGAACGTGTGGCGCCTCGAGCCACGCCGCCTCGGCGACGCCCAGCGCCACCTCGACGCGATCTCGAAGCGCTGGGACGAGGCCCTCGAGCGCCTCCGCCTGTTCGTCGAGGAGGAGCCGTAGGCCCCCTCGGCACACGAGACGACCTCGCCTCCTCGCGGCGCGCCGCCGCGATCGCGCGGCGGCGCGGAGGCGATAGACTCCCCGCATGCCTCCAGCGACGCCCTTCGGGCACGAAGTCACGCGCGCGAAGTTCCAGACGCTCCTGTCGGACGGCGAGCACGTCACCGTCTCGGTGCCCCGGGTGCGCCTGACGGTCGAGCGCGTGGCTGGCGCGCCGAGCACGAAGGTCCTCGTCCACGAGGGCGAGACCTGCCGCATCGGCTCCCATCCGTCGAACGATCTCGTGCTCGAGGATGCCACCATCTCGCGCTTCCACTGCCGCCTCACACGCGAGGCTGGGGCCTGGCGCCTGGTCGACGCAGGTTCCACCAACGGCACCCGGATCGAAGGGCTCAAGGTCCTCACCGCCGAGCTCGAGCGCGAGGTCGTGGTCACGCTCGGGGACTCGATCCTCCGCATCAGCCCCGACGGCCGGGGTGAAGCCAGGACCGTTCCCGTGGTCCAGGGGTTCGGGGCGCTCGTCGGCTCGTCGCCGGCGATGCAGACCCTGTTCGACATGCTGGCCCGGGTCGCGGCGAGCGACATCGACGTCCTCCTCCAGGGTGAGAGCGGGACCGGGAAGGAGGTCGTCGCGACGGAGCTCGTACAGCGATCGTCTCGCGCGGACGGCCCCCTCGTCGTCGTCGACTGCGGCGCGATCTCGCCGTCGCTCGTCGAGAGCGAGCTCTTCGGTCACGTGCGAGGCGCGTTCACCGGCGCCGAGCGTGACCGCGAGGGTGCCTTCGAGGCGGCCGACGGCGGCACGGTGTTCCTCGACGAGATCGGAGAGCTCCCGCTCGAGCTCCAGCCCAAGCTCCTCCGTGCGCTCGAGGCACGCGAGGTGCGCCGCGTCGGCACGACGAAGGCGCGACGCGTGGACGTGCGGGTCGTCGCCGCCACCCACCGTGATCTGGAGCGCGAGATCAACCGGGGGCGCTTCCGGGAGGACCTCTACTACCGCCTCGCGAAGGTCTCCGTGCACGTGCCCCCCCTCCGCGAGCGTCTCGAGGATCTGCCGCTGCTCGTGAAGGGGTTCCTCGCCTCGATGCAGGAGGACGGCGTCGCGAAGTACTTCGAGCGCCTCTTCTCGCCGGCCGTCCTCGCCGACATGCAAGGGTACGATTGGCCGGGTAACGTCCGCGAGCTCCGCAACTTCGTGGAGCGGAGCATGGTGCTCGAGTCCGTGCCGAAGGCAGGCCGCGGGAGCGCGAGCGGATCCATGCTCGCGGTGAGGACGCCGGACGTGATGAGCGTCGTCGATCGCACGGTGCCCTTCCGCATCGCGAAGGAGCGGGCGATCGAGGCGTTCGAGCGTGCCTACCTCGCGCCCGTCCTCGAGGAGTGCCAGGGCAACATGAGCAAGGCCGCCCGCACGGCGAAGATGGACCGCATGTACCTCCACCAGCTCGCGCAGAAGCACGGCTTCCGGACCGCCAAGAAGACCGACGACTGAGGGGCTCGCTCTCCGCCCGAGTGTCCACTCGAGAGGACGACCGCCCTCGGGCGTGGACAGCAGACGCCCGGGATCGCGGCGGTTCCGCGAGAGATCGCGCCCCGACGGTGCGGCACGCGCCGTGCGGAGGGGTAGGTCATGGCGACGTCCTCGACCGCGACGCTCTTCGGTCTCCTCTCCGCCTCCTTGACGCTCGCCGCATGCGCGGCCGAGCCCGTCCCGCAGTCGCTCTCCGACCATCGAGGTGACCCGACGGGGACCCTCGGCGGTCCGGCGGACGGTGGCACGCGAGGGGACCTCGACCCCGCGTGCGCCCGCCTCAGCGTCCGCGCAGAGCCCGTCCCCGCCCACCTCGTCGTGGTCCTCGACCGGTCGAACAGCATGTGCAAGACGCTCGAAGGAGGCTCGGACTGCGCCGCCCCGACGTCGCGCTGGCAGCTCACCACAGGAGCGCTCGAGCAGATGTTCAAGAGCTCGGCGTCCTCGGGGATCCGCGCATCGCTCATCGGCTTTCCGGCCGGAGCGAACACGTGCCAGCCGGCGAACTACATGACTCCGATCGTGGCGAACGTGACGTTGCCCGACCCTGGCTCGCTCCAGGCGAAGATCGCGAGCGTCGGCACGTCGGGCTCGACGCCGACCCGCGACGCGCTCGCCGGGGCGATGCAGTACGTCGCGCAGATCGACGCGAAGACGGGCGGCAAGGAGCGCGTCGCGATCGTGCTCGCCACGGACGGCCTGCCGAAGGGGTGCGCGGACGCGAACACGGTCGAGCCGTCGGCGGCGCTGGCCGCGCAGATCGCGTCCCGTGTCCCGACGTTCGTGGTCGGCATCGGCCCCGACCTCTCCGCGCTCGACCGCCTCGCGCAGGCGGGCGGAACCGGCAAGGCCCACATCGCCGCGAGCGTGGACCCGAGCGCGATCGCGGCCGAGCTCGGAGCGGCGCTCGCCTCGATCCGGCGCGCGGTGCTCTCCTGTGAGCTCTCGCTCCCGGCCGTTCCCGCCGGAGAGACGCTCGATCCGGCGAAGGTGAACGTCGAGGTGAAGTCGGGGGCCGGCAGGATGACCCTCACCTACAGCGCAGGGTGCGCCGACGCCGCGGGCTGGCGCTACGACGACGCGGCGACGCCGACGAAGGTCGTCCTCTGCGCGAGCGCATGCGACGCGACCAAGGTCGACGTCGCCGCCGAAGTGGGGATGGTCGTCGGGTGCGAGACGAAG
Source organism: Polyangiaceae bacterium (assembly GCA_022842465.1). GTDB lineage: Bacteria > Myxococcota_A > Polyangia > Polyangiales > Polyangiaceae > Labilithrix. Next base: position 4,964 of record JALHPN010000046.1, on the reverse strand, counting down.
GGCGACGTCCGATGAGGGCCGTCCTCTTCGCGGCCGGCATGGTCCTCGGCCTCCTGGCGACCGAATGCCGAGCCTTCGCCAAAGACCCGTACGGACCACGGGTGCCGCGCGCGGCGACGACGCGCACGTGCAAGGTGCCTCCGATCGCCGCCGGGACCGTCACCCTGCCGAACGACTGCGTCTACGACAGCGCGATCATCGTCGAGACCTCCGGTGTGACGCTGGACTGCAACGGCGCGCAGCTGTCGGACGGCAAGGGCATCCTCGTACGTGGCGACATCGAAGACGTGCGCGTCGAGAACTGCTGGCTCGACGGGACGTCCGGCATGTCGGTGAGCCCGCCGGCGCGCCTCCCCGACGAGAGCGAGGACGCCTGGCGGCAGAGGAGCCCGAAGCGCGTCGTCATCTCGCACGTCTCGGTGCTCCGCGCGAAGGGTAGCGGCGTCTTCATCGGACCCGCCGTCGACGGCGTCGTCCTCGAAGGATCGATCATCGAAGGCTCCGAGAGCGCCGGGGTGTACCTCGAGCACGGCACCGAGCACGCGAAGATCCGCGGGAACCTGATCCGCGCGAACGGGCACCGGTCGAAAGGGTTCGACCGGACGGAGTGGACGCGACGCGAGGGCGTCGCCGTCGACGCCTCCGCGATGAACGAGATCGAAGACAACCGCTTCGAGGCGAACGGCTTCGGCGGCGTCTTCCTCTACAAGAACTGCCACGAGCACTCGACGACGGACACGAAGAGCCCGCCCCGTCCGCTCCACGCCCACTCGAACGTCATCCGTCGAAACGTCTTCGTGGACATGCCGATCGGCGTCTGGATCGCGTCTCGTCAGGCGCGCGACCTCGGCGCGTGGGACTGCGGCGACGCGAGTCCCTACGCGCCCCAGAACCCGATCCCGCTCGCCGAGGCGTTCCCGCCCGGCTACCCGATGTTCCGGAGCACGATCCCGGCGCGGTACGACCTGAACCTCGAGTACCCCGGCGCCGCGCTCCTAGGGCGCGTGTGCGAGGGGACGTGCTCGGCGACGCGCGACGCGATCTGGGCGTGGGAGGACTTCGCAGAGGACACCTTGGTCGAGCAGAACCGGTTCGAGAGTCTCGGGCTCGCGGGCGTGCGGGTCGAGGACGATCGCGCGCGGATCGTCGGCAACACCTTCGTCGGCGACTTCGACTGGGTCTACGTCGGCACCCCCCTTCGCAGCCGATTCCTCGCGCATCCGGTCCGCGACACCGTCCTTCGAGACAACCTCTTCACTCCCCCCGATTCGCGTCTCTCCTTCGAGGATCACCTCGCGCTCGTCCCCGGCGAGCACGAGGGCACCCTCCTCGAGGGCAACCGCTGCCTCGAGCCGTGCTCCCCCGCGCCGGGAGGGGCGGCGCCCGGTGCTCCGTCCGGAGAGAAGGCCGACGCGTCCGGAGGCGGATGCGCGCAGGGCGGGGTGCACGGCAGCCCGTCGACCGCCTTCCTCGGGCTCGCGTTCGCCCTCGCACGCGGTCTCCTCCGCTGGCGGGAAGGGACTTCCGGGCGCGCGCGTTCTCGCTCGCGACATGCAGACTCCGCGAGGCGACGAGACGACCGCCGGGCCACGACGACGCGACGCTGACGAACCTGCGCGAATCGCGCACGCTCCCGCGCGGCCGATGCCCTCTCTCGCGGTGCCGTTCGCGGCGTTCGGCGCCGCGGCCGGCTTCTTCGCCATCCTCGCGATAGGCGCCTTCCGACCCGCCGCGCGCTCGGTGTCGCCCTATCTCGCGATGCTGGTGACGGCCGCGGCAGGGGGCATCGTCGGCGCTGCCGTCCGTCGCTGGTCGCATCTCCAGGAGTCGCACCTCCCCCGCGAGACCGTCGTCACCTGGCTCGCGGTCCTCGTCGCCATCGCCGGCGCCGTGAGCGGCGGCGTGGTCGGGTACGCGATGTGGGGCGAAGAGGGCGTGATGCGCTTCTTCGTCGGCGGCGCGGCCGTGGGCCTCGTGTTCACGCCGTCGTGCCTCGTCGTCTTCGACGCCGCACGACGGGCCGGGCGCGGACGCCACGGCTCGCTCGTCGCAGGCACCGACGCGCGGACCGTCCTCTCCACGGTCCTCGGCGGCCTCGCGTTCGCCGCGGCGACGCAGGTCCCCGCCGTCCTCGCGTCACGATCGTCATCACACCTGCCGCCCCTCCTCCAGTTCTCCTCGTCGGCGCTCGTCTGCCTCGGCGCGACGGCGGGGATCGTCGCGCTCCAGCGCCGGGACCGCGCCGCGGCCGCCGCGCTGGAGACCTTCACGAAGGAGGCGCTGTGGCTCGACCGCGTCGCGCCTTCGAGCGACGACGTCGGGCTCAGGGTCCTCCCGAGCGGCGCCGTCGACCTCGGTCTCGGTGACGACCAGTGGGCTCGTGGCGACAAGAGCTACCGCTCGAGCGGGCGCGCCGACGTCCTGGTCAAGGGCTCCGTCGCCGACGCGAACGCGGCGTTCGCGGAGTGCGCGCGCAGGCGCCATCGCTCGCTGCTGGTCGCCGCGAGCGCCCTCACCGCCGTCTCGACGTCACTCCTCCTCCGCCTCGGGATGTTCGTATGAGCGCCACGGCGCAGCCGCCCGCATCCCGTCTCGGCCTGCGCGCGCGCGGAGACGCGCTCCGCGCGCGCCTCGCCGCGGCCCCTCGGGGGCTCCGTGAGCGCGTCGAGCTCGGCGCAGTCGTCCTCGGGACCGCGGCCCTCGTGCTGGGACTCGGGACCGCGATCGAGCCCACGCCGAGGGCCCTCCCGCCTCTCGTGACGGATCTCCCGAGCGCCACGATGCAGGCGAAGGTCGCGGCAGGCTTCACGGACGGCGTGCATCCGCGCCCGCGCGTCGACCCCGCCTTCACGACCGCGGTGCGCGAGGGTGACGTCGCGAAGATGAAGAGGCTCTACATCGACGACATGCCGCTCGACGGCGCGCTCGCGACGGCCGCCGAGGCCGGCCAGCGCGCGGCCTTGCTCTGGCTCCTCGCGCACGGGGCCGACGTGACGGAGGGCGCGGCGACCGCGACCGCACCGGTCCTCCTCGCCGACGCGCGACCCGACATCGTCGCGACGCTCTTCGCGGCAGGCGCGAAGGAGGAGACGCTGCTCACGGCAGGCCGCGCTGGCGCGACGAACGCCGTGGAGCGCATCCTCGCCGGTGGAGGCGATCCGAACCCCCTCGACGGCTCACCGCTGTGCGAGACCCTCCTCGGCGTCGCGACTCCGTTTCCCACGAAGCGCCTGATCGCCGACAAGCTCCTCGCCGCTGGGGCGAAGGTGAGGCTGCCGGCCACCTCGATCGACACCGACCCGCTCGCGGCGGCGGTGACGGCGTGCGGAGCGGGACCCGCGACGGTCTCGCCGGCGGACTGCGACGCGCTCCTCGACGCCATCCTCGACAGAGGCGCCCTCGCGACGGGTGAGGCGCTCGCGCAGGCGACGGGTCTCCCGCCCGCGCTCCGTGACCGGGTCTTCCCGAAGGTGCTCGCCGCGCCGATGGAGAAGGGCGCGCCGTCGGTGGCCCTCGCGAAGGCCTTCGGCCTCGAGAAGGACGTCGCGAAGGCTCTCGTCGCACGCGGCGTCGACTGGGGATGGCGGGAGGGTGAAGACGACGCGGCGCTCCCCCTCGTGACGGCGGCGGAGCGCGGCGACCGCGCGTCCGTCGGCGTGCTGCTCGAGCTCGGCGCTCCGGCCGACCGGCACTACAAGAACGGGTCGTCGGCGCTGGGCGCTGCGATCGAGGCGCTCTCGCGCGGGACGGATGCCGAGAACATCCTCGAGATGCTCGTCGCCCGCGGCGCCGACGTGAACCGCCGCCTCCCGGACGGCCGTACGCCGCTCTTCGCGGCAGCGGAGACGGGCAGCGTCCGCGCGATCACCTTCCTGCTCGATCGCGGCGCGCGCGTGAACGAGACGATCCTCGACGACACCGCCCTCGACGCGGCCGAGCAGAACGGCCACACGCCGGCAGCTCGCGTGATCCACGCCCGCGGGGGAAAGCGGGCGCGGCGGCCCGACTAGTGACGAAGCCTCTTCGGATGAACGATGCACTTCGCGCGGAGCGAGCCGCCGTCGGGCGGCGCGCCGAAGAAGCCCGCCGTCCGCGGTATCCTGAGAAACGGGTACTGGCGGCCACCGTCACCATAGTTCTGGTTCGCGACGACGATCGACTCGCGCGAGACCGACGTGACGACCGCGACGTGCCCCATCGCCGTCCCGTCCCAGACGAGGAGGTCGCCGGGAACGGGCGCGTGAGGGGCGCCGCGGCGGTGGACCTCGTAGGATGCGGGGCTCGCGTTGTCGCACATGTGCTTGGCATGGCCTCCGATGGCGGGCGTCCCGACGCTCGACGTCAGCCACCGATTCGCGAGCTCGACGCACTGGTAGTACCAGACCGACGCCGTGCGCACGCCGGGGTTCTGAACGCCGTTGCGCTGGTTGCAGAAGATCGGTGTCCGACGATGCTCGCCGATCGCGAGCGTGCCGATGACGGGGCACTCCGCGTACGTCGCGCACGAGCAGCGCACCGCCTCGTCGACGGCGGGCGCACGCGCGATCCGGGAGGGAAAGCGTACGGGCTCCCGGTCCGCGCTTCGCCGCGCGGCGGGCGGTGAAGGTACGTCCGTCGGAGGAGCACGACGCCGGTGGCGACGCCTCGCTCGCGCGTCCGCGTCGCCGTGGGCTGCGACGAACGCCGCCACGAGCGTGATCCCCGCGAGCCCGAACCGCATCCCCCGCGACCGCGACCTCATCGATCGACGAGATTTGCAGAGACGATGCCATCCCGTCGCATCGCGGAGACGTCGCAGAAACGTCGTGGCGACCCCCGCCCGGCAGCCTCCTGACGTGACACCTCCGCGGGCGGCACTGTCACGGGATCGTGTCGGTTCGGCGCTCGTCAGAGCGCGCGCGCGAGGGCGAGGGCGGCGGTGGCGCTGCCGACCACGGCCGCGAGCGCGACGCCCCAGCGCGCCG
>JALHPN010000045.1 GCA_022842465.1 Polyangiaceae bacterium | reverse complement strand
CAGGCAGCCAGGGCGGCGCCGGCGCCCGCGCCTCCGGCGTCGCGGGCGGCGTGGTCGCGCCCGGGCTCAATCGCGCGCTCGACCAGCTGGCCGGCGGCGAGCTCGAGATCAAGGCGAACGTCGCCTCGACGCAGTTCCAGCAGCAATCCCGGCCGGAGGTGAACGTCCGGCGCGGCCGGGTCGGCGTCACGGTCGGCTACGTCCTCGGCGCCCAGTCCATCATCCAGCCGGACCGCGCGCTCGTCACGTTCGACTGGCAGTTCCTCCCTCGATGGTCGCTCGCGGCGACGCGCGGCGACGCGAGCACGACGATCCTCGACGTGCTCTACCGCTACCGGTACTGACGGCTCACTTCACCCAGAGCTTGTTCCCGTCGACGTGGCAGCCCGTGTTGTTGCACCCCACCGTCGGCCCGGTGATCCCGGCGCCCATGCGCTGCACGGCCGTCGCGGTCCGGACACCGGCCTTCGCGTTGGCCGGGATGTCGGGGAGAGCGCCCTTCTCGAGCCAGAAGTTCCCGTTCGGGTCCGTGTAGGCCTTCGCGAGCTCCCTCCCCGTCGCGTCGACGACGCGGACCTCCGCCTGCGCCACGGTCGTCGTGCTCGCGGGGCCGTCGAAGACCGTGCCGCCGATGAGCCAGACCTTCGGGCTGCCGGGCGCGTGACACGACGCCTGGACGCAGTTCTTCCCGACCACGGTGCCTGCGTGCGCGACGTTGGCGCCGTTCGCGACGAGGCCGGGGTTCTGGTACGCGAACGCCGTCGTCCCGAAGACGGGGTCCGGCGCGCCCGAGCTCGCGCCTCCGTCGGGCGCCGGTCCGCCGCCGTCGCCGCTGCTGCTCGTGCTGCCCCCGGGGCCGCTCGGCTGGAGCGGCGCGCCGACCCTCTCCGCGAACGTGATCGCCCCCGGGTCGGGCGCGCTGCACGAGACCGCCGCGACGGAGGTACACCCGAGCGCGAGGACGGCTAGGAGGACGAAGCGATGATCCATGGAGCTCCTCGGTGGAGGTGAGGCCGCCGTGCGGTGCAATGAGTATGCACAAGAGGAGCGGATCGCAGAAGCCAGGCGTCGCGCGCGGGCGGCCGTCCCCACGGAAGACCTCAAACCTTCGAAATCGCTCACCTACGAAGGGTCCCACCTTGTGGCTTTACAAACGACCACCCGCGCATATACTCCCGCGTCCCTCGTCCCAGGCGCCGCGGTGCCTGAGGCGAGTCTACCCCGCCGTGCGGGTCCTACCCCTCGCTTGTAGAGGAGCTAGGACAGCGCGGCCCCTCAAGAGGGAGTCTCACGTATGTACGCGGTCATCAAAACGGGCGGAAAGCAGTATCGGGTCGCGCAGGGCGACCGGCTCCGGGTCGAGAAGCTCCCGGGCAACGTCGGCGACACGGTCACCCTCGGCGAGGTGCTCCTCGTCGGCGCCGGCGAAGGCGTGAAGGTCGGCCAGCCGGTGGTCGGTGGCGCGAAGGTCGAGGCGAAGATCGTCGCCCAGGATCGCGGCCCGAAGATCATCATCTTCAAGTTCCGCCGCCGGAAGAACTACCGTCGCAAGACGGGTCACCGGCAGCCGTTCACGGCGCTCGAGATCACCGGCATCACGGGCTGAGCCCTCACGCCCCAGAACGAACAGAGAAGGACCGCTACCATGGCTCACAAAAAAGGCGCAGGCAGCACGCGCAACGGTCGCGATTCGAACGCGCAGCGTCGTGGCGTGAAGGTGTACGGCGGCGAGGTCGTCCGTGCCGGCAACATCATCATCCGTCAGGTCGGCGAGACGATCTCGCCCGGCAAGGGCGTCGGGAAGGGCTCGGACTTCACGCTCTTCGCCCTCGTCGACGGCGTCGTGACGTACGAGTGGAAGACGAAGGACAAGCAGAAGGTCTCCGTCTATCCCGCTTCCGCTTCCTGAGAGGAAGCCGTCTCCAGATGCAACGTCGCAGCGAGAGGTCGGACAAGAAGACCGGCGCTGCCGCGAAGGTCGGCCCTGCTGCCGCGCTCCCCAAAGGCGCGGCACGCGGGGCCGTCGCACATCAGGAGCCCCGCACGCGCGGGGATGACGGGCCTTACAAGCTCCTCGCGATCGACCTCGACGGGACGCTCCTCGACCACAACGGCGAGGCGAAGGAAGAGGACGTCGTCGCGATCCGGAAGGCGCTGAAGCGCGGGATTCGCGTGACGATCTGCACCGGTCGCCTGTACTCGGGCACGCGCCCGAGCGCGGAGCTCCTCGGCATCGACGGCCCCGTCGGATGCGCCGACGGCAGCCACATCGTCCGCGTCGAAGGCGACGCGACGCTGCACCATCGCGGCATCCGCGGGCGCGCGGCGAGTCGCCTCCGAGCGAGCCTCGCGCGGAACGACCTCGTCGCGTTCCTCTTCGCGGAGGACGCCATCGTCCACGACGAGCGCGGAGCCGACTTCCTCCCGTACGTCCGCACGTGGTCGACGGACCTGCGCTTCTCGTATCGCGTGACGGACCACGAGCTCTGGGACTCGAAGGACGGCATGACCGCCGTCGTCGCCCTCGGCCGCGAAGCGAGCGTCGGCCGCACGGTGGCCGACATCGAGCGGGACGGAGGCGACCAGATGCAGGTCGCGATGTTCCCCTTTCGCCGCGAAGGCGAGCACTGGGGGATGGTCGCGCGCGCGGCCGGCGGTACGAAGGCGACCGCGCTCGCATGGATCGCCGAGCACTACGGCTACTCGATGGCCGAGACGGTCTGCGTCGGCGACTGGCTGAACGATCTGCCCATGCTCCAGGCCGCCGGCCGCTCCTTCGCCATGGGCCAGGCTCCCGACGAGGTGAAGCGTGCCGCCACCGACGTCTGCACGAAGACGATCGCGACGGGCGGCGGGATCGCCGAGGCGATCGAGCGCGCGTTCGGCAAGTCGAGCGCGCGCCCCTGACGGGCGGACGAGCTTGACGCCGGGGGGCGTGACCGGGAAGGTGACGCGCATGGGCACGCCCCTCGCCTCCGCGCCGCTCGACACCTGGGTGACGATCTCGCGCGTGACGCTCGAGGGCGAGGCCGCCGCGTGGGTCGCGGCGGTGGGCCTCCACGACGGCGAGGCGCTCGTCGTCCTCCGGCGCGCCGCGCTCGGTGGACCGCTCCACGTCAGGACGGGATCGGGCGGAGAGTTCGCGATCGGCCGCGAGGTCGCCGACCGGATCGAGGTCGAGCCTGTCGCGGAGGAGCCCGCGTGAGCGCAGCTTGCCACGACGAGAGCGCTCCCAAGGGGTCACCTTCCTCCGCCCGCGCCCTCGTGGTGCTGGTGGGTCGACCCAACTCGGGGAAGTCCTCGCTCTACAACCTGCTCACGGGCGGCAACGCGCACGTCGGAAACTACCCCGGGATCACGGTCGACATCCTCGAAGGCGAGGTCGACCTCCCGTCGGGCGCTCGCGCGACGATCGCCGACCTGCCTGGTCTCTACTCCGTCGAGGCCACCGTCGATCACGCCACGGACGAAGGCGTCGCGCGCACGTTCCTCGAGGGCCTCCGCGCGCGCGGAGAAAGCGTGACGCTCCTCCAGGTGATCGACCCCACGCGCCTCGCGCTCGGCCTCCGGCTCACGCGCGAGCTCCTCCGCGCGGGCCTGCCGCTCGTCGTCGCGCTGACGCACGCCGACGTCCTCGCCGCCGAGGGTCGCGCTCTCGACGTCGACAAGCTCTCGGGCGCGATCGGCGCGCCCGTCGTGCTCCTCAGCACGCGGAACCCGAGCGGGCGCGCGACCGTCCTCGGCGCGATCGACGATCGAATCCGCGCGGGAGCCGACGCGGATCGCGGCGGCGGAACGTTCGATCCCTCGGCCGTCGCGCGCGCATGCACGACCGACGAAGGGGGCGAGCCGGAGAAGGCGCGGCGCGCGCGGACGGCGCGTCTCGATCGCCTGCTCCTCCAGCCCGTGCTCGGTCCGCTCCTCTTCGTCGGCCTCATGGCCCTCGTGTTCGCCGCCGTCTTCCTCGTCGCCGATCCGGCGTCGAGCGTCACGGACGGGGCCGTCGCCTGGTCGCGCGGGAGGATCGAAGCGCTCCTCGGCGGAGGGCTCGCCGCGTCGTTCCTCTCCGACGGCATCCTCGCCGGGGCCGGGACGGTGCTCGCGTTCATGCCGCAGATCGTGGTCCTCACCGTGGCGCTGGAGCTGCTCGAGGCGAGCGGCTACCTCGCCCGCGGCGCGTTCCTCGTCGACCGGGTGCTTCGCTTCCTCGGCTTGAGCGGTCGGAGCTTCCTCCCCCTCCTGATGGGGCACGCGTGCGCGGTGCCGGCGATCTCGTCGACACGCATCATCCGGGACCCCAAAGAGCGCCTCACGACCATCCTCGTCATCCCGCTCATGACGTGCTCGGCGCGCCTGCCGACCTATGGGCTCGTGCTCGCGGCCTTCTTCTCGCATCGCTCCGCGCTCTTCCGCGCGAGCGTGTTCGTCGGCCTCTACTTCGCGGGGGTCCTCTCCGGGCTCGTCGCCTCCGCCGTCCTCCGTCGGACGGCGACGAAGGGAAAGGGGCTGCCGCTCGTGCTGGAGATGCCCTCGTATCGCGTTCCGCAGCCGCGCGTCGTCGCGCGCAAGGCCTACGGCGCGGGGAAGCGCTTCCTCCGGGACGTCGGCACCACGATCGTGATCGCCTCCGCCGTGCTCTGGCTCCTCCTCAAGGTGCCGATGCCGGGCGTGACGCCGGGGGCGACGCCGATCGAGTCGAGCGTCGCGGCGTCGATCGGCCGCGCGATGGAGCCCGTGACGCGCCCGGCGGGCTTCGACTGGCGCATCAACGTCGGCCTCATCGGCTCGTTCGGCGCGCGCGAGCTGATGGTCGGCACGATGGGCGTCATCTTCGGGCTCGAGAACGCGGACGAGGATCCAGCGCCGCTCACGGAACGCCTCCGCGACACGAAGAAGGCGGACGGCAGCCCGGTCTACGGGACGCGAACGGGCCTCGCGCTCCTCGCCTTCTTCGTCCTCGCCTGCCAGTGCATGAGCACCGTGGCGGCCATCCGACGCGAGACCGCGAGCCTCCGATGGCCCGCCCTCGTCCTCGGCTACACGTACACGCTCGGCTACGTCGCCGCCGTCCTCGTCTATCAGGTCGCCGGGCTCCTCGGGTCGAGCTAGCACGAAGCCGCGCAAGCCGAGCGCCGCCCCGAACGAGGGCTGGTACGGTGTCCATCGTGGAGGCGAACACCGACGACGCCTGGCTCCGTCGCGTCGCGGCCGCACCGTACGGCGCGGCGCCGCCGAACCTGCTCGTCGGCTCGCGGCGGTTCGAGCTACGGCGCCACCTCGGCGCGGGCTCGTTCGGTGAGGTCTTCGAGGCTCGCGACCGCGAGTCGGGCGCGATCGTCGCGCTCAAGATCTTGAAGGCGAGCGAGCCCGATCGCCTCTTCCGCTTCAAGCGCGAGTTCCGCGCGGTGGCCGATCTGGCCCACCCCAACCTCGTGCGCCTCCATGAGCTCGTTCAAGAGGGCGACCGGTGGATGCTCGCGATGGAGCTCGTGGAAGGGCTCCCGTTCTCGGAGCATGTACGGCGTGCGCCGGAGCAGACGCGTGCGTGCTTCACGCAGCTCGCAGAGGCCATCGAAACGCTTCATCAGGCCCGCTGCGTCCATCGCGACATCAAGCCGACGAACGTGCTCGTCGAGCGAACGGGCCGCGTCGTGCTCCTCGATTTCGGCCTCGCCCTCGCGCTCGATGCGACGGACGACACGGCGATCGCGGGCACTCCTCACTACATGGCTCCCGAGCAGATGACGGGCAAGGATCTCTCCCCTGCGTGCGACTGGTACGCGTTAGGGGTGATGCTCTACCAAACACTCGCAGGCCGGCTCCCGTTCGACGGCTCCGGCGAGCGGCTCTGGCGGGAGAAGCGACGCGCCGTCGCGCCACCGTCGCGCCACCGGGATGGCGTCGATGCCGATCTCGAGCAGCTTTGTGTCCGACTGCTCGCGCCGAGCCCCGGTGACCGACCGCACGGGGCCGATGTGCTCGCCGTGCTCGCCGGTCGTGAGTCGGAGCTCGAGTCGGCGACGCGAGAGCGCGAGCCCTTCGCCGGGCGCACGCGCGAGCTCGTCGCGCTCGGAGACGCGCTCTCGAGCGTGGAGGACGAGGGCGCGCTCGTGCTGCTCCACGGTCACGCGGGGAACGGCAAGACGTCGCTCGCGCAGACGTTCGCCCGCGACGCCGCGAAGCGGGGGGCGCTGTGGTTCGAAGGGCGGTGCCACGAGGCGGAGTCGGTGCCTTTCAAGGGCATCGACTCGGTCGTCGACGCCATCTCGGAGCACCTCCGGAGGATCCCGTCGATCGAGGCGGCCTCGCGAATGCCGCGCGACGCCTCCGCGCTCGCGACGATGTTTCCGGTGTTGAAGCGTGTCGAGGCGTTCGCGCACATGCGCCCGCAACGCCTCGCGCCGCGCGGTCCGGGCGAGAGCCGCCGTGCCGCGATCGCCGGGCTGCGCGAGCTGCTCGCGCGCATGTCCGACGCCGCGCCGCTCGTCGTCTTCGTCGACGACGCGCAGTGGGCGACCGAGGACGGAATGCGACTCCTGCTCGAGGTGCTCGCGCCGCCCGTCCCCCCGGTCCTCTTCGTGCTCGCGTATCGACGAGAGGCGGTGGGCAGGAGCGCACCGCTCGACGAGCTGCTCGCCGGCGCGCGGGCCCGCGGAGAGGAGCTCCGCGTTCGAGAGCTCTCCGTGGATCCGCTCACGCGAGACGAGGTAGGGGCGCTCCTGGCCGCCTCGGCCGGGGGCTCGGAGCTCGACGCGGACGCGTTGTTCCGTGAGACCGGAGGCCACCCCCTGCTGTTGACGCGCGTGCTGCGCGCTGGCGGTCTCGAGGCGCGCGACGCTGGGCTGGCGGCGGCGTTGGATCGGCAGTTCGAGGCGCTCGGGCCGGAGGCGCGCGCCGTGCTCGAGCACCTCTCGATCACCGCTGCACCGCTCACGCAAGGTGCGGCGCTCGAGGCCGCAGGGACCTCCGCGTGGGATCCCCGTGTGCTCGACGAGCTTCGCGCGGTGAAGCTCGTGCGCTCGTTCGGCAGGAGCCCACGCGCGCTGGTCGAGCCGTTCCACGATCAAGTGCGCGAACGGCTCGTCGCGGGTATGGCGCCCGAGCGCGCGCGCAGCGTGCACCGTCAGCTCGCCCGCTACTTCGAGCGCCATGGACGCGCCGACCCCGACGCGATCGCGCACCACTACGCGGAGGCAGACGAGCCGAAGCAAGCAGCGCACTGGATGCGCGTCGCGGCGCGAGCGGCTCTCACCTCGCTCGCGTTCGCGCGCGCCGCCGAGCTGCTCGGCAAGGCCGCCGAGATCTGCGCCGACAAAGACCTAGAGCTCGATCTCCTCGCCGAGCAGGCCGAGGCGATGGCTCTCGCGGGCAGACGCGGGGACGCCGGGCGCGCCTATCTCCGCGCATCCGAGGTGGCGTGCGCTGCCGAGCGACCGCGCCGCGAGGCCGAGCTCCGAGCGCTCGCCGGCGAGCACTTCATGCTCGGCGGCGACTTCCGGCGTGGAAAGGAGCTCTTGACCGCGGCGCTCGCGGAGGTGGGCGTCGACATGCCTACCTCCACCGGCGTCGCGATGGCGCAGGCGCTCAACATGCAGGTCGAGCTCGTCGCACGCGGTCTCGACTTCTCCCGCACGAGCGACGTCGACCCGGCCGTTGCCCGCCGCGTCGACCTGACCATCGCCGCCGCGCGGTCCCTCGCCCAGAGCGACATCCGCGCACCGTGGCTCTCGGCGTCGGCGCTGCACGATGCGCTGGAGCTCGGCGATCCGCACAGGGTGCTCGGCGCGCTCGGCACGTTCGCCTTCGTGAACGCGTCGCGGCTCTCGCATCATCCGCTCGGGGACGACGTCCTCGCCCGGGCCGATGCGCTCGCTCACGAGCTCCACGACGACGCCGGGATCGGGTGGGTCGTGCTCTCACGCGGGTACTTCGCGCTCTTTCGCCGCGACATCCAGGAGGCGGTCGATCGACTCGAGGAGGCGGAGCGCATCTTCCTCGCGCTACCGCGACCTCTCTTGCGCGAGACGGGGATCGCGCGCGCGGGGCTCACGACGGCGTGGGGCTACCACGGGCACGATCTGCCGCGCGCACGAGAGCGCACGCGCACGTGGCTCGCGGACGCGCTGGAGCGCGAGGACCTCGCCCCCGCCACGTGGCTCCGACTGATGGGCGTATGGATCGATCTCGCGGGAGACGACGTCCGTGAGGCGCGCGGCCAGCTGCAGCTCGCGCGCGAAGCGTGGACCGACGTCGAAGACGAGGTCTTCACGGCCGTCGCCGTCATCGCGGAGCTCGGGATCGCGGCGTACGAGGATCCGGCTTCCGCGTGGGAAGTGAGCGAGCGACTGGCCCCTGTCTTCGGGAAGCTCTTCGCCTCGTTGCTCGTCGTCCCGCGACTCGGCTTCAACCGCCTACGCGCCTCGGTGGCCCTCTGCGCGTACCGCCATGGTCGGGCGGACCGCGCCACGACGGAGGCTCGCGTCCGCGCGTGCATGGACGCCCTCGCGGGCAACCCGAACGCGGTCGACGCGCTGACGTTCCTCGAGGGACAGCTCGCGGCGTTGCGCGGCGAGCTGCGCGAGGCCGTGCAGTGTTACACGCGCGCCGCCGACGGGATGGCGGCTCGCGACCAGCGCACCTACGAGCTCCTCGTGGAGCTCCGCCGCGCGCAGGCTCTCGGGGAGGATGCGGGCGCCTTCGACGCCGAGCTCCGCGCGCTCGGCGTCGTCAATCCGGACCGCTTCGGCCAGCTGTTCTTCGGCCCGGCGCCCCGTGACGTCACGCGAGACAGTCACGCTCGCTGAGCCACCACGTACGCCGTCCACCGCGGCAGCGCGTCGACGGCCTCGGGCGCCACCGCGACGAGGAAGACGCCCTGCGCGCCTCGCGCCGGGTCGTACGTGTGGCGCCAGAGTTGTGCGCGAGCGAAGCCGGCCTCTGCGCACGCCGCGAGGATGTCGCGCGGCGACCAGAGGCGCCACGCGTAGACGAAGGCGTCGCGGAGCTCGCGACCGCCCAGATCGAAGTGGATCGCGCAGTCGACATGGCCGGACGAGGAGCCCGCCCGGCAGACCTCCCAGAGGTAGTCGAAGGGCGCGACGGCCCGATCTCCGGGGAGGCGCGGCTTCGGCGTGACGCGGTGGCGCTCGACGTGGGGACGGATCGCCGCGGCGCCGCCGAACAGGTTGAGGACCAGCGCACCGCCGGGCAAGAGGCCGTCGCGCGCGTGGCGCAGGTACGAAACCAGCACCTTGCGCTCGCGCAGATGCAGGACGCTGAAGTTCAGCGCCGTGATGATGTCGGCCGCCGGGGCGTCGGCCCTTCCGATGCGGTCCACGTCACCCTGGATGAACGTCAGGGCGGCGGCCCGTGGCCCGAGGATCCGGGCGGCGCGACGCCGTGCCCACGCGAGGGTCTCGGGATCTCGCTCCACGGCGACGGCGCGGCGGCCCTCGGCGAGCGCCACCCACGCCACGGCGTCTGCCGAAGTCCCGGCGAAGTCCTCACGCAGCGTCACCGCGTGACGACCGGGGTTCAGGCGCTCGTACACGACGCGGAGCAGCGCCGCGTGGGTCTCGGGATCTTGCACGGCCCACCGGTACAGGTCGAGGACATCGGGCATGTCGCGTGCGCTGTGCAAGGTCTGCTGGATCGCGCGGGCGGTCATCGTCATCGCGTCACCGCGAAGCGCGCCTCCGTCACGGTCCCCAGCGCCGCGAGCGCTCCGCGGAGCTTCGCCGTCTCCGCGGCGAGCTCGGAGAGCTGGGTCGCGGTCGGCGCCGCATCCGCGAGGACCTCGTCGCGCTTCGCCGTGTATCGCTTCGCGGCGGAGTCGACGGATCGAACCTCGGGCGTCCCCTGCTTCCCGGAGGCGACGGCGACATCGATCTCGTCGGGCTCGACCCCGACGAGCTGGTGAGGAAGAGACGAGACGAGCAGCGGCCCCGCTGCGGCCAGACGGTGGGTGGCGGCGAGCGCGAGGCGGTAGTCATGCCCGGCGCGTTCGGGGGCGGAGAGGAGCCCTCCGGGGAGCATCGCGAACGACGCGGTCTTGCTGTCGAGCGTCGCTGCCGCGACGAGGAGGCGCGAGGTCACGATGTCGTCCGCGGTCATGCCCTCCGGTCGCCTGCCTTCGGCGGGATCGAGGCCCGCGAAGACGCGGTGCGCCGTCACGAGCCGCGTGTATGCCCAGAATCCTTCTTCGTTCGACGCGCGGCCGAGGAAGGTCGAGAGGCCGTTCGCGAAGCTCGGCAGCGTGCCGGCGCTCGAGGTCCAGTACGTCTTCAGGGCGAGGTGCGCCTGCATGGGTTCTCCGGAGAGGCTCGGCTGCCCGTCCAGCGCCGCGAGCAGGCGCTCGAGCTCGCTTGTGACGAGCGTCGCCGGCGCCTCCGCGCCGAGGCCGGAGATCGACGGTTCGCTCGCGCCCGCGAGGTCGCTCCGCACGAGGCCGAGCCGCTTGCCGGGCGTGACGCGCACCCTCTCCGGCGACACGCGCGCCGTCGTCATCTCGTACGTCAGGGCGAAGGCACGGCCTCCACCACGGAGCTGCACGAGGCCGATCGCGCTCCGGCCCTCGTCGTCCGCGTCCTCTCCTGCGGGGAGCGGGACATCGAACGGCGTCGGCGCCGCGGGACCTCCGAAGAGCGCGAGCCCATCGTCGGCCGACTCCGTCATGGCCGCTTCGCGGACCTTCTGCACCGCGGGCAGCAGGAGACCAGCCGTCGTCGCGGGCACCGGCGAGTCGAGGTCGAGCGGCATCCCCGCACCATCGGGCGCCCTGGGTTCGACGACCAGAGGTCCTCCCGCCACGAGCTCCCACACGACCCGTGCCTCTTCCGCGCCGCCCGCCTTGCGCGTCGTGAGCTTCGCCTTGGTGAGGCTCGCCGCAGGCACGGGCACGACGCAGTCGATGCCGTCGCCGTTCAGGTCTCCGACGGCGACGCGAACGCCGCCGACCGCGGCCGACGCGGCCGAGACGTCACGCGCCACGGCGTCGAGGAAGGACGCCGGCACGGCGGCCCCCGTCTCGACGGCGAGGCGCTTGGGGGATCCGCCGGGCCCGCCACCGGTGACGATGTCCGAGAGGGCGTCGCACCCGTTGTCGCGGGCAGCCGCGAGGGGCACGCCATCCGCGCCCAGGATGCGTACGTCGTGGATAGGCACCGCCGGCTCTCCCGCGGTGACGAGCCAGACGCGCCGGGCGGTCGTGGCCGGCGCAGCCGGCGCAGACGGGGGCGTAGGAGCGCCCGGCGCGTCGCGCGCGGGCTCTTCGACGGCGACCGTGCAACCCGTCGCGAGGAAGATTCCGACGAAGGCCGTTCTCGTCCAGGTGTTCATGCCTGGATGGAGACGGCTCGAACCGGATGTGATCGCGAAAGGCACCTGCCCTCTCCGAACGGGCGACAAAAGGGCGTCCTCACGAGACCAAGGGCGACATGACTCGTCTTCAGCGCGCGCCCCGCTCACCGATCGCCGGTGACGCTGCAACAGGCTGCGCCCTCGGGGGACCCCGCGCAGCTCGCGTCGCCGAGCTGACCGCCGATCGCGGCGCATCCCGCCTCCCTCGTGCAGAGGCTCGCGCCGCCCGAGTCACAGGCCGTCGTGCACCGACGACCGCGGCACATGCCCGATAGACAGTCGCCGTCCGCGGCGCACCTTTCGCCCGACGGACGCTTCGTGCCCGACGCGCGGCAGCACGCCGAGCGGCCGGCGACGTCGCACGTCTCGCCGGTCGTGGTGCCGGCGAGCGCGCTGCAGGTCGCCGCGTCGGCGACGCAGACTTCGTCCTCGCCCGAGCACGGCGCCGGCGAGACGTCCGCGACGCCTCCCCGCGCGACGCCGCTCTGCCGGTTGAAAAAGAGGGTTCGGTGACGAATCGGATCCCGCTGCGGCTCGATCCAGAAGGTCTCTCCTCCCTGCGACTCGAGCGTCACCCAGTTCCACGCGTGTCCACCGGAGGTCCCGCGAGCCGCGTCACGAAAGAACCCGGCCCGCATCCCCGCCGGGACCGACGCCGCGCGGAGGAGCCGCGACGTGATCGCGGCGTACTCGGTGCAGACGCCTTCGCGCTGTCCGACCGCGGCCGAAGCGCCGAGGTACTTGCTGAGGCCGTTGAACGCGTAGTCGATGAGCCTGCTCGAGATGCACGTGACGAGCGCGACGCGCTGGTGGTCTTCGAGGCTCTGCTCCTCGCTCGTCTTCCGCACCTCGGCCTCGAGCTGCCGAAGCTCGCGCTCGCCCTCGGAGCCCAGCATCACCAGCCATCCTGGACCGGTGAACATCTGGATCGCCGCCTGCCCGATACCGTTCACGACGACGTTGGACGAGTACCGTTCGTCGGTCTCCTCGCGCACCGTCACGGTCGCCCAGCTCCGTGCGAAGCAGGTGGCGACCCGGCGGTTGACCTCGGTGGACATCGTCGCGACGGAGTAGGCGTCGCCGCTCTCGTCGACGCCGTCTTCCTCTTCCACGGAGACGGACGCGCACGCGCCGGTCGAAGCCACGGTGGCGACGAGGAAGACCAGGGAGAGGAGGCGGGCCATGAAACCCACGCGAGCAGGTCCCGCGCCAGCGCGCATCGTCGGGAACACCTCACAGATCCGGCGTGGACGGAGGGCGTTCTCCGTCCTCCGCGGAGGACAGGTGCGCACCCGCGAGGACAGGGACCGCGAACGTTCGGCCAGCTGCACGGCAGCGGCTGCCGTAGCCTGACGGAATGCTGGACCTCCGGGCGGGATCGGCCCTCGTCTCTCTCCTCTGTGCGGCTGCAGCGTGTGCGCCCGCTCGCGGCGCGGAGCCCGCCCCGCCGACGCGGCGCATCGTCGTGCAGGAGGTCGGCGACGACGCGGGGCCGAGGCCGGAGCCTGCGGCGCGCGCGGAGCCTCCACGGGGAGCGACCGCCGTCGCGTGTGGCGGGGCTCCGTCGCGTCGCGTCCCGCGGGCGGAGATCGACGCGCTCTTCGAGAACCCCGAGAGCGCGTCACGCATGGCGCGGCTCATCCCGTGGAGGGATCAGGACGGGGAGCTCGGGGGCATCCAGCTCGGCGGCGTGCGCCCGGAGACGCAGGTCGCCTCCTGGGGCCTGCAGAACGGCGACGTCGTGCTCGACATCAACGGGCGCCCCCTCGCCTCTGCGGAGGCGACGATCGCGGCGCTCGTGGCGGTGCGCGGCGCCTCGGAGGTGCGGGTGAACCTGCGACGAGGCGGCAAGCCCCTGACGCTCTGCTTGGACGTGGTGGCGCCGTGATCTTCAGCCGCGAAGCTCCGTGAGCCGCGGATCCTTCGCCAAGGCGAAGCTCACGACGGCCCCGGCCGCGTCGGCGATCGGCGTCCCGAGAACGGCGACGGCGGCGAGCGCGCGTCCCGCGAGCCCGGCGCTCCCGAGCGCGGCCTTCGTCGCGTCGACGACCTGCACGGAGATGGCGTCGGCGCGATAGGTCGCGTGGAGCGCGACGGCGTAGCGATCGTCGGTCGTCGCACCAGGAGACCACGAGCCGAGGATGACGCAGACCTCGGCGCCGCTCACCTCGAGCTCTCCCGGCGTCCACGTGACGGCGTACTCCGCACGCGTTCCCCCTTCGTCGACGAGACGACCGGACACGCTCTCCGCCGCACCGCGGAGGTCGGATGCTCCTGCCTCGAAGCGCAGCGCGTCGAGCTTCTCGAGACCGGCGAGCGCAGCGAGGTCGGACGCGCGAGCCCGCGAGCCCGGCGGCCCCATGAGGGTCGCGAACCTCGGATCGCTTCCGTAGACGAGGACCGCGATGTCGACGGCGAGCAAGCCGAGCGGCGACGTGAGCGCCTCGGCCGCCGTGAGGGTCTCGTCGACGTCGGGATCGCGCGCGATCGGCGTGCCGGCCGCGTCGAGAGGTCGGACGGCGAGGGGCTCTCCCACCGTCGCGACGACCTCGAGCGCCACCGCACGTCGTCGGGCCCCGGCGAAGACGACGAAGAACCCGACGTGCGCGGCGTGCTTCTTCCCGCTCGTCGTGTGCACCTCGTACTCGGCGAAGCGTGCGCCGTCGCGGAGCACCCGGCCGAGCAAGAGACGACTCGGCTCTCCACAGCACGAGCACGGGCCGAGGTCGTACGTCTCGCCCGGCTCGTTCTCCATCGGGACAGGGAAGGCCATCCCCGTCGCGAAGGGAAGCCTCGTCGTGCTCCTCGCCGCGCCGGAAGACGGTACGCTGAGGCCGGTGGCCGCTCCCGAGCCGACGCTGACGCGCGAGCGATCGCGATCCCATCCCGGGCTACGCGTCTCGATCCTCCTCGCCCTCGCGGGGGTGATGCTCGTCGCGTTCGTGCCGCTCTTCTTCGCCGTCGCGCAGATCACGCGGGGCACGGCGCTCGCCTATCGGGAGGACGGCGCGAGGAGCTTCGGCCGCGCGGTCGCGGCGCACCTCGTCGATCGGCTCGGCCAGGGAGCGACGCGACCAGACCTCGAGGCCATCACGAGCTCGCACGTCGGCGAAGGAGGCGCGCTCGCCGTCGTCGTCTACGGGGAGGCCGGCGACGTGCTCGCCGAGAGCGGCGCACCTGCCGAGCTCGCGGCGCTCGAGGCCCCGAGGCCGCCTTTCGGCGAGTCGACGAAGCGGATCGCGACGAAGGACGGGCGCGCGCTCGATGTCGTCCTCCCCTCCCGAGGCGGCGCCGTGCTCGTGCGCGTCCGCACCGACGAGGACCGCGGCCGCACCGGCGAGGTCGTCCGCGGGATCGGCCTCTACATGGGGATCTTCGCGCTCGGGCTCCTCCTCTTCGCGTACATGGCGCTCACGCGCTCGATCGTGCGTCCGATCGAGCAGCTCGCACGCGCTGCGGACAAGGTCGCCCGCGGCGGGCGCGTGCTCGAGGTGGCGCCCGGGGGCGCGCGCGAGATCGCGGACGTGGCGACGAGCGTGAAGGAGATGGCGGCCCGCTTGCTCGCCGAGGAGGAGGCGATGCGGGTGAAGATCGACGAGCTCACCACGACGACCCGCCGCCTCTCCGAGACGCGCGAGCAGCTCGCCGGCAGCGAGCGGATGGCGAGCGTCGGGCGGCTCGCGGCGGGGGTGGCTCACGAGATCGGCAATCCGATCGCCGCGATCATGGGCCTCCACGATCTCATCGAGACCGGCGACCTCCCCTCCGAGGACAAGGAGGATTTTCTCCGGCGGATGCGGAAGGAGACCGAGCGCATCCACGTCGTCGTCCGGGATCTGCTCGACTACGCGCGCCCGGAGACGATGCCGCCGTCTGGGACCGCCGCGTCCGCCGACGTCGCCGAGATCACGAACGACGTCCTCTCGCTCGTGCGACCGCAGAAGGAGTGGCGCGGGGTGGCGGCGGAGGTAGAGGTCCCTGTCGGCCTCCGCGTCGCGCTCTCGGGCCAGCGCCTCACGCAGGTGCTCCTGAACCTCCTCCTGAACGCCGGGGCGGCCCTCGGCCCGAAGGGCGGCGGCACGGTCGCCGTGCGCGCGCGCGCGGACGGTGACGAGGTCCACATCGACGTCGAGGACGACGGACCCGGCGTCCCGTCCGACCTACGAGACCGCGTCTTCGATCCCTTCGTGACGACGAAGGAGGTCGGCGCGGGGACGGGCCTCGGCCTCGCCGTCTGCCGCGGGATCGTCGAGGGCGCGCGCGGGCGCATCGTCGTCGACGAGACCCACGCGCCTGGCGCGCGCTTCACGGTCACGCTTCCGCGAGCGTGAGCCAGGCCGAGAGCTCGGCGACCTCGAGGCCGCGCGCGGCGATCGCATCGAGGATCCCTGGCAGGGCAGCGGCGGCGACGGGGGTGCGGTCGTCCCGCTCCGCGGCGTCGTGGAGGAGGACGATCGCGCCGTCCTCGAGGCCCGGCGTGACGCGGGCGACGACCTCGGCCGCGGTCGCCCCCGAGATCCCGTCGCGCGCCTTCACCGACCACCCGACCACGACGAGGTCGAGCTGCTCCGCGATCCGGGCGATCGCCGGGTTCGTGTGGCCGATGGGCGGCCGGAAGAGGGTCGGCCGCGTGCCCGTGATCGCCTCGAGGGTGCGGATGGACTTCTCGAGGTCCTTCCGGACGCGTGTGCTGCCGCGCAGCGCGAAGAGCCGATCGTGCGCGTAGCCGTGGACCCCGATCTGGTGCCCACGCCGGACGATCTCGCGGACGAGCTCCGGGTGCGCCTCGGCCTTCTTCCCGATCACGAAGAAGGTCGCGTGCGCGGAGCGCGCCTCCAGCACGTCGAGGACCTTCGCCGTGTGCTCGGGATGCGGGCCGTCGTCGAACGTGAGGACGACCCCCTTCGCCTCCTCGGGTCCTCGCACGATCGCGTCGGCGAAGATCTGGAGGCGCAGGATGAACACGCCGGCGAGGAAGAACGCGACGTACGTCGACGCGAGGATCGCGGCGACCGTCAGCGGCGGCGGACCCGAGAGGATCGACCGTATCGACACGATCACGCCGCCCAGGGTGGCGGCCCAGAAGAGGGCCCGCGCTCTCGGCATCCGTCAGCGACGGCGCTTCTTCGCCGCCGGCTCCTCGGCGTCCTCTTCCTCCGCTTCCTCTGCGGGCTCGGAGACGCGCACCTTCTCGGCCTTCGCCGCCCCCTTCTTCGCGCCGGCTGCCTTCGCGTCCTCGCCCTTGTCGTCACCGCCGGTGTTGTCGATCTCGTAGAAGGCGGAGAGGAGCGCGGCGATCATCGGCAGGGACGCCGCCGGCAGATCGCCGAGCGCCCCGTAGCCCGCCTTCAGCGCGGTGAGGTCGAGCGACACGTCCACCCAGCGGCGGAGGACGAACATCATTCCCAGCGAGAGGAGGGCGCCGAAGAAGGCCTTGAGGCCGGCCTCGATCTTCCCGTCCGCCGACCAGATGGGCTTGCCGGCGACGAGGCCGGCCATCACGCCCGTCGCCGCCGCGGCGAGGTACGCCGTCACCGGCGTGCCGAACGCGACGAGCCCGAGGCCCTGGACGAGCACGGCCGCGATCACCGCGCCGAGCACGGCTCCGAGGAGGAGGCCGACAACGAGCCGCTTCACCATGGCGAGGACATCCGAGTCTACTCCCCGCCCCCGCCCTCGCAAGCGTGGACGACCCTCGCCGCGAGCTTCGTCAGGCGCGGATGGCGCCGGTCCTCGGCGAGGGAGAGGCGCACCGCCCTCGGATCTGCGACGAGCACGACGACCTGCTTGCCGCGCGTGACCGCCGTGTAGAGGAGGTTCTTCGACAGCATCACGAAATGCGTCGTGAGGAGCGGGATGACGACGGCGGGGTACTCGCTGCCCTGCGACTTGTGGATCGTGCACGCGTAGGCGAGCGCGAGCTCGTCGAGCGAGCTCCCGTCGTAAGGGACGTCGCGCTCCTCGTCGAAACGAACGACGAGGCTCTCCTCTTCCGTGTCCACCTTCGTCACGACGCCGACGTCGCCGTTCCAGACGTTGCGGTCGTAGTCGTTCTTGAGCTGCATCACCTTGTCGCCCTCGCGGAAGGTGGTGCGCCCGCGGACGAGCGGCTTGCCGTTCGGATTGAGGGCGGCCTGGAGCTCCTCGTTGAGGAGCGCCGTGCCGGCAGGGCCTCGGTTCATCGGCGTCAGGACCTGGATGTCTCGCACGGGGTCGAGCCCGAAGCGCCGCGGGATTCGCCGCGTGACGAGCTCGAGCACGATGCGGCGCGCCTCGTCCGGATCCCGCTTGTCGACGACGAAAAAATCCGCGTTCGTGTCGCCTTGTTCGGGGACGACCGGCTGCTCCCCGGCGTTGATGCGGTGCGCGTTCTGGACGATGAGGCTCTTCTCGGCCTGGCGGAAGATCTTGAGGAGCCGCACGAACGGCACGACGCCGGAGTCGATCGCGTCGCGGAGGAACGAGCCCGGCCCCACGCTCGGGAGCTGGTCGACGTCCCCGACGAGGACGAGGCGCGCGCCGTTGGCGACGGCCTGCGTGAGGGCGTCCGCCATCCACACGTCGACCATCGAGCTCTCGTCGACCACGATGGCGCCTGCGTCGAGCGGATGCCTCGCGTCGCGCTTGAACGTGCTCGTCTTGGGATCGTACTCGAGCACGCGGTGGAGGGTGGCGGCCTCCCGGCCCGTCGCCTCGCTCATCCGCTTGGCGGCGCGACCGGTCGGGGCTGCGAGCCGCGTGGGGATCCGGGCGCGATCGAACACTCGGAGGATCGCCTTCACGATCGTCGTCTTCCCGACGCCGGGGCCGCCGGTGACGACGAGGAGCGGGCAGCGCGCCGCGCGCTCGACGGCGAGCCGCTGCTCGGGGGCGAGCTCGGTGCCGGTCTCCTTCTCGAAGTGCGCCACCGCCTCGGCGAAGCCGGGGAGCGCGTCGCCCTCCATCCGGGCGAGGGCGGCGAGGCGCGCCGCGAGGCGAGACTCCGTCTGGTGCATCGCGACGTCGTAGACGGCGGCGCCCTGGAGCCGGTCGAGGCTCGCTCGCTCGAGCGCTCCCTCGCGCTCGACGACGACGTTCCCGCCCCGCACGAGGGCGGCGAGTCCCTGATCGAGGAGGTCCGCGAGCGCGTCGTCGGGCGGGGCGGCCTCGTGCTCGTCGCCCGCGAGGAGGCGGAGCGCTCGCGCGACGAGATCTTCCGTCACGACGTAGCAGTGCCCCTGCTCGGTCGCGTCCCGGAGCGCCTGGAGGAGCGCGGCCTGCATGCGCTCGACGGAGTCCTTGGCGACGCCGAGCGACGCCGCGATGCGGTCTGCGGTGCGGAAGCCGATCCCCCACACGTCGATCGCGAGCCGGTACGGATCGGTGGAGACGACGGTCGCGGCCTTCGGTCCGTACCGCTTCCAGATGCGCGCCGCGAGGTGCGGGCTCGCGCCGTGGGCCTGGAGGAAGACCATCACGTCCCGGATCGCGCGCTGCTCCTGCCAGGCGGTGGCGAGCGCGTCGGCGCGGGTCCTGCCGAGCCCCGGGACCTCGCGGAGGCGGTGCGGCTCCTCGTCGAGCACTTTGAAGGTGTCGAGCTGGAACGTCTTCACGATGCGCTCGGCGGTGACCTGGCCGATCCCCTTGATGAGCCCCGAGCCGAGGTACTTCTCGATCCCGCCGAGCGTCGTCGGCGCGATCTCCGTCACGCTGGTCACGCGGAGCTGCTCGCCGTGGTTCTTGTCGACCTCGATCGTCCCCCGCGCGCGGATGCGCGCCCCGGGGCTGACGCGCGGGAAGACGCCGACCATCGCGAGGTAGTCGCGACGCCCGGGCACGGCGACCTTCACGACCCGAAACCCGGTCTCCCGGTTCTCGTACGTGATCCGCTCGACCTCGCCCTCGACGGCGATCTCGCCTCGCCCCGCCTCTGCCACGCGTGCACTCTACTCCCCTCGTCCACAAACGCGTCGCGCGGCGCGGGGCTGAGCCCGGCGCCGCGCGAGGAGGCGATCGGAGGCGATCCCCGAGGAGGACCGCGTTACGACACGGTCACTGCGCCTTGACGTTGAGGGTCAGCTTGCCCGTGCCGCTTGCGGGGTACGCGGCGCTGTACACCGTGATCGTCCCACCGGCCGGGATGGTGATGTCCTTCACCGAGGCGAAGTCGTCGTCGACGGTGAGGGTCGGGTCACCGTAGTCACCGATCATGCCGACGCACGCCCGACGCTCGGCTTCGGTCGCGGGGGGCGTCGCGCCGTTGTAGACACCGAGAATGGTGTCGATCGACGCGGGGCCGTCGGCCGCCCTCGTGTGGTAGACGACGACGCGGACGGGCGCCGCGGCCGGGTTCGTCACCTGCGTGTAGACGTACGGCGTCGCCGTGGTCGAGATCGACACCGGACACGCGCCGCCGAAGGTCCGCGCGATCGTCTGCGTGGCCCTGAACTCGATCGGGATGGGATCCCACGACGGCGGCACGAAGCACGTCGCCGAGTAGTTCTCCCACTGGCAGTCCGTCTTGCACGAGCGCGTGCGGTACGGCTTCACGTTGCCCTGGGGCGGGCAGCCGACGGTCGACTGCTCGCTCGTGCCCGGGGTGCAGTTGTTGGCCGGCTCGTTCATGCAGGCGCCCCAGCCGCAGAACTGGTCGCACGTCTTCGTGCCGCAGTTGCCGCAGGCGGCCGTCTCGCCGGGGGTGCACTCCCCCGTCTCGGCCTCGCACGCGCCGTACACCGACCAGGTCTTGTCGGCCTGGCAGAGGGCGGAGGTCTCCCCGCACTTGCCGCAGACCTTGGTGGTCACCTGGTCGACGGTCGTGCACGCCGTGCCCGGCTCGGGCGGCGGGGGGCCCGCGTCGACGGCCGCGTCGGCCTTCTTGCCGGCGTCCTTGCCGGCGTCCTTCTTGCCCGTGTCGGCGGAGCCCGGCGCGGGGTCTCCGCCGGCGCTCGGCGGGGGGAGGACGAGGGTGCCGTCACCCTCCGTCGGGCTCGCGATCTGGGTCGGATCGATGTCCGACGCACCATCTGCACTGCAACCCACGACGGCGGCGAGCCCGAGCCCACCCGAGAACGCGATCGTGACGAGACCCGACTTCAGAGACCGCATTACGCCCACTCCTTCCCTGCCAACCCACACGGCGAAGAGGCGCCGCTCTAGCGCGGGAGGGTGGGGTGCGCAAGGTCCACCCCCCGACGTACCTCCGCCTCCGTCGGCGACCGATCGGCAGCGAGACGGAGAACTCGCCGAATGGATGCAGAAAAGTTGACGGCGTCGCGCATCGTCTCTGCCGCGTCTCGCCTGGGTTCTCCGTGAGAACGGGGCCGCGAGCGCTGCCGCCTGGAGGCCCGCCCGCGGGTGGCGCGCGACGCAACGCGGCAGACAAAAGGCAACGAGCCCCCCGCGCCGGAGCGCGAGAGGCTCGTCGTCACGACGTCACGCGAGGGGAGCCCGCGCGACGCGTCGTCGACTCAGAAGTCGCCGTGCGAGTGACCGTGGCCGCCGTGGCCGCCGCCCGAGGACTTCTCGTCCTTCGGGCGCTCCGCGACGAGGCACTCCGTCGTGAGCATGAGGCTCGCGACCGAGGCGGCGTTCTGGAGGGCCGTGCGGACCACCTTGACCGGGTCGATGACGCCCATGCCGAGGAGGTTGCCGTACTGGTCCGACGCGGCGTTGTAGCCGAAGTCGTCCTTGCCCTCCTTGACCTTGTTCACGACGATCGAGCCTTCGAGGCCCGCGTTCTGGACGATCTGGCGGAGGGGTTCCTCGATCGCGCGGCGGATGATCTGGACACCGAAGCGCTGCTCCTCGTCGAGCTTGAGCGAGTCGAGCGCCGACTGCGCGCGGATGAGCGCGACGCCGCCGCCGGGGACGATGCCCTCTTCCACGGCCGCGCGGGTCGCGTGGAGCGCGTCCTCGACGCGGGCCTTCTTCTCCTTCATCTCGGTCTCGGTCGCAGCGCCGACCTTGATGACCGCGACGCCGCCGACGAGCTTCGCGAGGCGCTCCTGGAGCTTCTCGCGATCGTAGTCGCTCGTCGTGTTCTCGACCTGGGCGCGGATCTCCGCGATGCGGCCCTTGATCTTCTCCTTGTCACCGGCGCCGTCGACGAGGGTGGTGTTGTCCTTGTCGAGGGTGACGCGCTTGGCGCGGCCGAGATCGGAGATCGTGACGTTCTCGAGCTTGAGCCCGAGCTCCTCGGCGATGACCTGACCGCCGGTGAGGGTCGCGATGTCCTTGAGCATCTCCTTGCGGCGATCGCCGAAGCCCGGCGCCTTGGCGGCCGCGCAGTGGAGGGTGCCGCGGAGCTTGTTCACGACGAGCGTCGCGAGCGCCTCGCCCTCGATGTCCTCGGCGAGGATGAGGAGGGGCTTCTGCTGCCGGGCGATCGCCTCGAGGACGGGGAGGAGATCCTTCATGTTGGAGATCTTCTTCTCCGAGATGAGGATGTACGGGTCCTCGAGGACCGCCTCCATGCGCTCCGGGTCCGTGACGAAGTACGGCGAGAGGTAGCCGCGGTCGAACTGCATGCCCTCGACGACCTCGAGGAGCGTCTCCGCGGTGCGGGACTCCTCGACCGTGATGACGCCTTCCTTGCCGACCTTCTCCATGGCCTCGGCGAGCTTCTGGCCGATCTCCTTGTCGCCGTTCGCGCTGATGGTGCCGACCTGGGCGATCTCCTTCGGATCCTTGGTCTGCTTCGCCATTTTCTTGAGCGCGTCGGTGAGGCACTCGACGGCCTTGTCGACGCCGCGCTTGATCTCCATCGGGTTGTGCCCGGCCGCGACGAGCTTCGAGCCCTCGCGGTAGATCGCCTGCGCGAGGACCGTGGCGGTCGTGGTGCCGTCGCCCGCGACGTCGCTCGTCTTCGAGGCGACCTCACGGACCATCTGGGCGCCCATGTTCTCGAAGCGGTTCTCGAGCTCGATCTCCTTGGCGACCGTGACGCCGTCCTTCGTCACCGTCGGGGAGCCGAAGCTCTTCTCGATGACGACGTTCCGGCCCTTCGGCCCGAGGGTCACCTTGACCGCGTCCGCGAGCGCGTTGACGCCCGTGAGGATGAGGTTGCGCGCCGACTCGGTGTAGACGATTTCTTTCGCTGCCATGTTCGTACCTCTGAAATCTTTTTGAGAAGG
Organism: Polyangiaceae bacterium; assembly: GCA_022842465.1. Lineage (GTDB taxonomy): Bacteria > Myxococcota_A > Polyangia > Polyangiales > Polyangiaceae > Labilithrix. The sequence continues at coordinate 23,572 of JALHPN010000045.1, read as the reverse complement.
GGGGACGCGTTACGCGCGCGTCACTTGTCGAGGACGGCGAGGATGTCGTCTTCGCGGACGATGAGGCGCTCTTCGCCTTCGAGCTTCACTTCGGTGCCGCTGTACTTGCCGAAGAGCACGCGGTCGCCGACCTTGACGTCGAGCTTCCGGGTCGTGCCGTCCTCGAGGACCTTGCCGTTGCCGACCGCGACGACCTCACCCTCGATCGGCTTCTCCTTGGCCGTATCGGGGATGATGATGCCGCCCTTGGTCTTCTCCTCTTCCTTCACGCGCTTGAGGATGACGCGGTCCTGCAGGGGCCGGATGTTCATGGTCGTTGTCTCCGAGGGGTTCAAAGGCGCGGGCTCCGCGCAGCGCGCGGGCGACCGGCCGGGGTCGATTGCTAGCACTCACGATCGGTGAGTGCTAACGGCGTGGCGCAATCTAATCGCCGCCGCCCTGCCGTCAAGGGGCGCGGGAGCACATCCGGGGCTCGCCGTCACGCCGCGGCCAGCTCATCGGGATCGCTCGTTTTTTTTCGGTTCGGCGGGGGCGCCGTGGCCAGGCTGGGGTCTCTTGGCACTCCGTGAGCTCGAGTGCTGCCGGAGAGATGGCCTCTAACCTGCCAGACCCCTTACGAAATTGCCGGAGGCACCCGTTTTGATACGACGAAGGGTAAGGCGCCGCAGTCGGGCGCCCTCGGGAGGTTTTCGAATGTCGATCGTGGCTACGGCGTCCGTCTCGGATTTCTTCGAGCAGATCGTCTCGGACGCGATGAAGACGCGCGGCGTCAACGCGTCCGAAGGAGCGACGACCTACGTGGTCGCGCTCCTCGCGGATCTCGCCAAACCCGGAAGCCCTGTCGAGCGGACGCTCGACCGTCCGCTCACGCTCCTCTTGGACGAGGCGCTCCACACGCCCCAGCTCGCCGACCGCTTCGAGCGGCTCCGTACGCTCGGCGACGGCGTCCTCTACTCGACGGGCTTCTTCGCCGACCACTTCGAGGCGCGCGGGGTCGACGCGAAGTACGTCATCGGCATCGGACGGACCGCCTACGAGAGCGCAGGCTCGCTCCTGCGCCGCGGCGACGAGGACGCGGGGCCCGACATCTTCCACGAGCTCGCCGCGAGCTTCGATGCCTTCGTCGCGGTCGTCGCGGAGGTCGCCAACGCGACGATCGCGCGCGGCGTCGCCACGTCGCAGGGGCTCGTGAAGCTCTACGAGCGATGGCTGAAGACCGGCTCCGACAGCCTCGCCGGCGCGCTGAGCTCCCACGGTTTCGTGACGCCGCGAGGAGGACGCGTCCTTTCGTGACGTCGCGCCTCGCCGGCAACGGCGCGGGGGTCGTTCGGGAGATCGCCCTCGCGAGCCGGGTACAGTCCGCGCTCGAGCGGCTCTATCACCTCGATCGCGCGGCCGACGTCGACGGCTTCGTGGCGCTCGCGGACGACGGGGAGCGTGAGACGCTCTTCCTCCGCGAGAGCGAGGACGGCGCGCTCGAGATGGCGCTCCGCCTCCCGCGCCTCGCGGAGGACGGGCAGCTCGACGTGATCTGTCAGATCATCGAGGGCGTGAGCCACTTCGTGTACGTCGCGGAGCGAGCCGCGCGGAACCGCGAGACGACCCAGCTCGAGCTCGAGCTCCAGGCCGAAGTCGACAAGTACATCGTGCTCGCCGCGTCCATGCCCGGCTTCGACGAGCACGCGAGCCGCCGGCTGCGCGGCGAGCTCTTCGAGCGCGCCTCGTACGTCCACGACGAGGCGAGCGAGCGCGGCGAGCGGTACCGCGTCGCGAGCCGCTGCGCGCGCCGCTTCGTCGCGCGCATCGAGCGGGACTACGTCGCGCGGGCCCGCTTCGCCGAGATGCACGGCGAGCTCCGTCGCTTCTTCCACATGAGCCAGGGCGAGAAGCTGCGCGCGGCCTGACCTGGACGCGGCCACGTTCAGGGGCTCTCCTCGCGTTCCCCCGCGTGCGTCCGCCTCGCCCGCGCAACCGCTCGGAAGCGCAGAGGACGGCGCCGTCGCGCGTCGGGCACGCGGGATGCTGCAGGTCCTCTCGAGCCCGGGCGACACCCCCCGGGACGGAGGACTCACCATGAAGCTCGCGAACCTCGCTCTCCTCTCGACCGTGGCTCTGCTCGGTATCGCCGCGAGCGCCTGCAACGTGCGCGCGAAGGACGACGCGAGCGACGGAGAGATGCTCGGCTCCGCCGAGTCCCAGCTCGTGGAGGACGACGCAGAGGCGGACGACATGGACGGCGACGCGGAGGCGGGGCTCGACGAGCCCCTCAGCGGGGCGACGCCGCTCGACCCGAGCACGCCGGCCGACGGCGCGAGCGACGAGGAGGTCACCGCGAAGGTGAAGGCGAACGTCGGCAAGTTCTTCCAACCGGCCGGCTGCCTCGTGTCGACGATCGAAGGCAACAAGGCGAAGCACGCCTTCAAGGGCTGCGCGGGGCCGTACGGTCTCGGGCGCTTCGAAGGCGAGGTTTCGTCGACGTACAGCGTGGCTGACGGGAAGCTGACCATCACGCACACGTTCGAGGGCTTCGTGGCCAACGGCGCCGCGATCGGCGGCACGCGCGTCATCACGTACGCGAAAGACGGCGCGACGATCGTCCGGACGCGCACCGGGAACTGGTCCGGCACGACGCGAAAGGGCCGCGCGATCACGCACGGCGCGAGCTTCGTCGAGACGTGGAACCCCGCCACGCGCTGCATCGAGCGCGACGGGGCCGCGCAGACGACGGTCGGGGAGACGTCGTTCGAGCGAACGCTGACCGACTACAAGCGCTGCGGGATCGGCAAGGGCGGTTGCCCGGAGAGCGGCAAGCTCGTGCTCGAGCGCACGAAGGGCGACGCGTCGCTCTCGCTCTCGCTCGAGTTCCTCGGTGGCACCTCGTACCGCGTCACCCGTCCGAACGGCACGCAGGTCGACCGCCGCCTCGTCTGCAACGCGAACGGCGGCTGATCCCCGGCGTGCGTGCTCGTTGCCGTTCGCCCCCGGGCCGGCTAAGCATGGCTCGGGGGCGATGGAAAGCGATCGGCCGATCGGGGACGACGGAGAGTCGCGGCTGCGTTCGGCCGTCGCGGACGCGGGCATCGGGACCTGGACGCTCGACGTCGCGACCGACACGCTCCTCTGCAACGACGTGTTCGCCGAGGTCCTGGGCCTCGATCCGGGTGCGCCCATGCAGCTGACCACGACGATGGTCGAGGCGGCGCACCCCGACGACCTCGCCGAGGTCCAGCGCCAGACCGAGCGGGCACGGACCGAGCACGCGAAGATTCGCTACCGCACGCGCATCCGCCGGAAGAACGACGGCGCGGTGCGATGGGTCGAGGCGACGGCCGCCTTCCGCTACGACGACGCGGACGTCCCGACGAGCGCGGCGGGCACGATCCGCGACGTGACGACGGAGGTGGAGACGGCCGAGGCGCTCGCGATCAGCAAGCGACGCCTCGAGCTCGCGCTCTCCGGCTCGCAGATGGCCGCTTGGGAGTGGCGCCTCGAGGACGACGCCGTCATCCTCGAGTCGCCGCCGGTCACGCTCGGATACGCGCTCGAGGACCTCCCACGAACACGCGAAGCCTGGAGGCAGACGCAGCCTGCGCACGAGCGTGACGCGATCACGCAGGCGCTCGACGACCTGCGCGACGGTCGACGTGACACGGTCCACGTCGACCTCCGGACGCAGACGAAGAGCGGCGAGCTCCGCTGGGTCCGCATCCGCGCCGGGTCCGTGCGCGACGCGTCGGGCAAGGTCGTTCGCGTGCTCGGCACGTCGGTGGACGTCACGGACGAGAAGCGGGCGGAGGAGCGGCTCCAGGACCACGCCCGCGTCCTCGAGTCGGTGGTCGAGCACCTGCCGATCATGGTCACGTTCTACGATCCCGAGACGTCCTGTTTCTCGTGGGTCAACGCCGCGGTCGAGCGCATCCTCGGGTTCTCCCGCGCGACGTGGCAGACGCCCGGCTTCCTCGCCGCAATCCTTCCCGACGCGTCGATCCGCGAGGCGGCGGTCACCTTCATGCGCGGCGGCGTCGGGGCGGGGTGGCGGCGCTTCCCGCTGAAGGCCGAGGACGGGCGGTTCGTCGAGACGTCGTGGTGCAACGTGCTCCTGCCCGACGGGCGGATGATGGGCATCGGCCAGGACATGACGTTCGAGCTCCAGCTTCAGCAGACGCAGAAGCTCGAGTCGCTCGGCGTGCTCGCGGGCGGGATCGCCCACGACTTCAACAACCTCCTCGTCGGCATCCTCACGAACGCGCATCTGGCGAAGCTCGAGGTGCCCGCGCATCCGGCGGTCGCGGTCGACATCCTCGGCGACGTCGAGCGATCGGCGGAGCGGCTCGCGGAGCTCACGAAGCAGCTCCTCGCCTACGCCGGGAAGGGCCGGTTCGTCGTCGAGCCCTTCGACCTCGGCGACGTCGTACGTGAGATGGCGTCCCTGCTCTCTGCCGCGGTCTCGAAGAACGCGGCGCTCCGCGTCGAGATCCCGCGCACCTTGCCCCCCCTCGACGGGGACGTGACGCAGATCCGTCAGGTCGTGATGAACCTCATCACGAACGCCTCCGACGCGCTGGGGGAGAGGCGAGGAGAGATCCGTATCCGCGCCGAGGAGACGTCCTTCGCCGAGGCGCGCTTGTTCGAGACGACGGGGCCGGTCTCCCCCGGTCGGTTCATCCTCCTCGAGGTCACCGACACGGGAATGGGGATGACGGAGGAGACGCGGCGGAGGATCTTCGAGCCCTTCTTCACCACGAAATTCGCCGGGCGCGGGCTCGGTCTCGCCGCGACCGTGGGGATCGTGCGGCGGCACGGAGGCGCGCTCGAGGTGACGAGCGAGCTCGGCGCGGGCTCGGTGTTCCGCCTCTACTTGCCGGTGAAGCGCCAGGAGCCGCGGGCGAACACGACGTCGCTCACGCAGGCGAGCGCCGAGGAGGGGGCGGGAGCCCCGCACGTCGTCATGGTCGTCGAGGACGACCCACTCGTCGGGACGGTCGCCCGCCGGATCCTCGAGCGGCACGGCTGCACGGTGGTGCTCGCGCACGACAGCGAGGAGGCCGGGCGCATCCTCGCCGAGCGTGGCGCAACGCTGTCTCTGGTCCTCCTCGACGTGAACACGCCGCGCGGAGACGCCGCCTCCTTGCTCACGCAGGTGGCCGCCGGCTTCCCGGCGCTCCCCGTGCTCGTGACGAGCGGCTCGTCCGACGCGATCGCCGAGCAGCGCTCGGGGCCCAACGTGGTCGGCGTGCTGCCGAAGCCGTTCGGTCACGACGAGCTCGTCGCCGCCGTCTCGTCCGTGCTCCGGCGTCCCGACTCGCCCTAGAGCTCGCTAGAGCCCCATCAGCTTGGCGATGTAGTACCGCATCGTCTCGGTCGTCCCGCCGCCGATTCGCAAGAGGCGCTGGTCACGGAACGCGCGCGCGATCGGGTACTCCTCGATGTAGCCGGCGCCGCCGTGGAACTGCATGCACTGGTCGATGACCTTCGACGAGAGCTCGCCCACGAACACCTTCGCCATCGAGATGAGCTTCACCGTCTCGAAGGAGAGCGGCTCCTTCTTGACGTGCTTCTCGTGGTTGTAGGCGTCCGCCGTCTTGTAGGTGAGCGCCTTGGCGGCCTCGAGCTCGATCTGGAGCTCGACGAACTTGTGCTGCCAGTACTCGCGCTTGATGATCGGCTTGCCGAACGCCTTCCGCTCGCGGCCGTAGGCGATGGCCTCGTCGATGGAGATCTGGAGGCCCGCGCACGCGCTCGCGCAAGCGATGAGGCGCTCGGTCTGGAAATTCTGCATGAGGTACATGAACCCCTGGTTCTCCTCGCCGAGGAGGTACCGCTTCGGGATCCGCATGTCCTCGAACGCGAGCTCCGCCGTGTCGCTCGCGTGGTTGCCGACCTTCTTCAGCTTCTTGGAGACGGAGTAGCCCTTCGTGCTCGTCGGCACGAGGAAGAAGCTGCAGCCGTGCGCGCCCGCCTCCGGGTTCGTCTTCACGAGGAGGGTGACGAAGTCCGCCCGCGTCCCGTTCGTGATGTACGTCTTCGAGCCGTTGACGATGTAGTCGTCGCCGTCCCTCTTCGCCCAGGTCTGGATGCCCGCGACGTCGGACCCCGCGTTCGGCTCGCTCACGCCGAGCGCGGCGATCTTCTCGCCTCGCAGCGCGGGACGGAGAAACTCGTCGATCTGCTCCTTGCTCCCTAGGTCGGAGATGACCGGCGTCGCCATGTCGCTCTGGACGAGCAGGCCCATCGACACGCCGGCCGAGCGACCTCGGGGGAGCTCCTCGCCCTTCGCGATGCTGAACCAGTAATCGCCGCCGAGGCCTCCGTGCTCCTCGGGGTAGTGCGCGCCGAGCAGCCCGAGCTCCCCGGCACGCTTGAACACCTCGTTCGGGAAGAGCTCGGCCTCTTCCCACTCGTCCGCGAAAGGGGCGAGCTCCTTCTCGGCGAACTGCCGAACCGTCTTCCGGAACTGGTCGTGCTCTTCGCGGAACGGAGTGAACATGACTTCTTTCGTACACGAAACATCGGACGACGCAAGGTCGGCCTCGCCGTGCACGAGCTCGCTCACTTCACCGTCGCCGCCGGGACGAGGTTCGCGATCGGCTTCACCTCGCGAAGGGCGAGGACGAGCGCATCCTTGTCCTCCTTCGTCATGCCCGCGTAGTAGGACCACGGCATCACGTACAGGTAGCGGCCCGATTTGTTCTTCCCCTCGCTCAGCGCGCGGACGATGTCCTCGTCCGAGTACGCGCCGAGGCCCGTCGCCTGATCGCTCGTGAGGTTGGCGGCGTAGACCTCGCCCTTGCCGGGGACGGGGAACTTCATGCCGCCGGCGAGCTCGAGGCCGGGGACGTTCTCCATCCGCGCGTTCTTCCCGTCGTGGCAGTCGTGGCACGAGCACATGTCGAGGAGCCACCGGCCGCGCGCTAGCCTGTCGCTCGGCGACGGCGCGGGGGGCGGAGACGCGGCGAGCGGCTTGGGCAGCGCGCGGATGAACATGGAGACCGGGAACTTCACCTCCGTCTTCCCCGGCTCGTTCGCGACCGCGGGGAGCGTGCGGAGGTACGCGACGATCGCGAGGGCGTCGTCGTCCGAGAGCGCGCGGCCGTACGTCTGCCACGGCATCTGCGGGAAGAGCGCATGACCGTCCTTGCCGACGCCTTCACGCATGGCCCTGACGATCTCGCCGTCGCTCCAGCTGCCGATCCCCGTGGCCTCGTCCGGCGTGAGGTTGTGCGAGCGAAGGCGGAACGGGGCCTCGCCCATCGGCCCGAAGTCGCGGCCCGCGCCGACCTTGCCGGGAACGGGCGGATCGCCCGGCTTCGACTCGTCCACCGGCGAGTGACAGCCCGTGCAGCCCGTCACGTGCTCGACGAGGTACTCACCGCGCGCGATCGCCTCCGGCGTCTGCGGCGCGGTCAACGCCGGCGCCGGTCGTGACGCCGGCGAGAGCAAATAGAACTTCACGACCAGGCCGGTCGCGGCGAGCCCGAGCAGCGCACCCACGACGGCCGCGCCGCGCACGAGGACCTTCTTCATCTTCGTTCTCCTCCCGAGGCCGACGCGGCCGTGTCGAAGCCGCGGAGCACGCCGACGAGGGACGCGATCTGCGCCTCGTCGAGGACCGCGCCGAACGGGGGCATGCCGCTCTTCGTGCCGTTCGCGATGGCCGTCCTGAGGTCATCGTCGGAGCGCGAGGCTTGGAAGGCGTGGTCACGGAAGTTCCGCGGTGCGACGGCCGCGCCGACCGCGGAGCCGCCGCCACCGGCCTCTCCGTGACACCGCGCGCACGTGCTCGCGTACAGCGCCGCCCCGCGCGGGCGCGCGTCCGACGCGCTCGATCGCGAGCACCCCGCGGCCACGACCGACGCGATCGAGACCAAGACCGTCGCGATCCGCGCCGCGCCCTCCATGACCGGTCACTATCGACCGGCCCCGGGCGGACTGTCAATCACGCACGAGGTGCGACGCGGCGCGGCCGCGCGCTCAGCGGCGCTTCGACGTCGCGCCGGATGACTTCCGGCCAGCCGGCTTCTTCGCGGCGGGCTTCTTCGCGGCGGGCTTCTTCGCGCTCGCGGAGGCTCCGTTCGTCTTCGACGCGCCGTTCTTCCCGGACGCGCTCTTCTTCGCCACGGGCTTCTTCGTGGGCTTCTTCGTGGCCGCCTTCTTGGTCGCCGCCTTGGCGACGGCCTTCGTCGCGACCTTGGCGACCTTCGCGGCCACCTTCTTCGCCACCTTCGCCACCTTCGCGGCCGCCTTCTTCGCGATGGGCTTCGCCGCCGCCTTCTTCTTCGTGGCGGCCTTCGCCTTGGCGGGTCTCTCGAGGGCGGGCTTCGCCGCGCCGGCCGTCCCGTTGATCGAAGGGCGGACGACCCCCGTGCGCTGCTTCTCTCGCGCGCGCAGGGTGTCGCGGACCTTGTCGTCGAAATCGTCGAACTCGAACGGCTTGTCGATGTACGCGTCCGCGCCGTAGAGCGGGCTCGTCATCTGATTCAGGTTCTCGCCGATGCCGGTCAGCATGACGACGCCCGTGTGCGCGAGCGCGACGTCCTCACGGATCTTCCGGCAGACCTCCCACCCGCTCATCCCCGGCATCATGACGTCGAGGACGACGAGATCGGGGAGGTGCTCCCGGGCGAGGCGCCAGGCGTCCTCCCCGTCGGAGGCCTGGATCACCTCGAGCTTCGGATCGGTCATCGTGCGCAGGTGACGCGCGACGAGCTCGAGCATCGAGGGCTCGTCGTCGGCGACCAGGACGAGCGGAGAGGAGGTCGGCATGGGCGCGATTGTCGTTTCCTCGGGTCGCCCCGGTCAAGCCTCGAAACGAGCTTCGCCTCGCCGCGTCGTCACTCGTCCTTGAACTTCGTCGGGACACGCGTCGTCGACTCGACGAGCTGCTTCGACGCGTTCACGTGCTTCACCATCGTGGGCATGTGGCCCTTGGTGAGCTTGAGCTTCCCCTGCATGAGCGCCTTGGTCGGGTCGATCTCCTTCTTGATGACCTGCTTCCACTGCGCGTAGCTCGCGACGACGACGAAGGGTGCCTTCTCCTCCGCCTCCTTACCGGTCATGAGCGTGCAAGCGCGGCATTCGCCGCCGTCGACGTCGAGGAACATCGCGAGGTCCTCGGGGATGCCGACGGAAGGCTCGGCCTTGACGACCATCGCGACGACGCCGTGCGTCCAGTCCTTGCCGGCCTTCTTGTACTCGGCGTTCGCGTTGATCGCGTCCTTGTAGGCCGCCATCCACTCCGGGGAAGGAAAGTCGAGTGCCATCGTGTCTCCGCTCGAGGGGCGCCCTTACCTAGCCGAGACGCGGTGCCCTGTACACCCCCCGGGGGCCGCGCGACCCGCGACGCCGGGGTGTTTACAGGCGCCGCGCGGCGGTCCAGACTCGGCGGCGGATGGGAAGGACGAAGGTCCACGGTCGGGGGAACAAGCGGCTCGACGCCGTGCTCGACTTCGTGGCGTTCGCCGCGCGTCCGATGCCGCTCGTGACGCTCCTCGATGAAGCGCCGCGCCGCATCTCCGAGATCCTCGAGGCGCCGGTGTGCTCGCTCTACGTCGTCGAGGGGGACGGCCACGAGCTCGTGATGCGCGGCAACGTCGGCTTCGCGCAGACGGCGCTCGGCCAGGTGAGGCTCACGATCGGGGTCGGCATGACGGGCCAGGCCGTCGAATACCTCCGGCCGATCTCGACCGACAACGCGCGCGCGCACAGCGCCTACAAGCACTTCGAGGACCTCGGCGAGGAGCGTTACCCGGTCTTTCTCGCCGTCCCCATCCGCGGCAAGAGCGGCCCTCTCGGAGCCGTCGTCGTCCAGCGCGAGGAGGGCGCGTTCGAGGACCGAGACGTCGAGCTCTGCGTCGCGCTCGGTGCGATCATCTCGGCCGGAATCCGTCACGCCGAGCTCATCGACGCCCGCCGCGATCGCCCCGCCGCCGCGGCGCGCCGCGCGGGCGGCGGGACGCGCAAGGTGACCCTCACGGGCACCACGTTCCGGCACGGACGCGCGATCGGCGCGCTGTCTGCGTTGCGCCGCCCGGCGGGGCGCCCGAGCGAGTCGCGCCTCGCAGGCGACGTCGCCGACGATCAGCGGCTCCTCCGCGGCGCGTTCGACGTCGCCGACAAATCCATCCGCGCGATCGCCGGCCGAGCGGAGAAGATGCGACTCGGTCAGGACGCCTCGTTCCTCTCCACGTACGTCGACATCCTCGGCGACGCGCGCTTCCGCGAGCGCGCCGCGGAGCTGGTCGCGGAGGGGACGGGGATCCCGACCGCGCTCGGCCGCGTAGCGCGCGAGGTGACGCGGACGGCCGCGTCGCTCACGCGAGATCCGTTCCTCGAGGAGCGCGCGCGCGACATCGAGGATCTGTGCGACGCGCTCGTCATGCTCGCGGCGGGAGACAAGCGCGCCGAGCTGCCGTCGAAGGCCCTCCTCGTCGGCGACGCGCTGTCGGTCTTCGACCTGCTCATCTCCGCACGCGCGCATCCGGTCGGCATCGTGCTCAGCGATCGCGCGAAGGGCCCCCGGACGCGCACGCTCCTCCGCCTGCTCGACGTCCCCGCGATCGTCGGCGTCGAGGGGCTCTTCAAGTGGGCGACGGACGGCGATGTCGCGCTCCTCGACGGGGATCACGGCATCCTCGTCATCAACCCGTCGCGGAGCGAAGTCGCGTCCCTCCGCGAGTACAAGCGCACGGTCGGCGAAGGCGAGCTAGACTGATGGGCTCCCGCGGAGGGACCCAAGCTCCTCCGTTCTCTCGTGTCCGAGAGGAAATGCTCGTGTCCGCGCCCCCGAAACCTGAGCTGCAAGATCTCGTCGACTCGTCGGACGGCGACCGCCCGTCGATCACCGACGTCAACGGCACGGTGGCGCGGTTCGAGATGGCGTATGCGCCCCGGGAGGACGAGCGGTTCGTGTTCGGTCCACCGCTCTGGCAGCGCGCGCCGTCGCTCGTCTACCTCGGCTTCGCGCTCGGGCTCGCGCTCGCGGTGGTCACGGCGTACCAGGGCTCGAGCAACTCGGCGCTCTACGTCTGGGTGGTCGAGGGCGACAGGAATCGCCCGCTCGGCTCCGTGCCGCTGACGTGCCTCATCGTGTTCTCCGCACTGGCCACCGTCATCCGCGCCGGCATGCGAGGGGTCGTCGTCACCAAGGACGGCGTCGAGTCGCGCGATCTCCTCGCCCTCGGCGTCCCGCGGATCAAGAAGTGGAGCTGGGCCCAAATCGACCGCCTCGTCTTGGACGACGACGCGGTGATGCTCGAGCTGTGGAACGGCACGTACGAGAAGCTCCCGAAGGTGCGCGAAGGAAAGCGCCTCGCCGAGCTCCTCGAGCGCGTCGCGGCCGGGCGCGGGCGCCTCGTCACCCGCCTGCCGGCGAAGAAGGCCTGACCGACTCCCACTCGCGGCGGGCTTCGGCGCGCAGCTCGGCGTCGACCAGCAGCTCGACCGCCGTCCGCGCGAGCGCCTTGGCGGCGTCGACGCCGGTGCTCGTCCCCCGGTCGGACGCGGCCGCAGTCGCGAAGGGAACCTGGTGGCAGAGCGCCTCGTTCTCGTCGACGATCGCGAGCCAGGGGTGGATCGACGGGACGACGTGCGACACGTCCCCCATGTCCGTGCTCCCGGCCCCCATGGTGGGATCCGTCTCGCGCGGGCTCCGGCCGAGCGCCCTCGCGTGCTCGCCGAAGCGACGGGCGAGCGTCATGTTGTTCTTCATCTCCTTGTAGCCGCGGCGAGCCGTGATCTCGACGCTGACGTCGCTCGCCATCGCCGCCGCGCGCGCGCATCGCTCGACGATCGCGCGGACGCGATCGAGCTCCGCGAGGTGGGTCGCGCGGACGCTGAGCTCGCACGCCGCGAGCGAAGGGATGATGTTGACCGCCTGGCCGCCGTTCGTCACGTAGCCGTGCACGCGGACGCCGTCCCGGAAGCCGACACGCTGGCCGTCGATCAGGCGGAACGTGTCCATGCACGCCTGGAGCGCGCTCTTTCCGTCGAAGGGCGCCATGGCGGCGTGCGCCGGACGGCCGTGGAAGGACATCTCCAGCCAGAGGTTGGCGAGCGTGGGGTGGGCGAGGAGATCTCGGTCGAGCGGGTGGAACATGAGGGCGGCGTCGAGGCCTTCGAAGACGCCCGCGTCGATCATCTCCACCTTCCCGCCCCCGCCCTCCTCCGCCGGCGTCCCGAGGAGGATGATCTCCCCGCCCGTGCGCTCCGTGACGGCGGCGGCGCCGAGGAACGCGCCGACGGCGGACATCGCGATCAGGTTGTGACCGCACGCGTGGCCGATCTCGGGGAGCGCGTCGTACTCCGCGAGCACCGCGACGCGCGGCCCCCTCGGATCGCCGCGTCGCGCGCGGAACGCGGTCGCCATCCCCGCAAGGCCCCGCTCGACGACGTGACCTCGCGCCTCGAGCAGCTCGGTCACGAGACGCAGAGCCTCGTGCTCCTCGAACCGGAGCTCGGGCCGGGCGTGGATTCCCCGGGCGAGCGCGACGAGCGCCGGCCTCTCGCGATCGATCGCGTCGTCGACGAGGCGGGTCAGCTCTTCGGAGAGGGACATCCCGCACCGGCCTACACGGCGCTCCCGAGGCACGCAAGGGGCGGCCGAGGTGCTATGAAGCCCGCATGGCTCGACGGGTCCGCACCTGGCTCGCGCGCGCGCTCTCGCTGTCCGCCCTCGTCGGCTTCGGCTGCAAGGAGCAGGACCAGCCCGGGCCTATCCAGCCGCCTCCGCTCGGGGCCGTGCCGCCGCCCGAGCCCGCCGCCGCGCCGATCGACGCGGGCACCGCGAAGCCCGCCTTCGCGCCCGAGCGGGTCTGGGGCGAAGGCGCCGCGATGGGTACCCACCTCGCCTTCGCCGCCTACACGAACGAGAAGGTCGACGCCGCGAAGGCGCGCGCGGCCTTCGACGCGGCGATCGCGGAGTTCAAGCGCATCGAGCTCCTCATGACCACGTGGCGCGACGACAGCGAGATCTCGAAGATCAACGCCGCCGCCGGCAAGGCGCCCGTCGTCGTCGGCGAGGAGACGTTCGCCGTCGTGAAGGAGTCCGTCCACGCGAGCGAGATCTCGCAGGGGACGTTCGACATCACGTTCGAGACCCTCCACGGCCTCTGGAAGTTCGATCAGGATCTCGATCCCCACCCGCCGGCGAAGAAGGACCTCGAGGCTCGCCTCGCCTTCGTCGGCTGGAAGAACATCGTCCTCGACGAGTCGAAGCGCTCGGTGATGCTCGCCAAGGAGAAGACGAAGATCAGCCTCGGAGGCATCGCCAAGGGGTACGCCGTCGACAAGGCGGTGAAGGTGCTCGAGAGCGCCGGGCTCACGTCGTTCTTCGTCCAGGCCGGCGGCGACCTCTACGCGCGCGGCCGGAAGCCGGACGGCAAGGAGTGGCAGGCGGGCATCCGCGATCCGCGCGGGAAGCCGGGCTCCTTCTTCGCGATGCTCTCCCTGTCGGACCATGCCTTCAGCACCGCCGGCGACTACGAGCGGAGCTACGTCGCAGACGGGAAGCGGTACCACCACATCATCGACCCGCGGACGGGCTACCCCGCGACGGCCAGCCGGAGCGTCACGGTGTGGGCGCCCACGGCGCTCGTCGCCGACGAGATCGACGACGCCGTCTTCATCCTGGGCCCGAAGAAGGGCCTCGAGCTCGTCGAGTCCCTGGAGGGGGTCGGCGCCGTCATCGTCGACGCGGCGAACAACGTGTGGATCAGCAAGCGCCTGGAGGGAAAGCTCCAGGTCGTCTCCCCGCCGACCCCCGGCCTCTAGACCTGCTGGGGGCGTGTCAGCGCAGGGTGACGAGGAGACGCGCCGCCTCCTCGAGCTCGCGTGCAGTGCGGACCTCGAGCACCTGCGTGCAGCGGGGCGCGTATCTCGGCATCGCGCTGTCCCCGACGGCCCAGCCGCTCCTCGGCTCCGGACACAGCCACACGAGCGCGCGCGCGCGTGCACGGATGCGATCGAGGACGTCTTCGGCAGGGTCGAGGTAGTTCGTGCGCCCGTCTCCGAGCACGACGACCGTCGTGCGCCGCGACACGTCCGGCAGCACGTGGTCCTCGAAGGTGCGAAGCACCCGGCCGTAGTTCGAGTTGTGGGTGACGGGGACGACCTCGCCCGAGTAGGCGCGGGCGAGCGCGCGATCGATCGGGTTCTCCTCGAAGAGCCGCGTCGTCTCGGCGAGCTCGCTCACGAAGACGAACGTGCGCGTGCCAGCGAAGAGCTCCTGCGACGCATACGCGAGCTCGAGGAGGAAGGTCGCGACGCTGCGGACCGACTCGCTCACGTCGCAGAGGACGAGGAGCTCGGGCTTGTCACGCCGCCGCGCGCGGCGCGCGAGCCGGATGGGGACGCCGCCGGTCCTCATCGCGAGGCGCAGCGTCCTGTGCGCATCGATCTTGCCCCTGCGCGCGCGGCGCCGTCTCACGCGCTCCCCGCCCCGGAGGCGCTGGACGAAGCGGCGAATCGCGCGCCGCACCTCCTCGACCTCCGCAGGATCGAGCGTCGCGAGCGCGGCGTCCGTGACCGTTCCGCGGCTCTTCGCCTCCCGCTCTCGCTCGCGCTCGTCGACGACGCCGCGGACGTGCGCGCGGACGTCGTCGGCGGCGAGGGCGAGCTCCGCGTCGATCGCCGCGGCGAGCGCGGCGGCACGCGGGTCTCCGAGCGCGTCGGCGAGACGAACGCGGAGGGCGCCGAGCTTCCCCGACGCACGGTTGGCTCCGATGCGCTCGAGCACCTTGTGCACGAAGAACCCTGACTGGAGAGAGCTCTGCATCCCGTCGAGCATCCGCGTCGTGCCGGCGAGCTGGAGGAGATGATCGAGCTCGGCGCCGCGGCCGGCGAGGGCTCCGAGGACCGCGCCGTCCGGTGACGCGTTCGCGAGCGACTCGAGCAGCTCGCGCAGCACGTCGAGCTCGGCTTCTCGAAAGCCCTTCGCGGCGAGCCGCTCCCACAGGTCCCTCCGCGGCTCACGCGCGAAGAAGGAGTCGAACGCGGCGTCGAAACGGGCGCGTTCGGCGTGACGCGTGACGAGCACGGTCGCCATCGCGTCGCGGAGGGTGTCGCGTGAGGCGAAGCCGACCGCCGCGACCACGCGCGCCACGTCGATCGCCTGCGAGGTCGCGATGCGGACGCCACGACGCCGGAGCACCCAGAGGAGCTCGTCGAGGACGCGGAGGGGAACGCGAGCGTCCGCCATGGTCGGTCAGGGCGACGTGGACGCCTTCGCAGGCGGCTTCGGCGCCGGCTCCGCGAGCAGCGCCCGCACCGCCGCTTCGAGCTTCGCCGCTCCGCCCGGATCGAAGCCGATGATGACGTCGCGAACGACGCCCGCCTTGTCGACGAGGACGAGCGTGGGGAGGCTCGTGATGCCGTACGCCTGGCTCGTATCGCCGAGGGCGTCGACCACGACGGGGTAGCGCATCTGATGGCGCTCGACGAAGACCGCGGCGCGCTCCGCGTCGTCGGTGGTGACGCCGACGACGGCGAGCCCTTGCGGGCCGAGGCGATCGCGGAGCGAAGAGAGGCGCGGCGCGATGAGCCGACACGGCCCGCACCAGGAGGCCCAGAAGTCGAGGAGGACGACCTTGCCGCGCAGCTCGGCGAGGGACGACGGGGCGCCCGCGAGCGGAGACGCACGCACGAACGCGGGCGCAGGTGCCCCGACGAGGTCCATCCGGAGCATCTCGTCGACGGCGGGGCGGGAGCCGAGGACGACCGACGCCGTGATCGGCGTCCCCGCGCGCTCGACCTCGACGGTCAACGACTCGCCGACCTTCCGGGAGGAGACCTCGCGTGTGACGTGCGCGGGAAGGGTGACCGGCGCGCCGGCGACCGCGACGATGCGGTCACCAGGGCGAATCCCCGCGCGCTCGGCAGGCGCCCCCTTCACGACATGCTGGACCCTGACACCGATGTCACTGCCCCGATCCATCGACACGCCGAGCCACGCGGGCCCCGCGACAGCCGATGCGGTCGGGGGCGACAGGGGAGGCGCTGGGCGGGGCGACGGCGGAGACGGCGGAGACGGCGGAGACGCGGGCGACACCGAGACGCCAGGGCGAGCGGCCGGCTCCGCGCGAGCGGTCGAGAGGCACGCGGGCAAGACCACGAGCGCGAGCGCACGGACATCGATGCGAGCCATTCCGCCGTACAGCTTGCCTCCATTCACGCCCAGACCCCAGCGCCGTGGCGCGCGTGGAGGCAAGAGCGACAAAAGCGACGTGGCGCCATCCCCCGAGGGGACAGCGCCACGAAAGCTCGACACCTGGAGAGACCGGAGGGGACCGGTGCCGGTGCCGGATGACCGAGCGGGTAAGAACGGGAAGAACGAAGGGGAAGAAAAGAAGCGCGTCGCGCGCTGGAAAGGAAGGCGAAGAAGAAGAAAAAAGGGACTAAGCGAATAGAGAAGGAAGCGGTCGGCGGCGATTCGAAGGGAGTGAATCGCAGTCGGCCGGTCGTTCGGCGTCGTGACGGCCAGCCCAGCACCTCACGTCGTCGGTCGCGTCCCCTCGTGCGGTCAAGAAAGCAAGGTAGGCCGGGGACGCGGCGACGGGGGTAGAAGCAGCTGCCATGCCAGGCGTGAGAACGTTACGATCCTGGCGCGTTGCACCAGGCCCCTCCGGTGAAGCGCCCGCGAGGGACGGACATCGCAGTCAGCGTCGGCCCGGAGAGTCGCAAAAAGGTCATAGTTGGCACGAGTCTTCCGCGGCTCGACGCGCGCAACCCCTCGACCTGTCGTTCCGGAGGAGCCGTGAAGGGCGTTGACACCCACGTGGTTCGAAGTAAGGTGGCGCCACTTTCCGCGGCCCACGTGTCGTGAGGAATGCGCCCGTAGCTCAGCTGGATAGAGCACTGGTCTACGGAACCAGGGGTCGGAAGTTCGAATCTTCCCGGGCGCGCTTCTTGGACGCCGACGCGCGCGATCGCCAGTGGATGACGGAGGCTCTCGCCGAGGCCGACGTCGCGGCGACGGAGGGCGAGGTGCCCGTCGGGTGTGTCGTCGTCGGCGCGGACGGCGTCGTCCTCGGACGCGGTCACAACCGGCGGGAGAACGACGACGACCCCACGGCGCACGCCGAGATGATCGCCCTCCGCGCCGCAGCACGCGCGATCGGTTCGTGGCGCCTCGAGAGGACGACGCTCTACGTGACGCTGGAACCGTGCGTGATGTGCGCCGGCGCGATCGTGAACGCGCGCGTCCCCCGCGTCGTGTGGGGCTGCGACGATCCGAAGGCGGGGGCGTGCAAGACGCTCTTCACGATCGGTCAGGATGCGCGGCTGAACCACCGCTACGAGATGAGGAGCGGCGTCCTCGGCGAGGACTGCGCCGCTCGGCTCCGGACGTTCTTCGCCGCCCTCCGCGCGCAGGGCAAGAAGTAGTCAGTCGAGCGGCTGCCAGTTCACGTCGTCGCCTTCGGCGTCGCGACGCTTGGAGCTCACGGCCTTCCGCGGCTCGGGCCGCGGGTCGCCGCTCTTCACGAAGGTGATCGTCTGCTCGAGCCCCTCGGCGAGCTCGGCGCGGGAGATCTTCCCGTTCTTCGCCGCGATCTCCATCAGCGCCCGCAGGTGCTTCATCCAGCCGTCCGTCACCTGTCCGCGTTCGCGGAGCTTGCCGTAGCGGATCGGCGACGGGAGGAGCGTCGCGAGGAAGAAGGCCTCCGGGAGATTCAGCTCCTCCGGCTTCCGACCGAAGTAATGCTCGGCGGCGCGCGTGATGCCGTAGACGTCGGGTCCGAACTCCACGACGTTCAGGTAGAGTTCCATCATCTCGTCCTTCTGGAAGACCTGCTCGAGGTAGTCCGTCAGGATGACCTCCTCGACCTTTCGCGAGAGGTTCTTCGAGCGCGAGAGGAAGAGGTTCTTCGCGAGCTGCATCGTGATCGTGCTCGCGCCGCGGACGAAGCGTCGCGCCTTCAGGTTCGCCTGCACGCTCCCGCGGATCGCGGCATGGTTGAACCCGTGGTGCTTGTAGAAGGCGCCGTCCTCGGTCGTGAGCACGGCCGCCACCATGAACGGACTGATGTCGTCGAGATCGGTCCAGTCGGTGGAGCCCGGCCCCGTCGTCGTCTCGGCGGCCGTACCGTCGGGGTGATACGTCCGGTAGGTGAACGGGCGCGCGAACCGATCGCGCGAGAGATCGCGGGGCACCTCGAGGAAGCGGCACGTGTCGTCGACCTTGTAGTCGAGCAGGAGCTTGTCGATCGTCCGGGTGTCGAAGGCGACCTGGGCGGTCGCGCCGAACGTCCCCGTCATCCGCATGTCCTGGACGGTGGGGAGAAGGCCGCGAGGGGCGCTGTCGAGGAGCGCCTGACAGCCGGCCGCGGCGACCTCGACGCCCAGCGAGACCGCGAAGTGGTCTCGGGTCTCCTCGAGCGTGCCGTGGGTCTTCAGGTGGAGGGCGCCCATGTCGAGCTCTGCCTCGTCGAGGCGGAGGCGCCCTGTCGCCTCGAGCACCCCGCGAGCCGATGCGCCGAACGCGAGGTCCTTGATCGGCTCGGGCGCGAGCTTCGGCTGCGTGACCGAGATCCCGCGGAGCGCGACCTCGCCGTCGAACGTGACGGCCTCGCCGCCTCCGGCGAGCGCGAGCTGGCCCTTGCCGGAGACCGTCCCGCGCGCGACGTCGGCGAGGCCCTTCGTCCCCTCCGTCACGCCGAGCGCGGCGAGGGAGACCGGGCCGCCGGCCAGGCGCGCCACGACGTCCCCCGCCGCGAGGGGGAGCTCGAGATCGACGGCGAGAGGCGTCCCCGGGGCGGCCCCCTGCGCGGCGGGTGCGCCGCTCGAGAAGGTCACATGGAGGGAGGTCCCGCGACGCTCCAGCGAGAACGGCCCCGGGCCGAACGCGATCGGCTCGCCGGCGGCGTCGAGCTTCAGCGAGAGCCCGCCGACGTCGGCGCGCACACCATCCGGCACGTGCGCATCGAGCTCGCGTGCGATCGCGCGGATGCGGGCGCGGAGGGCGAGGAGATCCGGGAGCGGGAGCACGGGCTCGTCGGCGATCGCGTCTCCGTCCTTCCCCGCCGGACGTGGCGGCGGGGTGGCGCCCTTGGTCGACGCCGATCGCGGCGGCTTGCCCTTCCCGGGAAGCGGGGGCGGAAGGGGCGGCGGCGCGGGCTCCGTGATCGCATTCGCGGCCTTCGGCGACGAGACCTCACGAGGCCCGGTGGCGAAGGTCACGTCGATCGTCGTGGCCGAGGCCTTCCGCAGGACGCCGCGCCCCGGTCCCCCGAGCTCGAGGTCGAGGCCCCGTGTCTCGATCGTCACCTTGTCGCGTGTCGTCGCGAGGCGCTCGGCGCCGAGGCGCATCGCCCCCTCGCCGCGCGCGAAGCGGAGACCTTCTCCTGCGAGCGTCGCACCGCTGGGCGCGCGCCACGCGAGCGCGAGACCGGAGGCGGTCACGGCGAGGCGTGATTTCCCCTTCGGCGCGTCGTTCGTGTCCTCGCTCTCGCCAGCGTCGCGACGAAACGTCTTCAGCCGCTCGGCGAGCTCCTCCGGCTCTCCGTCCAGCTCGAGGCGCCCTCCCTGGACGACGAGCTCGCGGAGCGCGAACGTGGCGGAGAGCTCCCCGCGGACCTCGTCGAGGTCGACGGCGATGCCCGGGACACCTCGCAGCTTCACGCGCACGTTCTGGAGCACGACCGCGAAGAATCCGGGCCGGACGGACCCTACGTCCACGTCGAGGTGGCGCCGGTCCGCCTCCTTCGCCACGCGCGCGCGCACGATCGGGCCCACGGCGACGGCCCCACCGAGCCCGACCAGCGTGACGGCGCCGAGGACCGCTCCGGCCGCGAGGAGACCGCGCGGACGAGGGCGCGGTTCCGGGGGACGGTACGTCGGCCGGAGCATCACGCGAGCTTAACGCCTGGGCCGCCCCGGGTCTTCTCCGGCGTGTCCCTATGCGCGTCAGCCGAAGCTGACCTCGAGGGTGTCGTCGTTCTCGAGCCGCTTCGGGATCGCGTTGAACAGCATCGCGATCTCGCTCGCCCAGGACTTGCCGCCGCGGCGGAGGGGCTCGAGATCCTTCGCCACCTGGTCGAGCTCGCGCCGTCGGTCGGCCGTGAGACCGAGGACCGTGACGAGCTGCTCGAGGAGCGCGGCCTCCTTCTCGTCCACCTCCTCGTCGGCGCCGCTCATCCAGGATGCAGCGACGAACGCGAAGGCCTTGTCACGCTCGGAGAGAGTGTCGAAGAGGAGCTCGTCGACCGGCATCGGGGCCTCGAGCAGCTGATCGAGGCGCTCCCGCAGCTCCTTCGTCAGGTTGAAGACGCTCGCGGCCGCGCGCACGCCCTCCTTCTCTCGGTCGTCGAGGCGGCCGTCCGCCCATGCCATCGTGATGAGGAGAGCGAGGGTCTCGGTGCACGCGTCGGCGCTGATCGTGAGGCGCTTCATGACCGCCGAGGATACCCGGATCCGGGCGCGGGTCAGCCCGGATCGCAGGGGCCCACGTCTGCGAGCTCTCCTGTCTCCGGCGGGCGTGTTCCTGTTCCTGGCGTTGACCCTCCGGGTCGCGGCTGGCACTGTGCCGGCCGATGTCAGGCCTCTTCCTGCCGCGCGCGCGCGCGGCGCTGCTCGCGCTGTCCGTCGCCTCGTCGTCTTTCGCGACCACGGCGACGGCCCAGCCCCAGCCTGCCGCGCCGCAGATGCCGCCCGCGCCCGCGATCTCGCCCGAGGCGAAGGAGCACTTCGCGGCCGGCGTCTCGTTCCTCCAGGACCCCGACGGGGAGAAGGTCGAGGAGGCGTATCGCGAGTTCAAGACCGCCTACGAGCTCTCGAGCTCGCCGAAGATCCTCGGCAACATGGGCCTCTGCGCGATGAAGCTCGAACGCGACGGCGAGGCGATCGACGCGTACGCGCGGTACCTCCGCGAGGTGCCCGACATCGATCCGGACGAGCGTGCGCAGATCGTCCGCGATCTCCAGACGCTCACCGTCGGCGTCGCGCGCATCACCGTCCAGGTCAACAAGCCCGGCGTGCGCATCGTCGACGTCCGCATCCCTGTCCGCGGCGAACGCGTGACGAACCTCTACGGCCCGGTGGACGGCAAGCTCACGATGGGCCTCCGCCCCGGTCACCACGTCATCACTGCGCGCCTCGCCGGTCACGAGGAGTCCACCTGGGAGATCGAGGCGTACGCGGGCGGGCGCGAAGAGGCCTCGCTCCTCCTGCGCGAGAAGGTCGTGCCGAGCGCGGCACCGGTCACCGTCGAGCGCCCTGCCGGCAACATCGCGCCCTGGGTCGTGATGGGGGTGGGCGGAGCGATGCTCGCGGCCGGTGCGATCACCGGGGTCGTCGCGCTGGGGAAGACCCGCGACCTCGAACGCGAGTGCCCGAACGACGTCTGCGCGCTCGGCTACGATCTGGAGGGCGCCCGGTCGGAGACCCGCACCTTCGTCCGCCTCACCGACGCGCTGCTCCTCGGCGGGGGCGCGGTCACGGCAGGCGGCCTCGTCTGGTGGCTGCTCACGAGCGGCAGCTCTTCGAGTGCGGAGCCTGCGAAGGCGGGCAAGGCGTCGGCGGCGAGGGTCGCATGGCCTTCGGCCTCCTGCGGTCCCCGCGGATGCTCGGCGAGCTGGGGAGGGACGTTCTGATGAACCGCGCCGCCTCCGCCGCGATCGCTCTCGCGTGCCTCCCCGTCACCTCGTGCTTCGCGGTGACCGACCTCGATCGCTTCGAGAAGAACAGCGAAAAGTACGTCGACCTCACGCTCACCGTCCGCGGGATGAAGTCGCACGTCACGGAGCTCTTCGAGTACCGGGTGGTGGACTCGGAGAACATCATCCAGTCCCGCGGCCTCGCGTTCCCCCTCGGCGGCGTCGATGCGACCTTCTTCGCCCCCAAGGCCATCCCGACCGACAAGCCGGTTCGCGTCGACTTCTACGCCGATCACAACAACTCCAAGGGCTACGACTCGACCCCGACGGAGGCGATCGATCACGCCTGGCGCATCGGCGTCGACCTCGCCGGCGTCGGCCGGGACGGCGCCGTGATCACGTTCGATCACAACACCTCCTTCGTGTTCCTGAACGAGCCGGGCGGCCCCCCCCGCGAGATCGGCAACCCGGCCACCGTCCGGGTCCGGAGCGCGTCGACGCGCAACGGCAAACGCCTCCAGGTCCGCATCGCCGACACCTTCACCGGCCGCGTCGTGGCGCTCTACCGCTATCCCCTCGTCGACAAGAACGAGGTCGACATGGTCGTCCCCGGGATGGTCGAGGCGGGGAACACCTACACCGTCGAGCTGACGGCCGACGACGAGGCCGCAGGCCTCGCGTCGCTCGAAGCGTGGCGGATCCAGCGCGACAGCGATGCGCGGGGCCTCGATGTCACGTTCGACCTCGCGGTCTCCGACGCCCTGAAGGTCCGAGACGCTCCCCGCCCCTGAACGTTCGTCCGGCGCCGGAGGAGAGGGCCGTCGGCCCCTCTCGCGCAGAGCCGGGCTGGACGCGTATGATGCGGGGCGCCGCTCATGACGATCGACCTCGGCCAGACCCTCGACGGCAAGTACCGCGTCGTGCGCCACATCGGCGCCGGAGGAATGGGCGTCGTCTACGAGGGAGAGAACGTCCTCATCGGGCGACGCGTCGCGATCAAGCTGCTCCACGCGCAGGTCGCGTCGATGCCCGAGTTCGTCGAGCGCTTCGAGCGCGAGGCGAGGGCCGCCGTCCGGATCGGATCGCCGCACGTCTGTGACGTGCTCGATCTCGGCCACCTCCCGAACGGCGACCGCTTCATCGTCATGGAGTACCTCGAAGGCCAGAGCCTCGAGGACCGCCTCGAGCAACGCACGAAGCTCACGCCAGAGGAGCTCGCGCCGATCGCGTTCGAGCTCCTCGAGGGCCTCGGCACGATGCACGCCGCCGGTGTGATCCACCGCGACCTCAAGCCGGCGAACATCTTCCTCGCCCGCGCACGAGGCGGCCGCGGCGAGGTCGTGAAGATCCTCGATTTCGGCGTCGCGAAGCTCATGCCGAAGCCCGGCGAGCTCGGTGCGATGACGCAGACGGGCGCGATGATGGGCACGCCGCTCTACATGTCGCCGGAGCAGGCGCGCGGCGCGCGCGATGTCGACGGGCGGAGCGACATCTACTCGGCGAGCGTCATCTTCTATCGTGCCCTCGCCGGCGAGCTGCCCTACATGGCGCAGAACCTGAACGAGCTGCTCTTCAAGATCGTGCTCGAGGATCCGCGGCCGCTCCGCGAGCTCGCGCCGGAGGTCGACGAGACCTTCGCGGGGATCGTGCATCGCGGCCTGTCGCGAGATCTCGAGCAGCGTTTCCTCGGCGCGCGAGCGTTCCAGGAGGCGATCGCGCAGTGGGGGAGGTCGCAGGGACGACGAAGCCTCTCGTTCGACGTCACGCTTCCGACCGACCCGCCGCCGCGCATCGGGAGCGGCTCGTCGGCGCGGATCGCAACGAGCGCGGTGGCCGTCGGCGTGCCCGGGACGGGGAGCGAGGGGGCGGCGGGGACGGGTTCGCCGTCGGACGTCGCCGTTCCGCCGCAGGGCACGGTCGTGAGCTCGGGCGGCGCCGGACACGGACGCGTCGCCGCCGCGGTGACGCCGACGCCCAGCAGCGGCGGG
>JALHPN010000044.1 GCA_022842465.1 Polyangiaceae bacterium | reverse complement strand
GCCCGCGCGCCCACCAAGCGCCCCGCCGGCGGCCCCAAGCTCACGAAGGTCCAGAGCTCCGGCGTCTGACGCGCGCGCGTCAGTAGAGCAGCGCAGGCTTCCGTCGCGCCTCGAAGGCGTCGAGGTCCGCGCGCCAGGCGCCCTCGATCTCCGCGAGCGGGCGTCCCGCGCGGATCGCCTCCGTCGTCGCGCGATCCCCGATCATCCGATCGAGCCCATCCGACGTCCACGCGCCGCCCGCGACCTCGCGGAGGGCGAGCGCGATGGCGACGCCCGTGTGGACGGCCTCGTACGCGCTCCGATCCGTGATCCGGACGCGCACCCCGCGGCACGTCTTCCCGGCGAACACGGCCGTCTGGGGCGTGAACATCGTCTTCTCGAACACGACGCCCGGCAGCGCGGCGGCCGAGAGCTTCTCCACGAGCGCGTCGTGATCGAGCCACGGCGCGCCGAAGATTTCGAAGGGCGCGTCCGTGCCGCGCCCGACGGAGAGGTTCGTCGCCTCGAGGAGCCCGACGGCGGGGTAGAGCCGCGCGGCGGTGATCGAGCGGAGGTTCGGCGACGGGCTCACCCAGGCGAGGCCCGTGCGGTCCCACTCGTCCTTCCGTCGCCAGTTCTTCGCGCGGACGACGTCGAGCGAGAGCTCGAGGTGCTCGTCCGAGGCGAAGAGCTTCGCGAGCTCGCCGAGCGTCATGCCGTGACGGATCGGGAGGCGATGGTGGTTCACGAACGAACGCGTGAGGTCGCCCTCGAGGAGGGGCCCCTCCACACGGACGCCGCCGAGCGGGTTCGGGCGATCGAGCACCATGACGCGCACCTTCGCGTCCGCCGCCGCGCGCATCGCGAGCTTCATCGTCGAGGCGTAGGTGTAGAAGCGCACGCCGGCATCCTGGAGGTCGACCACGAGCGTGTCGACGCCTGTGAAGCTCTCCCGAGGCGGCGTCGTCTGGGCGCCGTAGAGGCTCGTCACGGGGACGCCCTCCCACGTCCCGTCTCCGATCTTCCCCTCGCGCTCCGCGGCGAGCCCGTGCTCCGGCGAGAAGATGCGAACGAGCGACACAGCCTCTGCCCTCCGGAGGACGTCGAGCGTGCGTGCGCCGCTCACGGAGCGCGCGCTCGTGTTGGTGAGCAGCGCGACCCTCGCGCCGCGGAGTGCCGCGAAGCCCTCGTCGGCCAGCACGTCGATGCCCGGCCGCACGTCGCTCGCGCGCACGGCGCGTGTCCCGATCTCGGCGACGAGCGGGTGGACGGCGCCCTTCCCGTCGGGGTGGACACGGTTCGAGAGGAAGACGACGAAGAGATCTCGCTCGGGGTCGACCCACATCGCCGTGCCGGTGAAGCCGCCGTGGCCGAACGCGCGCGGAGAGAGGAGAGCGCTCTTGTGCGACGCGAACGTGGAGTCGATGTCCCAGCCGAGCGCGCGTCCGCCCTTCGACGTCGGGTAGCGCGCGAAGAACGTCGCGCGCGTCTCGCGTGACGCGAGCTTCGTCTCGTCGAGGAGCGCCTGCGCGAAGCGCGCCATGTCGTCCGCCGTCGAGAACAGGCCCGCGTGCCCGGCGACGCCGCCGAGCGCGTAGGCGCGCGGATCGTGGACCTCGCCGATCATCCAGCGGCCCTCGCGCTGCTCGGTCGGCGCCGCGCGCGCGCGGAGCTCGGGGCCGGGGAGGAAGGTCGTCTCGCGCATGCCGAGCGGCGCGAAGATCTCCTTCGTCGCGAAGGAGGCGAGGTCCTCTCCGCTCGCGCGCCTCACGATCTCCTCCAAGAGGACGAAGCCGACGTCGGAGTAGACGAACTGCTCTCCGGGCTTCGCGACCTTCGTGAGACGCCCGATGTGCTCGATGAGGTGTTGCCGGTCCGTGCCGTACTCCGAGAGCGTCGTCGTGGCCGGCAGCCCGCTCGTGTGGAGGAGGAGGTGCCGGACGGTGAAGCGCGGGAGCCTCGCGATCGCGGGGATCCACGTCGACGCCGGCTTGTCGAGATCGACGACGCCACGCTCGACGAGGCGCATGAGGCTCGTCGTCGTCGCGACGGGCTTCGTGAGCGACGCGACGTCGAAGACGGTGTCCACGGTCATCGGGAGCCGCTCGGGGAGGAGGGCCTTCGCCCCGTACGCGCGCCGGAAGAGCACCTCGTCGCGCCGACCGACGACGACGACGCAGCCGGGGAGCTTGCCGCCGGCGATCGCGGCCTCGGCCGCCTCGTCGATCGCCGCGTAGGCCGCCGACGTCGCCTCGTCGACGCCGTCGCGCTTCGCCTCGGGAGCGGGCGGAGCGGCATCGCCTCCCTGGCGCGAGGCCTTCGGCGAGGGGCGCGCCGCGGCAGGCCGCGTCGGTCCGCTCCGGGATGCACAGGCCACGAGCGCGCAGGCGAAGAGGAGCGACGCCCCGACGACAGCCCCCGCCACGCGCCCCCTCCTCGCCACGAAGGAGACTCTAGCGCCATGGGCGCCGCGCGGCCGCCTTCTCCAGGCGCTGAAACGAAAACGGCAGCCGACGCGGGGTCGGCTGCCGTGGGTCCATCCGCGACCCGTCGAGCTCATCGGCTCGGGATCGGGCGGTGGAGGCGTCGCTCAGTAGGCGGGCGCTTCCGTGCCCGCGTCTTCCTGCGGCTTGGGGCAGGCGTTCTGCGAGGTCGCGAAGCACTTCTTCGTGTTGAGATCGCAGCACTGGATCCCGTTCGTCACCGCCGGGCAGCTGCTCTGGCAGTCGGTGTCGAAAGAGCACGTCGCCACGCACTGCTTCTCCGCCGCGGGGGGGGGCGTCGCCGCGGTGCTCGGCGGGGGGAGCTTCGTCTCCTCGAGGGGAGCGGGCTCCGTCGGCGTGTCTTCCGCCTCCACGGATGTGTCCGAGGTCGCGCAGGCGACGAGGATTCCGGCGATCGCGAGGGACGGGAGGATCAGGCTGGCGTGCTTCACGGCTGCGGAGCATCCTCCTCCGGGCAGGAAATCCCGCGTCACAAGAGCATCTCAACAGCCTTTTTTCTTGAACCAGGACACCGCTTTCCGGCCCGATTCCGCGAACCCTTCCATGGAGATGGAACCGAGATCATCCTCCGTGCCCGATCGCCGGTTTCTCGCACCTTTCGTGCGGATTCTCACTCCTTTCTTTGCCGGGAAGCGCGCGCTCGCGGTCGTGATCGCGCTCGGCGTCGTCGTGTTCCTGCCCGCGATCACCGCGCCGTTCTTCCTCGACGACTTCCTCCACGTCGCGATGGTGGAGGGGGAGTTCCCGGGCAAGCGGTCCGTCTTCGATTTCTACGACTTCGTCGCCGACGACAATCGCGCGGAAATGCTCGAGCGCGGCCTCCTCCCCTGGTGGTCGCACCCTCTGCTGCGCATCCGCTTCTTCCGGCCGCTCGCGAGCGTGCTCGTCTTCTGCGACCACGCGCTCTTCGGGCATCACGCGCTGCCGATGCACCTCCACTCCGTCCTGTGGTGGGCGCTCGCGGTGCTCGTCGTGCACCGCCTCTTCGCGCAGACGTTCGAGCGTCGCACGAGCCTCCTCGCGACCGCGATCTTCGCGCTCGCGCCGTGCCACTGGCTGCCCCTCGCGTGGCTCGCGAATCGCGAGACGCTCCTCGCGATCACCTTCGGGGTGTCGGGCCTCCTCGTCGTGCGCCGCCCGCTGCTCGCGACGCTCTGCTTCGCGCTCGCGCTCGCCGGGGGCGGCGAGTACGCGCTCGCGTTCGGCGGTTACGTCCTCGCGTGGTCGCTCGTGACGCGCGACGTCCCGAAGGCGAGCCGGGTCGCGACCGTCGCGTCCTTCGCCGTGCCTGCCGCCGCGTACCTGGCCGTGCGGACCAAGCTCGGCTACGGCGCGGTGGGCTCGGGGTTCTACACCGATCCGCTCCGGGAGCCGCTCTCGTTCCTGCACAAGGTGCCGTGGCGGAGCGTCGTCCTCCTCGTCGAGAGCTGGCTGACCTTCGACGCGTCGGGGTTCACGCCGGGGACGCAGCGGTGGCTCCTCGTCGTCGTCCTCCTCCTCGCCGCGCTCGTCTGCGTCCCGCCGCTCCTCCGCGCCCTGCGAGCGCTCGAGCCCGCGCGGCGGACGAAGGCGACGTGGCTCCTCCTCGGCTCGTTCCTCTCGCTCGCGCCGGTCCTCGCCGTAGTCCCGGCGATGCGCCTCCTCGGGATCTGCACGATCGGGGTCGCGCTCGCCGTCGCGCTCCTCCTCGAGCAGGCGTGGTTTCACGACCGGGTCGCGCCGCGTACGCCGGCGGTCGAGCTCACGTGGGTCGCGGCCTTGGTCCTCGCTTACGCCCACCTCGTGCACGGCCCCGGAACGTCGTTCGCCCTCGCCCTCCGGCACCGGAAGGAGGCGCTGAAGTTCGTCGACGGCGCGGCCTGGCTCCGGGCGCGCGCCCCCGACGTGACCGCAGCCCGCGTCGGCATCGTGCGCGGCATGTCGCTCACCTTCTTCACCCCCTTCGCGATCGACGCGCGGGGCCGCACGCCGGCGAAGTGGTGCCTCCTCGCGCACGCGGGTCACACGCTCGTCGTGCGCCGGAGCGAGAGGGTCCTCGAGCTCTCGAGCTCGGAGGATCGCGGTCTCTTCCCGGTCGGTGACGGGAACCTGTTCCGGAGCGCGGAGGCGGCCCTCCACGTCGGCGACGAGGTGAAGAACGGCTGCGTCCGCGCGAAGGTCCTCGAGCTCGGGCCGCGGGGCCCTCGCTCCGTGCGCCTCACGCTCGACGATCCGTCGGCGCTCACGTGGGTCGAGGACGACTACGACGGCTGGAAGACGGTGGACCTCCCGGCCGTAGGCTTCGGCGCTCCTTTCGATCCCTGATGAGCGTTGCCTTCGGCTCGGCGTCCGCATGGATCCGAGCGGAACGGGGAGGAGCGCGCACGCGGACCATGCTCTCCGAGAGCGGGCGCGGAACGGGCGCGTTGCGCCGGGCGCCACACGGGCGGCACCCCGATTGCGAAGAGCGCTCGCATCATGAGCCCGCCCCGAACGCTTCGCCGCGCCGTCATCCTCCCCACCGTCACGCTCGCCGTCGTCCTCCTCGCCGTCGCGTGCAGCGACTCGTCGAGCGACACGACGACCGCGGCGCCCGCCGCCGACCCCGCCGACGACCGCACGCCGCCCGGCCCCTTGCCGGAAGAGCCCGCGCGGGACGCCGGGACGAGGGACGCGGCGCCGGACGCCGGTCCCGACGGGAGCCCGCCCGTGATGCCCACGTCCTTCGACGTCACCGGGACCGCGCGCGTGAGCTGCACGTTCAAGGGCCTCCTCCCGCCCGCGCACACGGTCTGCTCGATCGAGCCGCTCACCATCCAGCTCCAGCCCGGCATGGCCGGCACGCTCGACGAGCACGTCATCATCCAGGCGTCGACGGCGAAGGAGCTCCAGTTCACGGAGGGCCTCGCGCTGAAGAGCCCAGCGCCGAGCACGTGCCTCGCGCACCTCGGTCTGACGTCGACGGCCTTCGTCCTCACCGTCTCGTCCCTGACCGCCGGCAAGACGGCCTGCGGCGCACCGGCAGGAGGGGTGGAGGTGGCCGACTTCGGTGACGCGTTCGAGGTCGAGACCCCGGCGATCTACTACCCGGTGAGCAAGAAGAGCTTCGGCTACGACGTGACGCTGAAGGTGAAGCTCACCCTCGTGCCGTGAGGCGCGCGCTCACGCGGCGAGTCGGTCGCGGAGCGCGAGCGAGGGCTTCTCCACGAAGACGTGGAGCACGTACCCGATCGCGATCGAGAGCAGCATCACGAGCGCGAGCGACAACGGCCAGATGACGGCCATCGGGACGTGCCGGGCGTCGAGCGCCTTCGCCATCGGCACGATGACGTGGTCACAGACCGGGATGTGCATCAGGTAGACGCCGTAGCCGAGCGTCGCGATGCGCCGGAAGACGGGATGCGACAGCGCCTTCACGAACGGTCCCTCCCCGAGCAGCAGCATCAGGAGCGGGCCGAAGTACATGATGCTCGTGAGCGTCCCCCAGCCGAAGACGTGGACGATCTGCACGCGGTCGTCGCCGAGGAGGTTCGGCCGGAGGAGCAGCCACATGCAGCCGAGCGACGGCAGCGCGACGAGCGCGCGGTGGAACGGATCCTGGAAGAACGCGCGGATCGGCTCCTTCCAGCGCTGGTAGACGAACGCGAGGAGCACGCCGGCGACGAGCGTGTCGAACCGCGTGTGGGGGCGGAAGTAGAGCGCCTCGTAGAGCGCGAGGTCCGTCCACGGCCGCTTCGCATAGAAGAGGACGATCCGGATGACGAGGGCGAGCGACCAGAGCGAGACGAGGAGCGTCACCCTTGCGCGGTCCGACGACAGCTTCCCGAGGAGGAAGAAGAGGAGCGGCACCGTCAGGTAGAACTGCTCCTCCAGGGCGAGAGACCACCCCCAGAACATGAGGATGTCCTTCCGCTGGAGCGACACGAAGTTCGTCCCGTAGACGTACTCCCACTTCAGGTGCGCGAGCTGCATCGCCGTGAGCGGCGTCGCGAGCGCGAGGATCGTGAGCACGAGGTAGTAGGGCGGGAACGTCCGAGACGCGCGGCGGATGTAGAAGCGCCGCAGGTTCTGCGACCCGCTCGTCCGGAGCGAGTGGAGGAGGATCGAGCCGATCAGAAAGCCGCTCAGGATGAAGAAGAGGTCCATCCCGAAGAAGACGGAGAGCGACCATCCCGCGAACTCCTGCTCGACGTTGATCCCGTTCTCGCCGGCGAAGATCCACGTCACGTGGAACTGCACCACGGAGAGGATCGCGAGGACGCGCAGCCCGTGCAGCGCAGGGAAGCGGTTGTCCAGCAGCTCGAGCGAGAAGAACTTCTTGTCGCTCATCTCCCAGGGGCCGCGAACAGCTTGATGTCCGTCGCGGCTGCGAAGCTCATGCGATGTGCCTCGCTCCAGTCGGGATGACGGACCATCACGTGACCGTCGGAGAGGAGCGTGTGCTTCCAGTTCCGGCGCGGGGTGCCAACGGGGAGGAGCTTCTCCTCGACGACCCACTGCCCGCACGCCCGCGACCACGCCTCGAGGCCCTCGATCCGCGTGATGCGTCCCTCGCCCTGCGCGCGCTTGAAGACGATGCCGACGTTGTACTTCCGGACGGTGTTCCCCTCGAACCGGCGATGGCAGACCGCGCGGGCCCACTCGCGGAAGAGGTCCACGTCGCTCGTGTGGTTCATCTGATCGACGAGGTGCGCGCCGCCCGGACGGCACCCGATCTCGCCGAAGACCGCCTCACCCTTGCTCGTGAGGTACCACTCCATGTGCGTGAAGCCGTCCACCATCCCGAGGGCCTGGAGGACGCCGCGGCCCAGCGCGAGCCCCTTCGCGAGCTTCGCCTGGGCGATGTCACGCACCGTGATGATGACGGGGCTTATCCACTCCTCGTTGCGCGCCTCGATCGGCTTCGGGAGGTACGCCGCGACGTTCTCGTAGGCAGGCTTGCCGCCGATGCAGACCGTGTCGAACGTGAACTCCTCGCCGTCGATGTACTCCTCGCAGCTCGCCTCCGGGACCCCGCGCATCTTGGGGAGCGTCTGATCGAGCTCCGCGCGCGACGTGATGCGATACGTGTCGGCCGAGCCCGCCCCGGCGATCGGCTTCAGGACGAGCGGGTAGCCGATCTCCTCCGCCGCCTCGTACACCTCGCGCTCGGTCCGGACGCGGCGTGAGCGCGGCACGCGGAGCCCGGCGGCACGCACGCGGTCCTTCATGAGCTGCTTGTCGCGGAAGCCGCGGACGGCGTCGACGCTCATCCCCGGCACCCCCCAGCGCTCGCGGATCTTCGCGGCGAGGATGACCGTGGGCTCCCAGTTCGAGAGCACGCGATCGATCGAGCGCCCGCGAAGCCACTCCGTCACGCGTTGGACGACGTCGTCCTCGTCGAGGATCCGCGGCACGCGGAGGTAGTCGTGGAGGTGCGCCTTCGCCGACGCCGGGAGCATCTCCTTCGGCGTGTCCCCCACGCCGTAGACCTCGGCGCCGATCTCGGCGAGGCCGCGCGTGTACTCGAGCATCTCGGGGGGATAGTTCGGGGCGATGAAGACGACGCGCATGAGCCGTGCGCCCTCTTACCACGCCGCGCCTTCGGGCGCTTAATCACCCTGCGGGGCTTGCTTAAGTGGTCTCGCGACGGGGGATGCGTCAGGAAGGGGGCATGGCTTCCCGGGTCACCGTCCTCCTCGCGTCGCTCGGCGCGGTCGGCGCGCTGGTCGCGTGCTCCTCGTCGTCCGAGACCGCGGCTCCGGCCGCGCCTTCGATCTGCGCCCCGGAGCTTCCCTCCGAGCTCACGGTCTCCGAAGGTGGGCGTGCCCTCGTGAAGCTTCCGGCAGGCCTCGAGCTCGTCCCGGGCGAAGGCGTCGTCGTCACCATGCTCTCGGACACGGAGGCGTCCGTACGCGTGCCGTACGGAGCGGCGGGCGGGCTCACGCTCGGCACCAGCTGCGGGCGCGAGATCCCGATCGCCGTGCGTCCCCTGAGCTGGTCGCGGGTGGCGTCGTGGACCGAGCTGACCGGTGCGCCGGCACGCGAGTACGGAGCCTTCTGGCTCGACGAGGCGAACGCGGGAGGCATCGTCGTGTTCGGCGGCTTCCACTACCAGCCCAAGCAGTTCACGCCCGCCAACGACGCGTGGCGCTTCGACTTCGCGACGAGCACGTGGACGGCCCTCGCGGGAGACGCGCTCCCGATGACGCCAGGCGCGCGCGTCGCGAAGATCCCGGGCGCCCGCGCCGTCTACCAGTACGGCGGGCAGACGGGCGACGAACGGTCTGCCTCCACGCCGCCCTCGATGTTCCGGCTCGACTGGGACGAGACGACGCTCCGCGCAACGGCCGTCCCCGAGCTCGGGCTCGCGTACGGGAGCTACACCGGCGCTTTCCTCTACGACGCGAAGCGCTCGCGGTGGATCGCGATGTGCGGCGCCGACGCGGCGACGGGCGTCCACTGCGAGGTCGCGACCTTCCGAGAGGGGCAAGGGTTCGAGCCGCTGATCCCGACCGGAACGCCTCCCGAGCCGCGCTACGGATTCCACTACGTGCTCGATCAGGAGAACGACCGTGTCGTGCTCTTCGCCGGCCAGGGGACCGGCGACGAGGAGGCGATCCTCGGCGACACGTGGACCCTCGAGCTCGGCACCGATCCGCCGAGCTGGCGCTCGCTGAAAGCGGCAGGTGTCGCGCCGTCCAAGCGGCGAAACGCGGCGTACGCCCTCGACGTGAGCGGGCATCGCCTCTTCGTGTGGGGGGGGACGCCGGACGGGAGGGTCTCCGTGAAGGGCCTACAGGCCCTGTCGCTCGATCGAGGCTCGGAGACGTGGAGCGAGGTCGTCCCGGCGGGAACGGTGCCCCCCGCTCGCACGAGCGGTCTCGCCGTCGAGGATCCGGCGCGCGGGCGCATCCTCTTCGGCTTCGGAAACGACGACCTGCGCTACCGCGATCTCTGGGCGCTCGACGTGGGCGCGCCGACGGTGACGAGCGAGGCGTCGGGCGCGAGGCGATAGCGCGAGCCGTCGGCCTGGAGCACGGGACGCAGCCCGAGCTTCCGCAGCGTCGCGATCGCGACGTGGAGACGGTTCTTCCGCGACGGCGGGGAGAGCCTCTCGCCCGGCCATGCGTACGCGACGAGCTCCTCGCCGTCGAGGTAGCGTCCCGGAGCGGTCGTGCGCCCGTCCACGAGCGCGGTCAGGAGGCGCGCGAGCGGCGCGCGCTGCCCGAGCGTCACGAGCTCTCCCGCGCCGAGCCGGAAGAAGGACCCTGCGCGCGAGACGACGAGGCCTCGCGCCGGAGGCAATGCGCGCCTCCGATGCAGGCGTTCGACGAGGTCGAGGGTGATGCGCGCGTGCGCGTCCGGCGGGAGCGCGTCGCGAAGCTCATCGAGAGCGTCGTCGCTCGGCGCGCGCGCCGTCTCGCGTGCGCGCGCGAGGAACGGTGCGATGGGGAGCGCTCTGCCCGCGGCATGGTCGTCGTCGCCCGGGACGCCGAGGACGAGACGCGCGAGCGCGCCGTAGTGCCCGACGAGCGCACCGACGCGTGGGCTCGCCGCGGCCTCGTCGCTGGCGCGCAGGCCGTCGAGGTCGTTCGCCGCGGCGGCGGTCTCTCCCGCGAGGAGCGCGGCGATGGCTCGGTCCATGTCGAACGTGACGGCGAAGGCAGCGTCTCCGGCCGCACGGAGCGTGCGTGTCGCCGCTTCGTACAGGGACGCGGCGTGTGCGTGCTCCCCGCGCGCGCGCGCGACGTTGCCGAGCCAACCGAGCGCACGCCCGCGAAGCGCGGGGCCGGGGGCTCCGTCGAGGCCTTCTCGGAGGTGTGCCTCGGCGCTCTCGAGATCGCCGCGGTCGTAGTGGAGGAAGCCGAGTCGGCATCTCGCGAGGAGACGGCGTTCGAGGTCGGGATCGTCGGCGGCGTCGGCGCAGCGCGTGTAGAGGGCGGTCGCCGCGTCGAGATCTCCGCGGACGTGCGCGACGTAGGCGAGCCCTGCGCGCGCTTCGGCGGCAGCGGCGCGCTCGCCGACCGCCTCCGCGAGGACGAGGCAGGACTCGTAGAGCTCGCCGGCGTCGTCGAAGTCCAGGTCCTTCGCGGCCTGCGCTGCCCGCGCGCACAGGCGCGCGAGCCGCTCCGCCACGGCGCCGCCGCCGCTCGCGAGCGTGGTCTTCGGCGCCGGAGCCGCGTGCAACATGCGGCAGAACCTAGCAGCGAGAGGCCGTCACGCAACGTGCGCCTGCCGTCGCTGGCGGATGCGCGGGGGGGAGAGCGCTTCCCGGGCTCTTCCTCTTCAGCGCGGGTATTTCGTCTCGATCTCGTCCACTGCTGCGGCGCTCTCGTTGATCACGCGGCGGGCGATCATCGGCTCCCGCCTGTGGTAGCCGAACGCGCGGAGCGAGGGCAGCGTCGTCGCGGCCTTGCCGCGCAGCGTGAGGTCCCACTTCGCGGAGGTGAACGCGTCCGGCTCCGCCTTCGGGTCGAAGCCCATCTCCTTCGTCGCGAACTCGGTCGCGACCGTCGACACGTGACAGCCCGCGCACGGCAGCGCGTCGGGCCCGTACTTCGTCGGGTTCTCGATCCGGAGGAACGCCGCGTAGGCCTTCTTCACGTCGTCGACCGGCGCCTTCTTCGCCGCCTCCGTGACGAGCAGGGCGGACACGTCCTCCGGCACCTTGCCGGCGGGGATGAACAGGTACGAGTAGCCCTCGGTGGTCTCCACGCGGTCCACGCGCTGGTTCGTCTTGCCGATCCCGACGATGTTCAGCTGCGTCATGATGCCCGCGGCGCGGTCGAAGCCGCCGAAGAACCACTCCTCCCGGATCGGCGGCGCGCGGAGGAAGAACGTCATCCGCGTGAGCGTCTGCTCGCCGGCGAAGCGGAGCACGAGGTCCTTCATGCCCGTCGTGTAGGCCCCGCCGCTCCCCTGCGCGGACATCGCGGGGCTCACGTCGAGAGGAGCGTCGGTCTGCTCCGGCGCGAGCTCGCGGAGCCTCCGGAGCTCGGCGACGACCTCCTTCATCTCCTCTGCTTGCAGTGTGTAGAAGAGATGGAGCGCGGAGTCGTTCGTGTCGCCGCCGGGGAGGATCGGCTGCATGACGATCCGGATCTGCGGGGCGCAGCCCGCCTTCGTCTGGAAGCAGGCGTCGAAGCGGATCGCGACCGCGCGCATGCGATCCCAGACGAGCCCGTCGGCGGGCTCGACGCCGAACTTCGGGACCTTGTCGTAGACGTCCTCGGGGAGGAGCGCCCCCTTCGCGCCCGCTGACGTCGGATCGAGGTACGCCCTCGCGATGGAGAGCGGGAGGAGGACGGAGACGTCGTTCATCCCCAGCGCTGGCAGGAGCGGCGCGCTCTCGACCCCGGCGTCGGGCGGGCCGCTCGGCTCCGCCGAGGAGGGGTTGCTCGAGCACGACGCGCTCGAGGCGGCGAGGATCACGGGGACCGCGGGGAGGAGCGTCCGGAGCGACATGGCGCGCGCTCCCTACCGCAGAGCCCGCGCGGCTGCCAACGGGTCCCACACCGCTCTCCGATTCTTCTCGATCCGCCCCCATTGACGGGGCGCCGTCGGGCGACCAGGCTGCGCGGCCGTCATGCCCCGCAACGTCGTCTTCGTCGCCCCGTTCCCCACCGACGTCACGATGCGCTTCGTGCGCGCGACCTCACGCCTGCCGGACGTTCGGCTGCTCGGCGTGATGCACACGCTGCCGACCGGGGAGGACCTGAAGCTGTTCGACGACATCGTGCGGGTGACCGAGCCGCTCCACCAGAAGGACACGCTCGAGGGCGTCGAGGTGCTCCGTCGGCGCTACGGCCAGCCCCACCGCATCCTCGGCATCCTCGAGCCGATGATGGTGCAGCTCGCGGAGGCCCGCGCGCGCTACGGCGTGCCGGGCACGCGCCCCGAGGTCGCCGAGCTGTTCCGCGACAAGGCGCGCATGAAGGACGCGCTCCGTGCCGCCGGCCTCCCCGTCGCCGCCCACAAGCTCGTGACGTCGGAGGCGGACGCGCGCGCCTTCGCCGAGAGGGTCGGCTTTCCGATGGTGCTGAAGCCGCCGGCAGGGATGGGCGCGAAGGCGACGTTCCGCGTCTCGAACCTCGAGGCGCTGCTGAAGGCGGTCGTCGGGATGCGCGTCTCGGCCGAGTCGCCGGTCCTCGCGGAGGAGATGCTCCGCGGCCGCGAGTTCAGCTTCGAGACCATCACGATCGACGGCAAGCCGCGCGTCTCGTCGATCTCGCACTACCTCCCGAGTTGCCTCGAGGTGCTGGAGACGCCGTGGATCCAGTGGGCGTGCATCCTCCCGCGCGAGATCGAGGGCGCACCGTACGACGGCGCCCGCGCGATGGGCTCGGCCGCGATCGGGGCGCTCGGACTCGACACCGGCATGACGCACATGGAGTGGTTCCAGAAGCACGACGGCTCGCTCGCGATCGGCGAGATCGCGCAGCGTCCGCCGGGCGCGAACATCTCCCTCATGACGGGGCTCGCGCACGGCATCGATCCCTATCGCGCGTGGGCGCGAGCGGTCGTCGACGGCGAGCTCGACGCGCCGTGGGAGCGCAAGTTCGCCGTCGGTTGCGCGTTCCTCCGCGGCATGGGCGACGGGCGCGTCGCCTCCGTCACCGGCGTGGGGGAGACGAACGAAGCGATCGGCAAGTACGTCGCCGAGGCGAAGCTCCCGACGATCGGCGCGCCGAAGTCCGACAGCTACGAGGGCGACGGCTACATCGTCGTGAGGCACGAGAGCACCGAGATGGTGAAGAAGATGATTCAGAAGATCATCGAGACGGTGCGCGTCCGCTACGTGTGAACGGGGCCAGGCCTCCTGGTCGCCTGGGACGCGGGATGGACCTCGAGAGGACCAGGCCCGGTCCTCCCATCCCGTTCAACCCTTCGTGATCACGACGTTCCGGAGCGTGCGGCGCCCGGTACGCAAGCTGCTTACGTAGACGCACATGGCCTCGACCTTCGTCCGTGCCCTCGCCCTCGCCCTCGCGGCGGGGGCCCTCGCGTGCGCGGCGCCGGTCGAGCCGGAGACGGGGGACGGCGCGCAGGCGCAGTCCGCGTCGACGCCTGCCGCGACCGGCTTCATGTGCGACTGCATCGCGAAGGGACCGGGCGTCGAGAACCTCCAGGGCATCAAGGAGTGCGCCTACCTTTGTGACTGCGACACGTTCCACCCGGACAAGATGCGGAGCGCAGGCCGTGTCGAGGTCGGTCCGATGGAGTCGAGAGCCTTCTCGTGGGAGCGCTGGGACTCGGGGAGCCGAATCTGCCACGGCCAGTACGCCTACAAGGCGACGCTCGACTCGCCGAACTGGCAGATCGAGGTGAAGTTCAGTCGGTTCAAGCTGACCCACCTCGGCTACGTGGCGTACGCGGAGGCGGGCGACGGCGCGTCGACGGAGCAGACCGTCACCGAGCGCGTGCGCAGCTCCTCCACCATCATCGAACAGATAAGGCGCACGGCCCAGGCCCCCGAGGTCCGCGACGCCCTCGCGAAGAAGCTCGGCGTGAAAGGCGAGACGCCCTGATGCGTCGCCGCCTCTCCGCCCTCTTCGCCGTCGCGCTCGCGGCGGGCTGCGTCCTTCCTGCGTGCGCGGAGGAGGACACCGAGGTCTCCGGCGACGTCGACTCCTTGCAGGGCGCGTGGGGCCACCTCCGGCTCGATCCGCGGTCCCCGCAGTTCCTCGTCAACAAGCGCTCCGGTCAGCCGTGGCGGGCATGCGTGCCTCGGTACATGACGACGATGCTCCCGGGCTTCGAGGCGGAGCTCGACGCCGCCGTGAACGTCTGGGCGCACTACGTCGACCGCCGCATCGACGTCCGCATCGAGGTCAGAGACCTCCCGCGTGCGACCGCCACGAGCGATCTCCGTGCGCTCGCGAAGACGTACCACGATCTCTGCGGACCCGGCTTCGACGCCGTCCTCGGGCTCGCGCCCTTCTCGGACGCGACGCTCGGCGTCACGTCCGGCGACGGCACCGTCGACCGCCAGGGCAGCTGGCTCACGTTCCGCCGCTTCGTCTTCCTCCGGGACTTCGACGCTTCGCCCGAGCCTCTCGGCGGCGCACCCTCGGAGTGGGCGAGCTACAGCGCGCTCACGAACGGCACGACGACCGCGGACGCGCTCCTCGCGAAGATGAAGGAGCGCTCGTTCGTCCGCTACGCGGAGCGGGGAAAGCGACTCTCGCTTCCCATCCTCGTCCACGAGATCGGCCATGTGTGGGGCCTCTGCGATCAGTACGAGAGCGCGGCGAACTGCGATCCGCAGAACAGCACGTCGCACCTCGTCGGCGAGTCGATCATGGGCGCGGGGTCGATCCGCGAGCGCGCCTTCCTGACCGACGACGACATCGCCGGGATCCGCGCGCTCGTGAAGCGACCCGGCTTCGACGCGGGCTGGCCCGCGCCGGCTCTTGCCGCGCCTCCGCCCGTCCTGAGTCAGCCGATCGAGCTCTTCCGGCTCGACGGGATCCAGCGCCGGGCAGGCAGCGTCGTCCTCGGGATGGGCATCGTCGCCAACGTGCCCATCAAGCTCGACTTCGCGTACCGCGCCGTGGGCGGTGCGGCGTGGCGATCGTTCCAGCCGATGGCCTACGAGGGCCGCACGGACGCGCCGATCCTCGGGATGACGTTGCCGGTCGATCCGTCCGCGTCGCGCGTCGAGGTGCGAGCCATCCTCTCCGTCCGCGGCGCTTCTGCGGGCACATGGACGGAGACGAAGACGCTCACGGCGACGGAGTGACGGGCGTCAGAGCCCGAGGCACACGACGCCGCCCGCCTGGGGTCCCTTCGTCCCGAGGGCGGAGTACGTCGTGCCGCCGACGAGGAGGCGGTTGCCTGCGACGACGACGGAGGACTGCGCGGCCCACACCTTGGACGGCTTCGCGGCCGAGCCGAGCGCGACGCGCGTGACGCCCTTCGTGCCGAAGGACTCGTCGAGCTTCCCGTCCGCGTTCGCGCGGAGGACGAGGATGCTCTCCTCCTCCAGCTCGTCGTCCTCGCCGTCGTCCCACTCGTAGGAATTGACGACGAGCAGCTTGCCGTCAGGCTGGAGGACGAGGCTCTTGCTCTCGACCTGTTCGTCGTACTTCGACGAGAGCGGCTTCGTGATCGAGAACGAGGCGACGCCTCCCGTGGCGAACGCGGTGTCGAGCGCACCGCTCGGGAGGAGCTTGGCGACCTGGGGCTGGTCGTTCGTCATCCCGAGCACGAAGGCCCCGCCGCCCTCCGTGAGCGCGAAGTCGCGCGCGTTCCGCGGGCCGAGCTGCTTCAGGAGGACGACGCCGTTCGTCCCGAAACCCGCGTCGAAGGTTCCCGCCTCGGAGACCTTCGCGACGACCGGCGAGAAGAAGCCGCCCGAGGCGAGGATCCATAGGCTGCCGTCGCCGCCGGCGACGACGCGCGTGACGCTGCCGAGGTCGTCCTGCGAGGCCGTCTTCGCGAGGCCCTGGGCGCCGAAGGTCGTGTCGACCTTGCCGTCCGCGCCGATGCGGCTCACGACGAGCTGGCCCTTCTGCGCGTCGTCGTCCTCCGTCCCCACGGTGTAGATCGCGCCGTCCTTGCCGAACGTCGCCGCCGAGACGGGGACGCGGAGCGCGTCCTTCCGGAGCTCACGCGTGATCTTGCCCGCCTGGTCGACGACCACGACGCCGGCTCCCGTGACCACGAGGAGCGACCCGTCCGCGCCGCGCGCGACGCCGAGCGAGCTCGCCTGGGAGGCGAAGGGCGTCGCGTTCTTCGGGGCGCCGACCCTTCCGCCTGCGACCGGGATCAGCTTGCCGCCGGTCACGAGCGCCGCGCCGTCGCCTTCGCCGATCACGGCCGAGACCTCCTGATCGAACGCCGCGTAGCCGCCGGTGAGGCACCCCGGGTCGACGGCGCCGGGAGCAGCCGGCGTCGCCGTCGGGTTCGTTCCCGGAGGGCCCCCGGACGAAGACGGGCCCGTCGGGGACGGTCCCTCCGAGGAGGGACCGGACGGTGACGTACTCCCGTCGTCGCTCGTGCAGGCGACGAGCGACGCCAGCGAGAGGCAAGAGAGAAGAGCGGCCGCGGACGAAAGCGTGGTTCTGGACATGTAAGGCTCCCGTGGGAGGTGAGGTGGGGCTTGGACGTGGCCCCTCCCGAGGTGATTCACAGGCGGCTCGCGATACCCTCCCCAGGCATGCCGGCGAAGATGACCGCTCCTCCGAGGTATCCGGCGCTCGAGCGCCTCGAGTGCGACGGCAAGCCCCGCGTCGTCTCGGACGATGGGCTGCTCGCGCGGGCGGAGCAGGCGCTCGGTGGTGTGAAGCTCCCCGCGTCCTACCGGTTCTTCGCGAAGACGTTCGGGAGCGGGCTGCTCTGCAACTTCTGGATGATCTTCGTTCCGCTCGAGGGAGGGGACTCCTTCGTGGAGCGTCGCGAGGGCGCCGCGGAGATGATCGCGCGCGGCGTCGAAGACGGCCTCTTCGACTACAGGCCGGATGGGTCGAAGACGATGGTGGAGCGCCTCGTCCCTTTCGCCGCGAGCGAGAACGGTGACCTCCTCGCGTGGGATCCCGAGGATCGCTCGGGGTCCGACGAGATGCGCATCTTCCGGATCCACACGCGCTTCGCCGCCGTGCGCGGCATCTGCGCCGATCTCGACGAGCTCGTCGCTATCTGCCTCGACGAGAAGCGGGCGGAGGCGACCTTCGGCGAGGCGGCGAGGCTCTTCACGCCGAGGTTCGTCCCGCAGCGCCCCGCGTGAGCCCGCGCCTCACTCCACGTGGACGTGCAGCACTTCGGTCTCGCGCTTCGCGGACACGACGGCGAGATCGAGCGACCTCGGGAGGACGCGCTGGTATGCGGCCGCCTCGGGGTAGATTGCGTAGAGGTCCTCGTAGCCGGCGGGGAGGGGGATCGCGATCTCGGGCGCGGCCGACCACGCGACGGGTTGTCCGGCGATGCGCGCCGCGCGCGGCATGATGCGGAGGTGGAGACCTTTGCCGTTCTTCCCGTACGCGAGCACGAGGCGGCCGTCCTCGAGCAGCACGAAGCGTGCTCGATAGGCTGTGGGGACGACCGCGACGGGCGCCGACCACGCGCCGCCGTTCGGACGCGTGTAGACGGCCGCGGCCCCCGCGGCGGTGCGCGCGACGAGGTGCGCGTCGTTCGTCACAGGATCCACGACGACGTCGTTGGTGGACACGATGGGATCTCCCGGCGGGCCGCCGAGGAGCGCGAACGTGAACGCGGCGCTGCCGCTCGCGTCGCCGTCCGCGACCGCGCCCTGGAAGGTCCAGCTCGGCGCGAGGCCCGAGACGAGCTGCGCGAAGAGCACGAGCTCCGTCTTCCGCGCGCCGCCGAAGAACGCCGCGTTCACGTAGGACGCATCGTTGTAGCCGCCGATCGCGCCGGTGCGCGGCCCGTTCCACCCGCCGCCGTAGTCGACGAGCCAGTGGAAGGCGCCGCCCCCGCCGTCGACGACCGTGGTGGCCCACGTCAGCTTCCATCCGTCGGGGGAGACCGCCGCGCCGACGTAGTTCGTGCTCGCGGGCAGCGGGATCGGGATCGGTGCGCACGAGGATGCGAGCGTCGCGGGATCGAGGCGGCACACGACGATGCGTGAGGAGGCCACGTCGACGCCGTAGGACTCGAACGCGTCCCCCGCCACGATCGTGCCGGTGTTCTGCTGAACGCCCGCAGGCAGCGCGATCTGGGCGCGCCTCTCCCACGCGTCCCCGACGAGCCGGAACGCGTCGACGCGCGCATTCACGTTCACGTCGCAGGTCTCGCACGCGTCGTCGACGAACCACAGCTCTCCCCCGGGACGTCGTACGAGGTGCCCGAGGTGCGGCCCCCATCCGCCGAACATCACCCCCGGGATCGCGCGATGCGACCTCGTGATCACCCGCGTCGTGATCACGAGCCCCCGCTCGCCCCCATCTCCCCCCGTGCCCGTGCCCGTGCCCGTGCCCGTGCCCGTGCCCGTGCCCGGCCCACTCGGCCCGCTCGGCGCCCCCGCATCCTCCACGCCGCGCGCCAGCGCCACATCCCCCCCGACGCGATCCGTGCACGCCGAGATCAGCGCTCCCAGCACCCACGCCGAGGACCTCATCCCGTACGTCGTAGCGCGGTCACCGACCCGGCGCGACCATCCTGTAGACCTGCTCGTAGGCCGCGACGCGCTCGTCCC
This sequence comes from Polyangiaceae bacterium, assembly GCA_022842465.1. GTDB lineage: Bacteria > Myxococcota_A > Polyangia > Polyangiales > Polyangiaceae > Labilithrix. Next base: position 27,576 of record JALHPN010000044.1, on the reverse strand, counting down.
ACCCGAACCGCGCGCGCATGCCGTTCCGCATCAATGCCTGCCACCGCTCGCGGTCCTCGCCCTTGCCGCTCCCCCACGCGGAGAGCGCCTGCGAGAGCGCGAACCGCAGGCCCGTCTCGTCGAAGTGCTCGAAGACGAACCCGTTGCCCCGCCCCGTTCGCCTGTCGTACGGCGCGACGGTGTCCGCGAGGCCGCCGGTGTGGTGCACGATCGGCGGCGTCCCGTACTTCAAGCTGTACATCTGGTTCAAGCCGCAGGGCTCGTAGCGCGAGGGCATGAGGAACATGTCCGAGCCCGCCTCGATGAGGTGCGCGAGCGGCTCACTGAAGGCCGGCTTGTAGACGACCTGCTTCGGGAAGCGCCGCCCGAGCTGCGTGAAGAGCGCCTCGTACTTCGGCTCGCCGGTGCCGAGCACCACGAGCTGCACGGCGCGGCTCGCGAGCAGGCGCGGGAGGACGGTGAAGCAGAGGTCGAACCCCTTCTGCCAGGCGAGCCGCGAGACGATGCCGAGGACGGGCACCTCGGGGCGGTACGGGAGACCGGCGGCGCCGAGGAGCTCCTCCTTGCAGCGCTCCTTGCCCGAGAGATCGCTCTCGGAGAACCGATGCGGGAGGAGCGCGTCCGTCTCGGGGCTCCACGCGAGCTCGTCGATGCCGTTCAGGATCCCGAAGAGCACGCTCGAGCGCTCGCGGAGGAAGGCGTCGAGGCCGACGCCGTGCTCGGGCCGCTGGATCTCGCGCGCGTACGTCGGGCTCACCGTGGTGATCGCGTGCGCGTAGAGGAGGCCCGTCAGGAGGAAGTTGATCCGTCCTTCGCGGAGCTGCTCCTGGTGGAAGTGGTGGGACGCTTCGCCGAGGCCCGTCTGCGGCAGCACGCGCGCGTCGAAGCCGCCCTGGTGGCCGATGTTGTGGATCGTGAGGACCGTGCGCGTCGCGTCGAAGAGGCGATCCCACGCGAACATCGTCCGGAGGAGGACGGGGAGGAGCGCCGTCTGCCAGTCGTTGGCGTGGACGACGTCCGGCGCGAAGCGGAGCCGCTGGCAGAGCTGGAGCGCGGCCCACTGGAGGACGGCGAAGCGGAGGTGCTCGTCGGCGTCCTGCGTGTAGATCGACGGGCGGTCGAAGAGCCCCGGGCATCGCACGCAGTAGACGGGGACCTTGCTGTCCGGCAGCGTCGCGGCGTGCACCGAGTAGTGCACGCGCGTCCCGCCGAGATCGACCGAGGCCTCGCGGACGACGGTCTCGAACGTGCGGCCCTCCGTCCTCACGCGCGGGTACATCGGCATCACGACGCGGACGTCGTGGCCGCGCCCGGCGAGCGCGCGAGGCAGCGCCGCGGCCACGTCTCCGAGACCGCCCGTCTTGGCGAAGCCCGCGACCTCGGATGCGACGAAGAGAACCTTCACGATGGCGCACCCTTAGAGGAGGAGCGCCGGGGGACGCAAGGGAATCGTTTCGCCCTGCTCCGCCGCGCCGGTCGCCCTCCGGCTGCGGACGCCGGCTAGCGAGCGACGTGTCGCCGCGTTCCGTCATCCTCGCTCCGAGCGTGTCGGTCTCGACGACCGCCTCGACGGGAGCGGTCTCGGACTCCGTGGGTCTCCGGCGCGACGACGGCGTCGTCGCCGTCCGTGGCGCTCGAGGGGGGCGACAGCCCGTTCGCGAAGGGGCAGGAGGCGTCGACGCGGCCGCCGTTCCCTCCGGGGCCGAGCCTTGCTAAGAGCGCGGCCCTCATGCCCGTCGACGTCGTCCTCCTCGAGCCCTGCTTCCCGGCGAACCAGCGCGAGTTCGCGCGCGCGCTCCACGACGTCGGCGCGCGGGTGACCGGCATCGGCGAGCGGCCGAAGTCGTCGCTCGACGGCGATCTCCAGCGCTGGCTCACGCACTACGAGCAGGTGTCGAACGTCACGGACGTCGGGCAGGTCGAGAAGGTCGTCCGCTGGCTCCAGACGAAGGTGAAGGTCGATCGCCTCGAGGCCGTCGTCGAGGCTCACGTCATGTGCGCGGCGAAGGTGCGCGAGGCATGTGGGATCCCCGGCACGAGCGTCCGGACGACCTTCCTCTGCCGCGACAAGCCGGCGATGAAGGAAGCGCTCGTCGCGGCGGGCATCCCCTGCGCGCAGTCGATCGGCTCGAGCGATCCGGCCGAGATCCGCGATTTCGCGAAGCGGATCGGCTACCCGATCATCGTGAAGCCGCGCGACGCGGCGGGCGCCTCGGGGACGGCGCGGGTCGACCGCGAGAGCGACCTCGACGGCGTCCTCGCCTCCTTCGGCGTGCCGCAAGGCCGGAGCGTCGCGATCGAGGAGTTCATCGAGGGGCACGAGGGCTTCTACGACACGATCTCGATCGGCGGTCGCGTGGTTCACGACTTCGTGAGCCACTACTACCCGAACGTGCTCGAGGCGATGCGCACGCGCTGGATCTCGCCGCAGTTCGTCGCCACCAATCGCCTCGACGCCGTCTCCGCCTACGACGAGGTGCGGGCGATGGGGAAGAAGGTGAACGAGGTGCTCGGGATCGAGACCTCCGCTACCCACATGGAGTGGTTCTTCGGGCCGAAGGGGCTCAAGTTCAACGAGATCGGCTGCCGCCCGCCGGGCGTGCGCGCGTGGGACCTCTACGCGGCGTCGAACGAGATCGACATCTACCGCGAGTGGGCGATGGCCGTCGTCCACGGCCGCCCCTCGCAGAAGCTCTCGCGCCGCTTCGCTGCGGGCATCATCGCCCTCCGCCCCGACCGCGACGGCACGATCGACCACTACGACGGCGCCGACGAGATCCAGCGGCGCTTCGGCCCCTTCATCATCGACGCGCACCTGCCGCCGTCCGGCACGCCGACGCAGCCGGTCGAGGCGGGCTACATGGCGAACGCCTGGGTCCGCATGAAGCACCCCGACTACGACACCCTCCGCGAGATGCTGGACGTGGTGGGGCAGACCTTGAAGGTCCGCGCGCGCTAGTTCGGCAGGAACTTGAAGGCCACGACGACGTGGCCGCGACCGTCGGGGCCTGCGGCGTTGATCGTCTGGCCGATGAGTGTATTCACCACACACTTGTCGAACGCGTCGTTGCCGATGGTCGACGATGCCACCGCCGCGTGGCGCGGGAGCTGGTCGAGGATGTCGAAGCCGACGGTGACGACGCCCTCGGGCATGTCCTTCGAGGCGCTGAACGCGCGCTCGTAGCAGCGGAGGTACTGCCAGGAGCTCCACTCGACCGCCTTCCGGACGACCGGATCGACGACGTTGCTCTCGTTCGAGACGAGGCGGGTGAGGAGGCGCACCGGGCGGCCCTGCACCTTCCACGTGACGGGGCCGCCGCGATCCACGGGGTCCGCGAAGCCGCCGCCCACCGTACGCGGCGCGGGGGGCTTCGCGGAGGCGGAGGCCGACGGGGCGCTGCTCGGTCGCGCGGTCGTCGCGGTCGTCGCGATCGTGGGAGGCACGGCGGTGGCGGTGGCGGCTGGCGCTGCCGTTGCGGAGGCGATCGCCGTCGACGGACCGCTCGCGCTCGTCTCCGGGATCACGATCGCTGGCCGCGCGGAGGGCACGTCCGCCGGTGCCGGCGCCTTCACTGCGGGCTCGGGGCTCCGTCGCGACAGGGCGAACGCGATCGCGAGGCCGGCCACGGCGAGACCGCCGAACGCGCCGAGCCCGACGGCGACGCCGCTCCGCGAGCCGCGTAGCCCCGGATCCAAAGGCGAGACGTTTCCCGTCCGATGGGAGACGTTCACCGGGGTCTCGCTCGGGATGCCGTGCGGCGCGTACGGCGGTGCGGCTTGGAACGGCGGCGCCGAGACCGCCTGGAACGGCGGCGCGGACGGCGCCGGCGTGGGCGGAGGCGCGCTCGCCGGCACGACGACACGCGAAGCGTCTCCGGTGGCCGCCGGATCTGCCGGCTCCGACGCGACGTCCACAGTGTCCCCGAGCGCCACGCGCTGTCGCGCATGCGTACGCCCGTCGGTGGGTCCGAGGACGGTGGAGAGCGCATCCCAGGCGACGCTCGCGTCCCTGAACCTCGACGCCGGCTCGCGCGCGAGGCATCGCGCGAGCCACGCGTCGAAGCCGGGCGGTACGCGCGGCAGTGCGCCCTGCTCGGCCGCGCGCGCGCTCGCGGTCGGGATCGGATCGAGCACCACCTCCCGGAGGAGCTGCGCCGTCGTCGCCGTGCCGTCGTTCGCCGAGCGCCAGAAGTGGCGCCCCGTGAGCATCTCGTAGGCGAGGAGGCCGAGCGCCCAGACGTCGGCGGCAGGCGTGATCGCGCCAGGCTGCGTCTGCTCGGGCGCCATCCAGAGCGGCGAGCCCACCGTCGAGCGCGTCGAGCGCGTCGCCGCTTCCGCCGCGAGCCGGGCGATCCCGAAGTCGAGGAGCTTCACGGTGACCGCGGAGGCCCCGGCGCGTCGCGCACGCGCGAGGAAGACGTTCTCGGGCTTGAGATCGCGATGCACGATCCCCGCCGCGTGGGCCGCGCCGAGCCCGTGGGCGAGCTGCTCGAGGATCTCGGCTGCGTCTGCGATCGGGAGCGCGCCCGCCCGATCGATGCGGGTTCGTAGATCCTCTCCCTCGAGCAGCTCCATCACGAGGTAGGGGAGGCCGACGGCGGCGTCCACCCCGGCGGCGACGGTCTCGACGACGTGGTCGCTCGCGATCCGCGCGCCGACCTTCGCCTCCTGCTCGAAGCGCTTCACGAAGACGGGATCGCGGAGCAGCTCGCGATGCATCAGCTTCAGCGCGCGGCGCTTGCCGGTGCTCGTCTGCATCGCGACGAACACCGCGCCCATCCCGCCTTCGCCCCGGGGACCCTCGACGACGAAGTCCCCGCCGACGACGGTGCCGGCGGGCAGGAGGGCAGGGGGCGCGGTCACGGCGTCGAGCGTAGCGCGTCGGCGGGGGCGGATCACCCGAGGGTGAAGCGAAGGACCTTCTTGTCCGCGACGACTTCGAGCTTCTTCGCGCCGCCGAGGACGAAGAGGCGCTCGGCCTTCGTGTCGCTCACGAGCGTGAGCGCGCCCCCGGTCTTGCCCGCCCACGAGATCCCCTTCGCGTCTGCGAGGAGGAGGCCGCCGTCGGGGAGGAGCGCCACGTCGCGGAACGAGTCGTCGACCGGTACGGGGGCGAACGTCGTGTCACGCTTGCCCGAGGCTTCGAAGCGCGCGAGCTCGATGCCCGCAGACGTCTTGCTCGCGACGACGGCGAAGACAGCGCCGTCCTCGGCGCGCGTCGCCCATGCCATCGGCGTGGTGAGGAGCGGCGTCTTGCCGGTGCCCGTGGGGCCGATGCGCGCGAGGCCGACCGCGCCGGGAAGGATGATGTCGTCCCCGAGCGCGAACGCGGCGTCCGTCGGTCCCTCGGCCGAGCGGAAGCCGCCGGGGCCGTACCCCGCGACGGGCGCGCCCTTCGCGTCGACGAGGAAGCTCCCGTACGACTCGTTGCCGCTCGTGCGGCCGAAGACCGACACGAAGACGCCGCCATCGGCGCGGGCGACGAGGTTCGTCGTGAACGTGTTCGCGGGCGAGAAGCTGAGGACTGCGCGGCCCTGCGAGCCGTACGTCGTGTCGATCGCGCCGCCCGCGACGCGGAGGACGACGATCTCGCGGCCGGTGTCGCTCGTCGTGTCGGGATCGTAGAGGCCCGTGCCGCCGACGAGCACCCGACCCGACGTATCGATCGCGAGCCCGTTGGGGTTCGCCACCAGCGTCGTCGTGAGCGTGCCGCCGGTCGCGAAGGACGTGTCGAGCGCGCCGGTCGCGAGGTAGCGGCGGACGAGCGTGCCCGACCCCCAGCCGATCGCGCCGCCCGCCTTGCGGAAGGTCACGTAGGTCTTGTCGCCTTCGGCCGGCGCCGCCGCGTAGAGGTCGTTCGCCGCGTCCGCGATCGCCGTGAACGCGGGGTCCGGGGTGAGCTTCGGTGCCGTCACGACGGGGCCGGGGGTCGGCGCCTTCGCCGCAGGTGGCGTCTCTTCGCCCGGCGCGGGCGTCTCCTCCCCGGCCGCAGGGGGCCCGGGCGGAGTGATCGGGGTGGTGTCGACCGAGCACGCGACGAGGGAGAGAGAGAGCGCCGAGAGCGCCGTGACGAGACGGTGAGTCATGAAGACCTCTGCGAGGGGGGGAAGAGCCGCGCCGGAACCGGACGGCGCCCCTTCGACGGCCGCGGTCTCGCGGGCATTCACCCTTTCGCCATTCGGGGAGCACCCGACTTCGTGGTAGAGTCTCGACCCTTCGGATGCCTGCCACGCCGCGTGCGATCGTCCTCCTGGGCGCCCAACGGTACGAGCCCACCCTCGGCGAGGCGGTCACCGAGCTGGGCGTGCGAGGCCGCATCGCGACGATCACGGCGGGATGGCAGGAGCGCGAGGCCGAGGACGACGATCTGCAGGAGCACCTCGGCAAGAGGACGGTGAACCTCGGTCTCCACGCCCGCGCCGAGGAGGTCTTCCGCACCGATCCGGAGCTCCACGAGGCCCATCGTGCCCGTCAGGCGGTCCTCCGCCACCGCCAGGACTTCTATCGCGTCCGCCTCGAGCACGCGCTCGACGCCCAGCACGTCATCACGCAGCGCTCGGCGCCGCAGGCGATCCTCGAGGACGAGGGGCGCGCGTCGATCGACGCGATCCGCGACCTAGACGCGCGACACCTCGCGCGATGCGCGCGCGACCACCGCGAGTGGGAGGAGCAGTGGCGCCCGCAAGAGCGCCCGGCCGTCAAGAAGCAGCGCGACGAGATCGCCGAGCTCGTCGACGGCTGCGAGGCCGTCGCGATCGCGGGCGGCCACGTCGCGTCGCTCCTGAACCGCCTCGCGCTCTTCGGGATCAAGGATCTCCTCCGCGGCAAGGTGATCTTCGCGTGGTGCGCGGGGGCGATGGCGATCAGCGAGCGCGTCGTCCTGTTCCACGACTCGCCGCCCCAGGGCCCGGGCGCCGCCGAGGTCCTCGACGTCGGGCTCGGCCTCGCGCGCAACGTCGTCGTCCTCCCGCAGCCGGAGTTCCGCCTGCGCCTCGAGGATCGCGACCGCGTGCAGATCATGTCGCGAAGGTTCGCGCCCGCGACCTGCCTCGCGCTCCCCGCGCGTACCCGCGTCACCTGGATCGGGGGAGTGCCTCAGTCACCGCACGGCGTGATCGAGCTCCGCGACGACGGCGCGCACGGGCCGATCGCCTTCCGCGCGCTCGCCTCTTCCGTGCGCATCCCGATCGCGCGGCCGCAGGCGAGCTTCGGGACGACGACGAAGAAGGGGAAGCCGTCGTGAAGCCGCTCTCTCCTTCTCCGTCGAAGCCCGCCATCCAGGCCCTGATCGACGGCGGCGCCGACGGCGCGAAGGTCGACGCCTTCCTGAAGGGCCGCGCGTTCCCGCTCGTGGAGGGCGGCACGGTGACCTTCGTCTTCCGCGGCGAGGCCGACGGCATCATCCTCCGCCACTGGATCTACGGCCTCGAGTCGGCGACCTCGCTCTCGCGGATCCCGAACACGGACCTCTGGTACCTCGTCCTCGACGGGATCCCGCCGTGCTCGCGCGTCGAGTACAAGCTCGAGCTCCAGCGACACGGGCACAGCGCGTGGATCGAGGACCCGCTGAACCCGAACCGCGCGCGCGACCCGTTCGGCGCGAACTCGGTGCTCCACTCGGAGGGCTACGAGGTCCCGACGTGGACGAAGGCCGACCCGGACGCGCGACCGGGCGTGATGGAGCCCTTCCGCTTCGAGAGCCGCACGCTCGGGACGCGCACGGGGATGATCTACCTCCCGGCCCGCTTCCGGAAGTCGCGCCTCTACCCGCTGATCGTCGTCCACGACGGGAGCGACTACCTGAAGTACGCGGCGATGAAGCCCGTCCTCGACAACCTGATCCACAGGCTCGAGATCCCGGACGTCATCGTCGCGTTCACGGACTCGCCAGATCGCCTCCGCGAGTACGCGAACGACGCGACCCACGCGAAGTTCCTCACCGAGGAGCTCCTGCCCGATCTCACGAAGCGGCTCCCGGTCCTCGACCGACCGCAAGCACGGTGCCTCATGGGCGCGAGCTTCGGCGCGGTCGCCGCGTTCTCGACGGCGGCCCGGTACCCCGGGATCTGGGGGCGGCTCCTCCTCCAGTCGGGCTCCTTCGCCTTCACGGACATCGGGAAGCGCAACCGGCGCGGCCCCCTGTTCGATCAGGTGGTCGCCTTCGTGAACCGGTATCGCGAGAACCCGAGCGCCGTGAGCGAGCGCGTCTTCGTGAGCTGCGGCGTCTACGAGTCGCTCATCTACGAGAATCGCTCGCTCGTACCCATCCTGGATGCTACCGGGATGCAGGTTCGCTTCGTCGAGTCACGGGACGGTCACAACTGGGAGAACTGGCGGGATCGGCTTCGCGAAGGGCTCTCGTGGCTCTTCCCCGGGCCCCTCATGTTCATCTACGAGTAGCGGGGCGCGGAGTCGCGCGCGGGAAAGGGTCATGGCGGAAGTCGTTCGTCACATCGGTCTGTCGCTCGGAGCCGACATCTGCTGGCCCCTCTGCTTCGAGGCCATCATGAAGCGGCTCGACCTCCGCATCCCCAGCCCCGACGGGAGCGGTGACACGCTCCGCTTCGAGGTCGAGCGCGTGACGATCGAGCCCTACGATCTCCGCCAGGACTGCAAGTACGACCTCGTCGTCGACCGGCTGACGCACTGGTACCACACGTCCCGGGAGTGGATTAAGAAGTCGATTTTGATGAACGACCTCTACGTCTTCAACAACCCCTGGAGCGTACAGGCGAACGAGAAGCACACGACCTACTGCGCGATGATGCACCTCGGGATGCCCATCCCCGAGACGTGGATGATCCCGCCGAAGAGCTACGAGCCCGGCAACCCCGATCTCCGTCCGACGCTCGCGCGCTACGCGAAGCTCTTCGACATCGGAAAGGTCGGGGACGAGATCGGCTGGCCGATGTTCATGAAGCCGTACGACGGCGGCGGCTGGCGCGGGGTCATCAAGGTCGACGACGTGAAGTCCGCGTGGAAGGCCTACGAGGACAGCGGCAAGAGCGTCATGCACGTGCAGGCGGCGGTGAAGGACTTCGACCGCTTCGTCCGCTGCATCGGCTTCGGCCCGCAGACGCACTGCGTCCTCTACGACCCCGACGCCCCGCTCCACGATCGCTACACGACGAAGACCGACTTCATCTCGAAGGCGGAGGAAGAGCACCTCCGGAAGCTGACGCTCACGATCAACTCCTTCTTCGAGTGGGAGTTCAACTCGTGCGAGGCGCTCCGGAAGGACGGCGTCTGGTACCCGATCGACTTCGCGAACCCGTGCCCGGACTCGCAGGTCACGTCCCTCCACTGGCACTTCCCGTGGCTCGTGAAGTCGTACGTCCGCTGGTCGGTCTTCTGCGCGGCGACGAAGCGGAAGATGCGGAAGAACCAGGACTGGGCGCCCTTCTACGAGGTCGCGAAGCTGGATCTCTCCTTCGAGGAGAAGCTCGATCGCTACGCCGCGATCGCCGACGCGCGCTACGAGACCGCGCGCTTCGAGGAGTTCTGCGCGAAGCACCTCGGCCACCTCGACGAGGTCGTCGACGCGTTCTTCGCCAGCGACGAGGCGAAGGACGCCGTCCGCCAGAAGGTGACCGCCCTCTTCCCCATCCACGAGGTGGAGAAGTTCACGGAGCTCTTCTGGGGCCGAATCCAGGACTGGCGCGCCACGCAGAAGGCGGCGTAGCGGAGGGCGAGCTCACGCGGCGCGATGCTCGGCCTGGGCCTCGCGCGCCGAGAGGAAATCGGCGATCGGGGCGACGGCGGCGCCCTCGAGCGCGCGCTTCGGCACCACGGGCCTCCGCCCCGGCTCGAAGGCGTCCACCTCGACGAGCGCGACGGACTTGCAGGAGGGGCAAGGATGGAACGTGACCTTGAGGTGCGCTTCGTAGGCGCGGCCCTGCGGCGCCGACGACAGCGCCCCCGCGTCGCCGCTCATGACGGCGTTGACGACGCGCGGCGTCCACTCGAGCGGAAAGTGCACGAGCGTGGTCTCGAGCGTCGCGTTGCACGCGAGACACTTCTCCTGGTGGAACGCGTACGCGATGGTCGCGGCGCCGAGGAGCAGCACGAGAGGACCGACGATGCCGAGCGGGATCGGGAGCGCGCCCAACCGGATGCTGTGATTCGTGAACCAACCGACGTAGGCCATGACGAGCCCGAGCGCGACGATGCCGATGCCCGTGCCGAGCATCTTCGGATCGAGTCCCTTGCCGATTCGCGACGAGTGCATGCGGTGAGGTTCCTCCGTTCCCGGTCAGACGCCCCCGGGGCGCGAAGGACCCCTCGAGCAAGCGGTGCGCCGCTGCCCCGGGACCTCGCCGATCCAGCGATTTCCAGCGCGATCGCGGCGGAGATGCCAGGTCGAGATCTCTTCGTGTGAAGGCGGTCTTCTCGAAGCGAGAGGACGACAGGCGAATCTGTGGCGTCCCGTCCACCGCGTCGCACCGCGGCGTTCTGCCGTCGAGTGCGGCGTCGAAGGCCCTCGCAGGGCATCCGATCGCTTCGACGTCGCATGCGTCACGCCGCCCGCCGAGATGGACGATCGAATCGTCGTCTGCGAGCGGCGCGAAGCGTGGTCCACGCTACTCTTGACGCCTCGCGCGGCGACGGGGAGTCTGCCGCGCTCCGGATCGCCGGACGTGACCGCGGCAACCACAGGAGCTCCCGTGACCCAACTCGACCCCCAGCAGAGGATGAGTTACCCGAGCTTGGACGGGAGCCTCCTCTCGCTCACGTATCGGAGCCGTGCCTCCTTCCCTTGGTCGGAAGGCGATCTTCGCGACTTCGAGCGGAAGGCCGATGCGCGCAATCGCTCGGAGGACATCAGCGGCGTCGTCGTCTACGACGACGGCCATTTCTTCCAGTGGCTCGAGGGCCCTGCCGAGGGGCTCACGCGGGTCTGGGATTCCGTCCAGCGCGACCCCCGCCATGCCGACATCCGCGTTCGCAGCGCAGGGCCGACGAAGAACCGCGTCTTCGGCGACTTCGGGATGAAGCTCCTCCAGCGCGGCGACCCGCTCTGGTCTGCCACGGCGCTCCTTGCGCCGGCCGTCCCCCACCTCGTCGAGACGGTGGTGGTCCCGGCGCTGGTCGCGCAGCGTACGGAGCTACGTCGAGATCTCCCGCAAGTCGATCCTCGAGCCGCCGAGTTCGCAAACCTCCTCATCGGGACGGACCCGAACGCCGCCTCCGCGCTCGCTCGCGAGCTCAGTCAGCGCGCCGGGTCGCTCGCGTTCTCGAGGGCGACGCTCTTCGACCCGGCGGCGCGCAGCCTCGGAGACCTCTGGTACCACGACGACTGCAGCGCGCTCGAGCTCGACCTCGGCCTCGTGCGAATGCAGGCGATCGTCCGCGAGCTCGGCGCGGTCGCGAACCTCACGGGCCTCGGGCTGCCGGCGGTCCTCGTCGCGCCACAGCCCGGCGAGCCTCATCTGCTCGGCGCGACGCTCGACACGGAGCTGCTCTGGCAGGCCGGCTGGGACGCGCACGCCGAGTTCCCGGCGACCGACGACGAGCTCCAGTCCCTCCTCGCAGGGGAGTGGTTCGACGCGCTCGATCTCTCGCTCAGCCCTGCGCTGCGCCGTGAAGACTGGCTCGTTCGCGTCGCGCACACGGTCGCGACCGCTCGGATCGCCTCGCGTAACCCGGCTCTGGTGGTCGTCGTCGGGGGGCGGTCGTTCGCGGCGGGCGAGAGCGCGTCGGACGCTGCCTCGGTCGGCGCGGACGTGAACGGCTCGCAGGTGCTCCAGCTCGGTGCCTCGATCGAGGAGGTCCTTCGCCGTCCGCGTTCGACCCAGCGCCGAAAGGAGAGCGCGAAGAGCGCCACGAAGCGAGCGGCGAAGGAGCGCGGCGGCCGCGGCTAAGCCGTCTCTCGCGCCATCGCTCGTAGCTCGTTCGCGGCTGCGGCGAGCGTCTCGGCGGGGTCCCGGATCCCGCGCGCGGCAAGCCAAGTCACCGCCTCGCGAACGGAGCTCGCCGTCGTCATCCGTGGCTGTCCCAGCACGGAGAGGCGGACGACGGCGCGGAGCATCGTCGTCCGGGGACCCGACCCGAGGATGGCGCCGCAGAGATGCACGCGTGGGTCGGCGAGGAACTCTCTCATCTGCAGGGCCTGCGCGGCCCGCACGTCGCCTTCCGGGACCTCGGCTTCCTCCTCGAGGATCCCGAGGAACGCGATCTTCCGGGCGACGGTCTGCGCCCTGACGAGATGCGCGAGGCTCGACACCCTCTCGACGTCCGAGAGGAAGAGCTGCCTCGCCCGCACCTGCACCAGCGTCGACCCGATCCGAGCGAAGGCGAAGCCGCGCTCCCGGATGAAGACCTCCAGCGTCGAGGTGTCGTCGCGCGGCACCCGCCGATCGTAGCTCAGAACGAGAGCAGGACGGCGCCCGCGGTCACGATGATGGCGCCGACGACGGCGAGGCGCTTCGGCCGCTCGCCCCCGAGGAGCGCGAGGCCCTGTGCGAAGAGGATCGACGTGTTGCGCAGCGTCGTGAGGAGCCCCGCTCCGCCTTCGGACATCGCGCGGACGAAGAGCACGAACCCGAGCGTGCAGAGGAGGCCCGCGCCGACGATCGCGAGCGGCGCCCTCCGGAGCTCCGACAGCGCCGCGGCGCGACGCTCGCGGCCCACCCATACGAGCTGCACGGCGGCCGCCGTCAGCATCGTGATCGCGACGACGGCGTCGGTCGTCCCGCCCTTCACGAGGGCGACCTTGCAACCGAGCTGATACGCGGCCGCGAAGACCGCGCAGATGACGGCCCAGCGGAGGGTCTTCTTCGCGCTCGCCTGCGGATGGTAGGACGGGATGTCCGTCGCGTCGGCGAACGAAGGGGCGCTCCGGCGCATCGGCGCGAGCGAGGGATGCGAGCCTCTGAAGGTACCGCCGGGGAGCGACGCGGCGCTCGCGCGCGCCAGGGCGGGCACGCGCGCCGGCGGCGGAATCGCCTCCGCCTCCGCCTCCGCCTCCGCCTCCTCAAGGACGCGGAGCGCCGGCACGCGCGACTCGGACGAGCCGGCGGCGGCGAGGCCGACGAGGACGAGCAGCGTGCCGAGCGCGATGAGCGGCGTCACGTGCTCGGCGAAGAACACGATCGAGACCGGCCACACGAGGACGAGCGCGCCGCCGCGCACGACCGTGTAGACCGACCCGAGCGGCGCGCGTGAGAGGGCCCGCGCGAGGGTCATGAAGTAGGCGGCCTCGACGACGCCGGACAGGAGCGACCAGAGGAGCGCCTCGGGCGGCGGGAACGCCGAGCCCCTCACGACCGCAAGGATTGCGGAGCTCACGCCCGCCGCGACGAGGACGCCGACGACGGCGCTCTCCGGGTCCGGGCGCCGCTTGAGGATGGCGTTCCAGGCCGCGTGGAGGAACGCGGAGACGATGACGAGGAGGGCGAGTTCAGCGGCCAACGTTCGTCATTGAAGCAGGCGAACGAGCTCCGTGTGCGGAGCAAGAGAGCGCGGCCAGAACTTTGGTGTTCCAACGACTTACAAGCTGATGACGCGCCGCCTCCCGTCGCCGGATCGACCGCTCCCCAAGGCGTCCCCGATCACCCTCCGTCTTCGTGCGATTCCGGCGCCGGGGCCGGCCCGGTAGGAGTCGTCGGAGCGCCGGGGGCGGGGTGTGGTGGCGTGGGTAGCGCCTCGTCCGGAGGGGGCGACGGGGGGGGCGGGTTCGGGATGCCAGGGGCAGGGAGAGCGGGAGGCGCCTCACCCGGCACGGGCGGCGGCGGCGGCACGTCGAAGAAGAAGAACAGGTTCACGATGTGGTCGTGGACGAAGGTCGGGTCCTTCCGGCTCCGGAAGATGTACCCGAGGTCGATGCGCGTGCTGCCCCCGACCATGCGCCCGAGGCCCACGCTCGCGCGGTTCTCGCTCACCTCCCGCGTCGTCACGTTGAAGAGCACCTCGTCGAACACGTACGGGATCCACCGCGCGTGCACCGGCGCGTACGAGATGCGGAGCATGTTCCGGTAGAAGAAGAAGTTCTCGGCGTCCTCGCGGACCCGGTACTCGCCGCGGTTCCGATCGTTGAACGTGAAATCGCCGATCCGACCGAAGAAGTTCGGCTCGAGCTCGGCGCGCGCCTGGTGTGACCACTGCCCGTTCGGTCCGCGGATCGCCGCCACGCTGCCGGTCGTCGCGACGAACATCCAGTCGGAGAGGAAGAAGAGGGGCCCCATGCGGCCGAAGACGATGCCGAGCCCCTCGGAGCGCCGGTTCGCGCGGAAGTCTCCGAAGACCCGGAGGTCGACGCGACCGAGCTCCGGCCTGTCGGTCCTGGCGAGCGGCACGCGATTCTCGACCCAGAGCCAGGCCTCGGCGTCGGCGCGGGCGGTCCTCGCGGTCGTGACGGTGGCGGCCGCCGCGCAGAAAGACGCGGCCGCGACGAGGTGCTTCGGACGTGTCACACCCTCAAGAGAACGAGGATGTATCGCCACGTTCAAGGTGATTCGACACCACCCGAGCGCGGGCGGTGCGGCGTGGGGCGCCGGTTTTCCAGGGCGCCGAGAGGGGGGCGCGTAGGTGCCTGCGTGACGAGCAACGCCCCGCTTGCGGCCTCGGGGACACCTGAGTAGAGGAGGGCGCCCCCGCGCGCTGCCCTGGCGACGACGGCGTCCAGGGGCCCACGTCTCGTGGGGATATGGACAGGAGCGGCTGGGTCATGTTCGAGAAGACGCGCTGGTTCTCACACCGGCTGAACACCGAGAGCACGCTCGCGCGATGGGGGACCATGGGACAGCCCGTGCTCGTCTTCCCGACCGCGGGCGGCGATGCAGAGGAGATCGAGCGATTCCTCATGATCAGGGTGCTCGAGCCACTCCTGTCGGCGGGCCGGATCAAGGTCTATTCCTGCGACAGCATCGGCGGCCGCGCGTGGTTCGACAAGGAGACGAGCCCCGAGCACCGGATGTGGATGCAGCACCAGTACCACCAGTACATCAAGCACGAGGTGGTGCCGGCGATCCGCCGTGACTGCAAGTCGGAGGACATCGGCATCTGGTCGGCGGGCGCGTCGATCGGCGCCTTCCACGCGGCGGCGATGGTCTGCCGCTTCCCGGACATGTTCCACAAGGCGCTCGCGATGAGCGGCACCTTCAACATCATGAAGTGGATGGATCGCCCGGACCCGACGCAGTACTTCTACGTTTCGTCTCCTCTCCACTTCGTCCCGAAGCTCGCCGGCAAGCACCTCGAGGTCCTGAAGACGCGCCACGTCCAGATCGCGAGCGGCGAGGGGAAGTGGGAGGACATCGGCGAGAGCTGGCGCCTCGCGAAGACCCTGGGGGAGAAGTCCATCCCGAACTTCGTCGACTCGTGGGGGCCCGATTGGCACCATGACTGGGTCACTTGGCGTGCGATGATGCCCAAGTACCTGGACGAGTGGACCCGCTGATGGAGGACACGCGCGCGCACAAGACGACGACCGGCGGCCTGACGGGCGACGAGCGTCGTCGTTACATGCGTGCGCTCCTCACGGACCTCCGCGCGCTCGAGCGCATGCTCGACACGGACATGTTCGAGCGGGACAAGGTCTGCATCGGCGCCGAGCAGGAGATCTTCCTCGTGGACTCCTCCTACCAGCCGACGCCGGCCGCGATGGAGATGCTCGAGAAGCTCGGGCCCGAGTTCTTCACGACGGAGCTCGGCCGCTTCCAGCTCGAGATGAACGCGTCCCCCCAGCCGCTCGCGGGCAAGGGCCTCGCCGCGCTCGAGGCGGAGCTCTCCACGCAATACGCGCGCGTCCGCGAGGCGTGCGCGAGCCTCGGCATCCAGCCCGTCCTCACCGGCATCCTCCCGACGATCGACAAGGGGGATCTCGGCCTCGACAACATGACGCCGAACCCGCGGTACATGACGCTGAACCGCGTCATGAGCGGGCTCCGAGGCGGGCCGTACGACGTCAGCATCAAGGGTCTCGACGAGCTCCAGGTCCAGCACGACTCGATCATGACCGAGGCGTGCAACGCGAGCTTCCAGGTCCATCTCCAGATCGCGGAGCCGTCGCGCTTCGCGCACTACTACAACGTCGCGCAGATGCTCGCGGGCCCCGTCCTCGCCGCGGGGACGAACTCGGCCGTCCTCTTCGGTCGACGGCTCTGGGCCGAGACGCGCATCGCGCTCTTCCAGCAGTCGTGCGACATCCGCCCGCCGGGCCAGCATCTCCGTGAGCAGATCGCGCGCGTCTCCTTCGGCAAGGACTGGGTCCGCGGCAGCGTCCTCGACATCTACAAGGAGAACGTCTCTCGTTTCCGCGCCCTCGTCGGCACGGACACGTACGACAACGCGCTGCGCAGCCTCGAGAAGGGCGAGGTCCCCGAGCTGAAGGCGCTCCGCCTCCACAACGGCACCATCTATCGCTGGAATCGCGCCTGCTACGGCATCTCCCCGAACGGCAAGCCGCACCTTCGGATCGAGCTGCGCATCCTGCCGGCGGGCCCGACGATCGCCGACGAGGTCGCGAACGCGGCCCTCTGGCTCGGGCTGATGAGCGAGCTCGTGGAGACGATCGAGGACGTCCCCGCGCGCATGGAGTTCGATCACGCCGCGGCGAGCTTCGACGCCGCTGCGCGGGAGGGGCTCGGCGCCCGCCTCACGTGGCTCGACGGTCGCGAGGTCCAGGCCCAGGCGCTCATCCTCGACGAGCTCCTCCCGCTCGCGGAGAAGGGGCTCGCGCGCGCCGGTGTCGACGCGACGGACGCGAAGCGCTACCTCGGCATCGTCGAGACGCGCGTCCGTACCATGCGCACGGGCTCCCGCTGGATGCTCCACTCCCTCGCGGAAATGAAGGATCGCGGGTCACCTGGCGAGCGCCTCACCGCGCTCGTCGCGGCGACGATCGCGCGACAGAACAGCGGGCGCGTCGTCGCCGAGTGGGAGCGTGCGCGTCTCGACGAGGCCGCGACGAAGAAGAGCAGCTATCACAAGGTCTCGCAGTACATGACGACGGACCTCTTCACCGTCGAGCCCGACGATCCCGTGGACCTCGTCGCGGATCTGATGGGCTGGGAGCGCATCCGTCACGTGCCGGTGGAGGAGTCTGGGCGGCTCGTGGGCCTCGTCACGTCGCGCATGGTGATGCGTCACTTCACCGAGCTCGCGAAGAGCGGAGCGCTGCCCGTTCGCGTGACGCAGCCCGGCGCCTCGAGCACGACGGTCATCCAGCCGGGGACGCCGGTCGGCGACGTCATGCGTCGCGAGCTCGTGACCGTGTCGCCGGAGACGACGACCCTCGACGCGATCGCGCTCATGCGCCGTCATCGGATCGGGTGCCTGCCGGTCGTCGAGCAGGGCCACATCGTCGGCATCGTCACGGAGGAGGACTTCATGTCGATCGCGGCCGAGCTCCTCGAGGAGAAGCTCGGCAAGGTCGACGTCCCGCTCGAGCCTCCGCGGAGCCGGAGGGGCCGATGATGGACGCCGCGAACGCCGTGAACGGCGCGACCAGCGAGGCGAGCCCGGTCAGCGTCCGCACCCAGCTCGTCGGCCCGCGCGAGGCGGCGAAGCTCGCCTCCGAGAAGCCAGGGCCGACCCTCATCGCGATCGGCGGCATCCACGGCAACGAGCCGGCGGGGATCGAGGCGGCCCTCCGCGTCGTCGGGCGGCTGAACAAGGAGGACGTCGACCTCCACGGCGAGCTCGTCGTCCTCCGCGGCAACATGAGCGCGCTGATGATGAAGTCGCGCTACCGCGAGCGCGACCTGAACCGCGTCTGGACGGAGAAGCAGATCGCCTCGCTCGAGGCGCGCGGTGACGAGAAGATGATCGACGAGGACCGCGAGGCGAAGGAGATCCTCCTCGCGATCCGCTCGGCGATCGCCCGCGCGCGCGGGCAGGTCTACCTCGTCGACCTCCACACGACGAGCGCCGCCGGGGTGCCGTTCGTCATCTTCGGGGACACGCTTCCGCAGCGCCATTTCTGCCGCGACCTGCCGCTCCCGGTCGTGATGGGGCTCGAGGAGCAGATCGACGGCGCGCTCGCGTCGTTCTGGACGCGCCAGGGCTGCATCACGTTCACGGTCGAGGGGGGCCAGCACGACGAGCCGGGCTCGATCGACAACCTCGAGGCGACGCTCCTCATCGCCGCGGAGTCGGCGGGTCTCTTCCCGCGCGGCTCCGTGAAGGAGACGCGCGATGCGTACCGCCTCCTCGAGTCGCGTCGCGGGCACCTCCCGCGCGTGATGGAGGTCGTCGAGCGCCACGCGATCAAGGCGACCGACGGCTTCAAGATGGCGCCCGGCTTCAAGAACCTGGACCACGCACGCGGCGGACAGCTCCTCGCGACCGACAAGGACGGTGAGATCCGCGCGCCGAAGGACGGCCTCGTCATCCTCCCGCTCTACCAGGGCAAGGGAGACGACGGCTTCTTCTGGGGACGCGCCGTCAGTGAAGCGCGCCTCCGCGTGAGCGAGCGCCTCCGGAGCCTCCAGTTCGAGCGCTTCCTCCCGCTCCTCCCCGGTGTCGAGCGCGACGCACGGGACCCGTCGCGCCTCGTCGTGAACACGCACATCGCGAAGCTCTACCCGCTCGACGTGTTCCACATGTTCGGCTACCGCCGCATCCGCCAGACGGAAGACCGCCTGACCGTCGAGCGCCAGCCGGGCTGATCGATCAGTCGAAGAGTCCGTCGGCGACGCCGCGTTCGTAGACGCGACGGAGGGCCTCGTGGTCGCCGAGCGTGCCTTCGTGGAGGGTGTCGCCGCCGAAGACGGCGCGGAGGAGCGCGCGTGCCTCGACGTCGCCCGAGGCCTGACGGAAGGCGTCGATCACGCGCTCGTGCTCGCGCGGGCCGAGGTTCCGGCGCACGACGACGACGTCGGGCGGGATCGACCCGAAGGCGGAGATCACGCGGAACGCCGCGCCTTCCGCCTCGAGCTCCGTCCAGCCGCCCTCGAGCGGCGAGCGCGCGTCCTTCTTCCGCGCGAAGGTGGCGGCGACGTCGACGTCCCCTCGGACGAGCGCGCGGAGGGCCTCACGATGCGTGCCGAGGAACGCCTCCTCGGCGAACATCGTCAAGGGATCCATCCCGGCCCGCGCGAGCTCGATCCGGGGGACCACGAAGCCCGCCGCGCTCCACGGATCCACCCACGCGATCTTCGCGCCCTTCAGATCGGCGACCTCCTGTCGCGGCGACGACGCGAGCACGACGAGCGCCGCCGCGTAGCCGGTGCTTCCCTCCCGGACGATGCTCCCGAGCGGCGTCACCGACTCGGCGAGCCACGCGTAGACGACCGGCGGGAGCCACGCGAGGTCGCAGGCCCCGGTGCGGACGTCCGCGGAGAGCTCGCGGTAGGTCTTCGCGGTGCGGCGGGCGAGGTCGACTCCCGCCTGCTCTCGCATCCACGCCGCGAGGGCCGTGAACGCAGCGCGATGCGTGTCGGTCGCTTCGTAGCCCTCGGCGATGCCGAACGTGAGGGAGAGCGGGGAGGGAGAGGCGGTCACGGCACGCGATGATGCCGAACCCAGGGCGGAAGCGCCAGCCCCGTCAGGATGCGGCGACCCCGCAGAAACGTGCAAGGTGCACACGTGCCTCGTGCTCGATCTGCTCGAACGCGAGTCCGGCCGCGTGGTGGGTTCCGCCGTGCGGCGCCGACCAGATCACGGTCGCGACGGCGTCGACGATCTCGCCCTCGACGATGACGACGACGGACACTTGGGAGCCCACCGCGAGCGGCGCCGGCGTCACCACCTTCGCGCCGCCGATCGAGACGTCGACGGCGACGGCGTCGATCGCGCGGCCGACCGCGATGAGCGTCGCGGAGGTCGCGATCCGCTTCCTCGGGCGGCTGCGCCGATCGGCGCGGGGCGAGGAGGACGAGGTGGGAGTGCGGGTGCTGAGCGGGGACATGACGAAGCTCCGAAGATGCAAGCGAGGCGCCACCGCGGCGCGACACGACAACGGCCCAGGGAGGAGGAACCTTCCCCGAGCCGTCGTCCTTGTCCTTCGGACACTTGCGAGAGGCCGCGCTCGCGGCCGCGAACGGGGCTTCTCGGTGCTTCGTCGCGACCCGCTACGCAAGAAGTTCGGGGCCGCGACTCCGCTGCGAGGAGGTCGCCGGAGGGGCGTGTCAGCCCGCCGACGACGTCGGCCGACCGACAGCCCTGGGATGCCCCCGGGGCATCCCCCCCCGGTCGCTCAGTACTTCACGGTCTGGAGACCCCACTCGCCGAGCGAGCAGATGGCCCGGTCGCCCGACATGAGGACGTGCGAGCTGTAGCCGTAGCCGCGGAGGTTCTGCTCCTTCACGAGCGTCGGCGTCGGCGAGGTCGTGTCGTAGATGGCGAGGCCGCCTTCGTTGTAGACCGCCACCTTCGTCCCGTACGCCGCGAGCGGCCACTTCGCGTCGCCCGTGAGCTGGCTGACGATCCCGAGCTGTCCCGAGCGGATGCCGCCGATGGCCCAGAGGCCGCCGTCCTCGAGGAGCGTGGGCTCCGGGTAGGTTCCGCCGGGGCCGACCGGTCCCTGCGAGCGGTAGTCGTAGCGCGCGTAGCGTGTCACGTAGATGCGGTCGTCCGCGATCTGCACGCCCGAGATGTTCTGCGACGGCGGTGCCCACGTCTGGCGTAGCGTGACGCGCGTGCCGGCGACGTCGGACAGCTTGAAGTCGCGCGCGACGCTGATGCAGCTCTTCGACTCGTAGTCGAACCAGGCGCGGTATCCGAGCTGGCTCTGGCAGCTCTCCCAGCTGGACGCCGCGGCGCGCGTCGCGTGGTAGTCGGTCGTGACGAAGCGCTGCGAGGCCTCGTCGGCGAGGAGGAGCGAGCCCGGCGTGTTGATCGAAGCCTTCGGCGTCGGCGCCGCCCCCGAGAGGTCGATGCGGTCGAGGAAGAAGCGGACCTTGTCGGGGTTCTTCGTCGACTGAACCCAGCGCGAGGTGAGCACGTGCCCGTTCCAGACGTGGAGGGGCGAGATCCCGAGGCTCTGCGGGAGCGCGATCGCCGGCAGCACGTTCGGCGCGGACGGGTTCGCGAGGTCGACGACGTGGAGCTTCCGGTGGATGCGCGTCTTCCATCGTCGACCGCCGTGGATCGACGGGACCTCGTACGGCTCGTTGTCGACCTCGAGGTACGCGAGCTTCGAGCCGACGAGCACCGCGCCCTGCCCGGACGGGACGAGGCTCGCGCTGTGGCCGCCGTAGTACGACCAGAAGCCCCAGCCGTCCCAGAAGCCGTCGCCCCAGTACCCGTAGTAGCCGCCGTTCGACGAGCGATCGGTGAGGGCGATGTGCGTCTTGGCGAGGATCTTCGGCTGCGCCGCGTTCGACACGTCGATCGTCGCGACGATGACCTTGCCGCTGCGGGAGCTCGAGCCGTCCCCGCCGGGGTCGTGACTGTACGTGTAGCGCGGGACCACGACGGTGACGGTGTTGCCGACGGCGAAGAGCCGCGCCTGGTACCAGGCCGTCCAGCTGCTCGCGCGCGACGAGGACGCGCAGAGGGACGGGTCCGGGTCGACGAGCGGCGCGAGGGAGATCTTGCCCGCGACGTCGGCGTCGTCGGCGTTCGCCTTCGGCGTGACCGACAGCATCACCTCGTTCGTCCACCAGTCGTTCGTGATGCTCGCGACGTGGTTCGGCAGCTCCACCATGCGATAGGCGGGGTTCGACATGTCGAGCTCGCTCTTCTTCACCGGCGCGTCGCGCGAGGTGACGTCGAAGCTCGTCACGTTGCGATCCGAGACGGCGAGCAAGCGATCGTTCGCGAGGAACGCGCGGCGGGGCATGCCCCACTGCGGGGCGACACCGCGGAGCGCGAGGTCGTCGCGGGAGAAGTCGATCAGCTGGATGCCGCTCTGTCCGCGGTCGCAGCCTTCGTTCGACCAGCGGCCCGAGCTGGCGAACGGGACGAGCACGAGGCCCTTGTCGTCCAGCACCTTGACCGACTTGTGGATGCGGTCCTGGTCCTCGGCGAGCTGACTCCAGCCCTTGCCGAACGCGACGCGCTTCAGCTCCTTCGGGTTCGAGAGGTCCGAGACGTCGAAGAGCGTGACGGCGAGGGGCGTCCCGTCCGACTGGGGCGCGTCGTAGCCGAAGCCGACGAGGCGATCGCCTCGCGGCTCCATGTGGAAGATCCAGCCGGGGATCTCGAGCGCGGCAGCCTGCTTGGGCTGGGCGGGGATCGAGAGGTCGATGGTGAAGAGGGGGTCCGTCCGCTCCGCCGTGATGGCGTAGGCGCGGGTCCCGTCGAAGCGGACGCTACGGAGGGTCTCGGGCTTCGTGAGGATCAGCTGCGTCTCGCCGATCTTTGCGATCGACTGCGAGCTCGCGATCTGGAACGTCTGGACGCGCGGGTTGATCGTGCCGTCCGGGCCGCGCCAGCCGTCACCGTACTGGCTGACGACGCGGAGGACGTTCTCGTGCTCGTCCATCTGCCAGCGGCTGTTGATCTGGCCGGCGACGGGGACGTTCGCGCCCTTGACGAGGAGGCCGGTCGGGTTGGTGATGTCGACGACCTGGATGACCGACGACGCGTTCTCCTGGCCGGGCTTGTAACTCCACTCCGGGCCAGCGATGTAGAGGCGCTGGTTCGTGGCGGTGACGCTGCGCTTCCAGCCCGTGTACGTGTTGTCGGCGGCGCGGTAGTCGAGCTGATCGACCTTCGTGAAGGCGCCGCTCGCGACGTTGAAGGAGGTGACGATGGTGCCGGGGTTCGTCTGGCAGCCCCAGCAGTACCCGTCCTCGTTCGTGACGAGGTAGACGACGTCGCCGACGGCGCGCGAGTCCGAGATCGAGCCCGGCACGTCGTAGTGGGAGAGCTCCGTGATCGCTGACGGGTTCGAGACGTCGAACGCGAACATCTCGCTCGTCTGGACCCAGCGGCCGTACCAGGAAGAGCCCTCGCTCTTCACCCACTTGCCGTACTCGTTCATCATCACGTACGCGCGGCCGTTCCGGACGTACATCTCGAAGGGCATGCCCTCGGTGCGCTTGCGGCCGAGGAGCTTCAGCTGGTCGGGGTTCGAGATGTCGACGATCGCGAGGCCGCCGTATCGGGAGAGGGCGTAGAGGCGGGTGCCGTCGACCTTGAGGATGTCGGCTTCCTCGACCGCACGGGCGGCGTCCTTGCTGCTCCCCTCGTTCGCCTCGGGGGCCGGCGCTCCGCCGCTGCTGCTGCCCGCGGCGCTGTCGGCCATGGCGCCGCCGCGGCTCGCCGAGTCCTGCCCGGTCGGGTCGTCCGACTCGAAGCCGTTGTCGACCTCCTCGAAGGCGCCGTCGGGGTTCAGGGAGCCTTCACCGCCGGAGCCGCACGCGACGGCGGCTCCGATCGCGGCGAAGACCGGGATCCAAGAGAGGGAAGAGACGTTCCGGAGGGCCATGATCGACCCAACAGCAGAGAGCGTGCCGCACGAAAGGTCGCGGGATCTCGTCTCTCTCCGTCTGGTGGCACATGCCTCGTTGTGCCAGGGCGGGCCGCGCGATCAGGCGCGATCGCGCCGCCGCGTCAGACGACGTAGTCGAGGAGCTGCAGCTGCGTCGTGAACGCGTCGAGCTTCGCCTTGAACTCGTCGACCATCCCGTCGAGCTTCATGACGACGCCGCCCTCGCCTTCGCGGACGACGGAGCCGCTCACGAGCACCTCACCCGTCGGCAGCTGGAGGACGCCGGCCCAGTAGGAGGGGTCGGAGGTCAGGTCCTTCGCCGCGCCCTCCACCTTGAGGTACCCCTCGCTCACCTCGAGGACGCGCGCCGTGCGGCCGTCGTCGAGGCGGACCGTCGCGGGGTACGACGCGGTCGGCGACACGCGGTAGTTCCCGCGCCGGTTGTTCTGGATCAAGTTGTCGAGCGTTTCGAAGAGCGGCTTCGAGATCTCCGTCTCCGGGCTCTCGAGGAGCGTCTCGCGCATCTGCTTCATCGCCTTCTGCGTGCGGATGATGTTGTGCTTCATCGACGCGAGGAGCCGGCGGTCGCGGCGGACCTTCTCGCTGACCATCGCGAGGAGGTTCTTCGTGAAGACGAGGCCGATGTCGGCGTTGTCGTCGAAGAAGCCGTGCAGATCGGCGACGGGGACGGCGAGGAGCTCCACGTCCGTCGCCGCGATGGCACGCGCCTGGCGCGGGATGTTGGTGAGGGCGCCGAGCTCGCCGAGCGGCGAGGAGGGTCGGAGCGTGAGGCTGAGGGCGCCCTCTTCCTCGAGGGTGACTTCGCCCTTCACGAGCATCTCGAAGTGCGTCGCGGTCTCGCCCGGCTCGAAGAGGACGGTGCCGGCCTTCTTCGTCACCGGCCGGAAGACGGCGACGAGCTGCTCGAGGCGCGCCTCCGGGATGCCTTGGAACAGCGGAAGCGAACGAAGCTCGGTGACGATGGACACGGCAGACCCTCCTCTTCGCGAGTGGGCCTCCCCGGAGGGATGCCGGCCCGCGCGGGGCGCACATTACAAGGCCTTGGGCCGCTGACAACTCGCGCGACGTCTCCTCGCCCGATCAGGCGACGCGGTGGCGGGGCTGGTGGGGCATTGTCGCACCTTCGCCCGGGGTCCGGTCAGGGCGCGACGATGCGCCCCGGCGCGCCGTTGATGCCGACGGACGAGTGACACCGATTGCAGTCGCCGGCCGTCTGCGCCGTCATCATGGTCCGCGTCGTCACGCCGTCGGTGACGCGCGCCCGGTACGGAGCGCGGATCCGCGCGCGCGTGAAGAAGTTGCCGGCCTCGTTGACCGGGATCCGGATCTGACGGTTCTGCGCGTCCGTGATGATCACGGTGAGGTTCGTGCGCTCGCCGTCCACGCCGTTGCAGTTGTTCGGCTCCTTCAGGGTCGGATAGACCGTTCCTGCGGCGCTGAAGGCCGGACCTCCCGAGACCTGGTGGCAACCCTGGCAGACCTGGCCTGGATTCATCAGCGGGTCGCCCTCGTTGCCTTGCGTCCAGAAGGTGTTGCTCGTGCAGCCGCCGTCGCCGGCGCCGCCGTCGACGGTGGGCAGGCCGCCGTCGAGGTTCGGTGGTTCCGTGCAAGCTGCACCCTTCTGCGTGCCGGCGGCGATCCACTCCTCGAAGACGGCGATCTCGTCGAGGTCCGCCGGCTCGGCCGGCTTCGGCGGCATGGGGACCGTCGCGCTCTTCATGCGCTCGAGCGAGACGAGCGCGAGCGACTTCGTCGGGTCGACGTTCGACGTCGCGACGAGGTCCGAGTACGTGAGGAGGCGCGGCACGCCCGGGTCCGCGCCCGTGTGGCACGTGATGCACCGGTTCTCGAGGACCGCCTGGACGTCGCATGGGAGGCCCGTGTTGCCGCCCGTCCCGGCCGGCGCCTCCACGCCTCCGTTGCCGCTCGACGTGCCCGGCGGCTGCGTCGTGGTGCCCCCGTCGTTGCCGTCCGCGGTCGCGTCGGTGGTCGCGGACGTCGTGCAAGCGATCCCGGCGGCGACCGCGAGCGCGACCGCACCGAAGAGAGCGAAGTGCCGCATTTTCCTGCCTCCCAGCCAGAGTCTTCACCAGTCCGGCGAGCCGCGCCAATGGTCGGCGAACGTTCCGGGACTGCAGCGGAAACTTCCGATTTCACTGGAGCGCTACCCTGCGATCCCGATCGTGATCCGACCGATCGCGCGTGCCTCCTGCGGACCTCGATCAGCCTGCGTACTCGAGCCCGCAATCGCGGGGAAGCTCGCGGACTTGCGCGAAATCGTCCTGCGGTCGCTACCACGCTTGCCTACAGGTGCTACCACGACCTACACTCATGATGCTCTCGGCCTCGCCCGGAACGCACGCTCGAGCCCAGCTCCTCCCCGGCCTCCCGCTCCACGCGGGGGACGTGATCGGAGGGCGCTATCGACTCGAGTCCCTCGTGAGCGCGGATCGCTCGCTCGTGCACCTCGCCGCCGAGACGGCCGCCAAGAACGCGAAGGTGGACGTCTTCGTCCTCGCGGGGCTCGACGTGAACGACGCCGTCCGTCTCCGCTTCCTCGCCGAGGCGCGCAAGTGCGTGGCGCTGACGAGCTCGCACGTCGCGCGCGTGCTGCACGTCGGCGTGACCTCCGCCGGCCACCCCTTCGTCGTCCAGGAGAAGCTGCCCGAGCAGACGCTCGCGTCGCTCCTCGAGGGCGGCCACGCGATCGACAGCCAGCAGGCCGTCGACATCGCGCTCGACGTCTGCGACGCGCTCCTCGAGGCGCACGCGCTCGACGTGCGGCACGGAGAGCTCGGCACTCACTCGGTGCATCTTGCATGGAACGAGGAGGGCCCCGCGAACGTGAAGCTCCTCGGTCTCGGCACCGACCGCGCGCTCGCTTCGCTCCCTCTCGACGCGAGCCGGCTCGGCCCGTTCGTCGTTCGTGCGCCCGAGCTGCTCGCCGACCGCAGCGCGCCTGCGACGGCGGCGTCCGACGTCTGGGGCGTCGGCGTCGTCCTCTACACGATGCTCGCCGGCGCGCCGCCCTTCATGGCCGACAGTCCGTCGGTCCTCGCCGTCGAGGTGAAGAGCGAGGACCAGGCCTCGCTCGCAGGCGTGCCCGACGCGCTCGCCGATCTCGTCGATGCGTGCCTCGCCAAGAATCCCGCCGCGCGACCCGCCGGGATCCGCGAGGTGGCGGATGGGCTCCTCGCCTACGCGACCAAGCCGGCGGAGTCGCTCGCTCGCATCGTCGCTCGCGCCGCGAAGCCCGCGCCGTCCAAGCCTTCCACCGACCTCGCGAAGACCGCGCAGATGCCCGCCGGAAGCTTGCCGCCTGCGGCGCTCCCGACCGTGCGCCAGCTGCCCGTCGCCACGCGGCGTGACGGCTTCGACCTCGAGACTCCGGCGGAGCCCTTCGCGTCGCTCCCCGGCAGCGCCGACTTGGTCACCGCGGAGATCGGCGGCGAGACCGGAGGGTACAAAGCCCTCGAGCTCGAGCGCCTCCGCGAGGTCGCCAAGCCTGCCGAGAGCGAGCTCTCGATCGACGTCGAGGTCGGTCCGTCCGTTCGTGACGTCGGCGCCGCCTCGTCCGCGACGGTCCCCGCCGCCGCCGCTGCACCGGCGGACGACGACGATGCCGCGCAGCATCGCTCGGCGCCGCCGGTCGCGATCACCATCCCGCCGCCGTCGACCGCGTCCGCGGTGACGGAGGCACGGCGGTCCGAGCCCGCGCTCGCGAAGGCCCGCGCCCACGACGTGAGGTCCGACGCGAAGATCGCGGCGACCAAGGCCGCGTCCTCCGAGCCGAAGGCGGCCGTCGCGAAGGCTGCGCCGGCGCGGAGCTGGCGGATGTCGGGCGCGATGACGGCAGCGGCGTGTCTCGCCGTAGGGATCGTCGTCGGCATCCTCGTGCCGCGGGCATCGTCACGGAGCTCGACCCCGTCGGCCGGCCTCGTCGCCGCCCCCACGGAGACCCTCCCGGGCGCTGCGAAGGTGGAGACGTTGCCCGCGATCCTGGAGGTCACCGAGACCAAGGCGGCCCCGGCTCCGCCGGCGGTCGAGCTCGCGCCCCCGTCCATGGCCGCTTCCGCGCTCCCGGCGACCGCCGAGAAGCCCGCGACCAAGACCAAGGCGCTCGCGGCGACGCCGCCTCCGCCGGTCAAGCCCGCCGCTCGCGCGCCGGCGTGCGGCGGCCGGGCCCCCCCCCCCCCCCCGCGGCCCGCCGCCCGGCGCGGGGCGGGGCGCCCCGG
>JALHPN010000043.1 GCA_022842465.1 Polyangiaceae bacterium | reverse complement strand
GCCGAGGACGCCGCCCCGTCGACCGACGGCGCGGCCTCTCCCGACGCCGCGATGCCCAAGGTGGACGCGAGCCTCGATCCGGGCGCGCCGCACCTCCTCGCGGTCGGCAGCCTCCACACCTGCGCGGTGCGGCCGGGCGGGACCGTGAAATGCTGGGGCGAGAGCAAGGACGGGCAGCTCGGCCCCGCGGGCAACGGCACGCCCGCGACGACGCCGCTCGACGTGGGGCTCACGGACGTCGTCGAGGTCGCGGCCGGCAACGCGCACTCGTGCGCGCGCCTCGCGAACGGACACGTGAAGTGCTGGGGTGAGGGGACGGGCGGGCAGCTCGGGGACGGCCTCGCGGCGGACAGCAAGACGCCCGTCGAGGCCAGCGGGCTCACCGACGCCGTCTCGATCACGTCGGACTGGGCGCACACGTGCGCGCTCCGCGCGAACGGACACGTGACGTGCTGGGGCGGCGGCGGGCGCATCGGCGACGGCTCGTCGACCAAGATGATCACGCCGTCCGAGCCTCCGGGGATCGCGAACGTCACGAGCGTCGCGACCGGGTGGGGCCACACGTGCGTCCTCATCGGCGGCGCGGGCAAGTGCTGGGGCACGTACAACGCGTGGGGGCAGCTCGGCGACGGCGACACGAAGGAGCGCCTCTCGCCCGTCGACGTCGTCGGCCTCGCGGGCGCGACGTCGATCGTGTCCGGCAGCTATCACGTGTGCGCGCTGCTCGCGAACAGGACGATGTCGTGCTGGGGCAACGCGCAGTCGGGGCAGATCGGCACGGGCGTCCAGGGGGACGCGCCGCACCCCACCCCCGAGGCGGTCCCGGGGCTCGCCGACGTCGTGCAGATCGGGGCCAAGGGCGCGTCGACGTGCGCGCTCCAGGCGACGGGCGACGTCTATTGCTGGGGGAGCCTCCCGGTCGGCGACGGCACGATGACCCCGAAGCCCTCGCCGACGCGCGTGACGGCGCTCGGTCAGCTCACCGTCGAGCTCGGCACGGGCGACAACCACCACTGCATGCGGCTCTCCACCGGCGAGATCCAGTGCTGGGGCAACAACACGTACCGCCAGCTCGGCGACGGCACCACCCAGCCTCGCTACGCGCCCGTGACGGTCCAGGGTCTCTGAGCGAAGACGGCTTCTCTCCCGTTCGATCGTGCTCGCGTCGAGGCGGCTCCGCCGTGTAGGGAGGTCTTCATGACCCGCTCGTCGTCACGTCACGTCGTCCGGCCGGAGCTGACCGCGCGCAGGGCGGATCGTCACGATCTCTACCAGCGCAGCGTCCAGCTGCCCGAGCAGGAGATCCGCTTCCTGGAGAAGGTCTTCGGGGCCCACACCGGGCGCCGGCCGTTGCACCTACGGGAGGACTTCTGCGGCACGGCGCTCCTCTGCGCGCAGTGGGCGAAGAGCCGTCGGGACCGCACCGCGATCGGGCTCGACATCGACGGGCCGACGCTCGACTGGGGGCGCGCGCACAACCTGCCGGCGATCGGCGCCGCCGCCGCGCGCGTCGACCTCCTCGAGCACGACGTGCTCGTGCCGACGCGTCGGAAGGTCGAGGTCATCGGGGCCTACAACTACAGCTACCAGGTGTTCCACGAGCGTGAGCTGCTGCGGCGGTACTTCCGCGCGGCGCACCGATCGCTCACCGACGACGGGCTCTTCGTGCTCGACGCGCTCGGCGGATTCGAGGCCACGTGCGCGCGCGTCGAGCGGCGACGCGTGGCCGGCGGGTGGACGTACATCTGGGAGCAAGAGCGGTACGACGCAGTGAACGCCGGCTTCCTCTGTCACATCTCGTTCGAGTTCCGAGACGGGACCGCGCTGCGTCGCTGCTTCACCTACGACTGGCGGCACTACTCGCTCTCCGAGCTCCGCGACGTGCTCCTCGACGCGGGGTTCGCCTCCGTCGACGCGTACTGGGAAGGCGCCGACGCGAGCGGCCGCGGGGGATCGGGCGTGTTCCGCCGCGTCACGCGCGCGGAGAACGAGCCCGTGTGGAACGCCTACCTCGTGGCTCGCAAAGGCCCGCCGCTCCCAGGAAGTCGGGACGCCGCGCGTCGGCCCGCCTCCAGCGCGTGACTCTGGGCTCGCGCTCACGCCGCCGACCTCGTGCCGAACCTCCTAGGTCGCCCCGGACGCCGGCGAGCTCGCGCCACGCCGGCGCAGCTCGTCGTGGAGGACGAGCCCGAGCTCCTCGACGGAGTCCGGCTTCACGAGGAGCGAGCGTAGGCCGAGCGCCTCCGCTTCGCGGACGTCCTCAGGCCGGGCGTACTCCGACGTCATGACGACGGCGACCTGCGGGCGGCGCCGGCGCACCGCGCGCGCGACGTCGAAGCCGCTCGCGCCGGGCATAATCACGTCCGCGACGACCGCGTCGAACGCGCTCGGCTCCGCGTCGAACGCCCGGAGCGCCTCGATGGGATCCGTGAAGGCCGTCACGCGATAGCCGAGCCGCTTGAGGATGCGCGCCGTGAGGTCGAGGAGCGAGCGCTCGTCGTCGATGAGCAGGACGTGCTCGTTGGCTCGTGCCCGCGACCGCGGACGCGCGGTGTCCCGCGTGCGGTCCGCCTGTGGAAGCGGAGCGCCGTCGAGGACGGCTCGGACCTTCGCGAGGACGGCGTTGGGCGTGAACGGCTTCGGCAGGAACGCGGCCCCCGCGTCGAGGACCCCGTGGTGCAGGACGGCCTCCTCGGAGTAGCCCGACGTGAAGAGAAGGCGGACCTCGGGACGACGTCCGGACACGCGCGCGGCGAGCTCGCGTCCGTTCATGCGCGACATGATCACGTCGGTGAGAAGGAGGTGAATCGCTCCCTCGTGCTGTTCACTCGCGAGCAGGGCCTCGCCGGGGTTGGTCACGTCGATGACCTGGTAGCCGCCACGTCGGAGGATCGAACGAACGAGCGTCCTCACCTCGTCGGCGCGCTCGACGAGCAAGACGGTCTCGGTGCCGCGGAGGGCCGCGGGGGCGGGCGTGTCGGTCTCCTTCCGCTCGCTGGCCTCGTCGCATCGAGGGAGGTAGACCTGCAGCGTCGTGCCGACGCCGCGCTCGCTCGCCACGACGATGTGGCCGCCACTCTGCTTCACGATCCCGTAGACAGTCGCGAGGCCGAGCCCCGTTCCCTTCCCGGCTGCCTTCGTCGTGAAGAACGGCTCGAAGATCCGGCCGCGCGTCGCGGCGTCCATCCCGAAGCCCGTATCGGTGACCTCGAGCTTGACGTAGCGGCCGGCCGATACCCCCTCGTGCGTAGCGATGTCCGACGCTTCGAGCGTGACGTTCGCGAGATCGAGGACGATCCGACCGCCCGCGGGCATGGCGTCTCGCGCGTTCACGACGAGGTTCATCACGATCTGCTCGATGCTGCTCGGCGCGAGGAGCACACGCCCGAGCGCGCCGTCGACGTTGATGTCGAGCTGAACGTCGTCGCGGAGCAGCCGCCGGACCATCTTCTCGAGCGGGGCGACGACCTCGCCGAGATCCGTCGGCCGCGGAGTCGCCGCCGTCTTCCTTCCGAACGTGAGCAGCCCCTCGGTCAGCGCGGCGGCGCGCTCGCCCGCCGCGCGCACTTGCTCCATGTCGGCGCGGAGCGACGAGTCGTGGGGAGCCTCGTCGATGATGAACGAGGAGTAACTGAGGATGACGGAGAGGAGGTTGTTGAAGTCATGGGCGATGCCCGCCGCGAGCTGCCCGATCGCCTCGAGCTTCTGCGACTGACGCAGCCGCTCCTCGGCCTCCTGCAAGCGCGAGGCGGCGCGCTTCATGTCGTCGATGTCGGTGCAGGTTCCGAACCAGCGCAAGACGCCGCCACCTTCGTCCTGGAACGGGACGCTGCGGACGAGCCAGAAGCGGTAGAGGCCGTCCTTCCTCCGTAGGCGCGCCTCGGCCGAGAACGTCTCGGACGCTCCCACGGATTTCCTCCAGGCATCTCGTACGCTCGCGCGTTCGTCCGGGTGGACGCGCTCGAGCCACCCCTCCCTCTCGCTCTCCTCGCTCGACCGCCCCGTGTAGTCGACCCATTGCCGATTGAAGAAGGCACATGTCCCGTCGGGGCGGCAGATCCAGACGAGCTGCGGGATGGACTCGACCACGTGGCGGAGCTCCGCCTCGCTGGCGCGCAAGGCGGTCTCCGCCCGCTCGCGCGCCGCGATGTCACGCTGGAGACACCGGTTCGTCTCCTCGAGCTGGAGCGTCTTCTGTTCGAGCTTGCGGACGAGCGTTTGGCTGTACTCACGGAGGACCTCGCCCTCGGAGATGGGCTCCGGCGCCGTGGGAGCTCCGCGGGTCGCGCCCGTGCGTACGGCGGAGAGACGCGCGAAAAGGATCTCGGGCTCCACGGGCTTCAGGATGAAGTCGTCGGCCCCCAGCTTCCGCGCGAGCTCCTCGTCTTCGGGCGCCGTGTACGTGGCCGTGTAGATGACGAAGGGCGTGTCACGAAGGAGCGGATCGAGCTTCCAGTTCCGGAGCAGCGTGAACCCGTCCATCACGGGCATCAGGAGGTCCGCCACGACGAGGTCGGGGACGTGCTCACGCGCCATGCCGAGCGCCTCCGCGCCGTGCCTGGCGGACGTGACGTCCCACCCGTGCGCCGAGAGCAGCGCGGACATGAAGTAGACGTTCTCCTCCCTGTCGTCGACGATCAGAACCCGGCGCATGACATGGCCCCCTTCCGCACCCGCGATCACGAGGTCAGAAACCGCTCGACGTCTGCCACGAAGGTCGCCGGATCGATCGGCTTCTCGAGGTAGCCGGTACACCCCGCCTCGAGCGCCTTCTCCTCGTCGCCCGGCATCGCGTAGGAGGTGACCGCGACGATCGGCGTCGCCGCGAGCGCCTGGTTCGTGCGCAGCGCCCGCGCGACCGCGTAGCCGTCCATCGTCGGGAGCTGGATGTCGAGGAGGATCAACGTCGGGACCATCGTCCCCGCCCGCTCGATGGCGTTCACGCCGTCCGCGACGGCGACGACGGCATAGCCGCTTCGCTCGAGGAGGAACGTGACGAGGTAGCGGTTCTGCTCGTTGTCTTCGATCAAGAGGACGGTGCGGCTCATCGCGCCTTCAGCTCCTCGCAGGGAGGACGACCGTGAAGGTACTCCCTTTGCCGCGGTCGCTCGCCACGGAGATCGTTCCCCCGAGGAGTCCTACGAGACGACGACAGATCGCCAGACCGAGACCGGTCCCCTCGTGCTGGCGCTGAAGGCCCGAGTCGACCTGACGGAAGGGCTCGAAGATCAGCTCGAGGTGCTGCGCGTCGATCCCGATGCCGGTATCGGACACCGTCATGCGGGCGAGTCGCCCTACGTTCGCCGTGTCGCCCCCCTCCTCGCGCTCGAGCGCGACCGCGAGCGTGACGCCCCCTCGATCGGTGAACTTGATCGCGTTGTTGAGCAGGTTCAGGAGGATCTGCTCGACGCGGCGTCGATCGCTCACGATCGCGAGCGCGCCGTCGGGGATCTCGAGCCGCACGTCGAGGCCCTTCTTGGTCGCGAGCGGGAGCACGACGGACGTGACGCGCTCGATGGCCGCGCGGAGGTCGAAGGGGGCGAACCGCACGTCGAGCTCCCCCGCCTCGATCTTCGAGATGTCGAGCACGTCGTTGATGAGGTCGAGCAGGTGCCGTGCGCTCGTCTGCACCATGCCGAGCTGCTTTACCTGCTCCGCCGTCAGCGGCCCCGCCAGCCCCTGGAGGATGATGCCCGTGAAGCCGAGGATCGAGTTCAGCGGAGTCCGGAGCTCGTGGGACATCGTCGCGAGGAACGCCGACTTGATCCGATCGGCCGCCTCGGCGCGCTCGCGGGCGGCGGCGAGAGCCACGGTCCGCTCCTCGACCTTGCGCTCGAGGTTCTCGTTCAGCTCCCGGAGCGCGAGCTCGGCGCGCTTGCGCTCGCTCGTGTCGACCGACAGGACGAAGATCCCCTCCGGGATCGGGTGGACGCGGACGTCGAACCACCCCGTCGAGCCGTCCGGGAACGCGAACTCGACCTCTTCGAGGCACGGGACGCGCTCCTTCATCGCCGCCTCGAGGAGACCGAACACCTGCGTGGCCTCGATCCCCGGCCACACCTCCTGCAGGGTCCTCCCGAGCATCTCCGCCTGCGGGCGCCGGTTGTGGCGCACCGCCGCCTCGTTCACGTAGACGTAGCGCCACGCGTGGTCGAGGATCTGGCAGCCCTCGAGGATGCTCTCGAGCGTCGTCCAGTGGCGCTCCTCGCTCCGCAGGAGGGCCGCCTCCGTGAGCTTCCGCGCCGCGATGTCGCGCACGATCGCCGAGACGCCGCGCACCGCGCGCTCCGGCCCGCGCCGGACGGGAGAGAGCGTGACCGAGACGGGCAGCCGGGAGCCGTCACGATGACAGAGCTCGGTCTCGAGGTGCTCGACACGCTCGCCGTCCGTGATGCTCGCCAGGATCGCCTCGAGGCGGCGCTGCTGCGGCTCGGGGACGAGGATCGCCATGGGTCGACCGACGATCTCCGAGGCACGATGGCCGAACAGACGCTCGGCGGCGGGGTTGAAGCTGGCGACGGCACCGTCGAGCGCGCACGTGACGATCGCGTCGTCCGTGTGCGCGATGATCGACTCGGCGTGGATGCGCTCCTCCTCGTGGCGACGGCGCTCGATCTCCTTCGTCTCCAGGGCGGCAAAGCCGGCCTCGATGATGGCGACGGAGCGCCGGAGCAGCAGGTAGAGGAGCCCCGACGTCACGACGACGAAGAAGAAGCCCTTGTAGGCGCTGAGCTGGATGATCGTGGCGGGGTCGCGGACGAGGGATCCGAGGAGGCGGTCGGAGAAGGCGATCCACAGCGCGGCGGCGCACGCGTACATGGCGACGAGTTGCCCCGTGCGGCGGCGGAGGGCGCGCCCGGCAAGGCCGCCTCCACGCGCGACGCGTCGTGCCTCTCCGCGGGTCTCGGCCATGGCGACGCTGCGAGGTTACCCCACGTGGGGACCGACGTACTGTCACGCCGCGCGTCGCGCCGCTTCGCGCTGCGCGACGACGTCGAGCGCGGCGAGGCGCAGGCCCTCGGCGAGCGTCGGATAGTTGAAGGTGGTCTCGACGAAGACGTCGACGTCCTGCCCCGCGATGAGGGCCATCTGCGCCACGTGGACGAGCTCCGAGCCCCCATCGCCGACGATCTGCGCGCCGAGAAGGCGACCTCCGTCCGGCTCGGCCACGAGCTTCACGAGACCCTCGTCGTAGCCCGAGATGCGGGCGCGCGCGAGATCGCGGTAGGACGCGCGGCCGACCACCGCAGCGCCGTGCCTGGCCGTCGCCTCGGCCTCGGTGAGCCCGACGCTCGCGATCTCCGGGATCGTGTAGGCGCAGAACGGCGCGACGGCCGCCGAAGCGGGAGAGGGCAACCCCAGCGCGTGACGTACGGCCCGTCGTCCGTGCTCGCTCGCCGCG
Source organism: Polyangiaceae bacterium (assembly GCA_022842465.1). Taxonomy (GTDB): domain Bacteria; phylum Myxococcota_A; class Polyangia; order Polyangiales; family Polyangiaceae; genus Labilithrix. The sequence continues at coordinate 39,316 of JALHPN010000043.1, read as the reverse complement.
GAGGCGAGCGCCGGCGGTCCGACGAGATCCCCGATCGCGTAGACGTGCGGGAGCGTCGTCCGGCAGCTCGCGTCCACCTTCACGTGGCCGCGCGCGGTCACCTCGATGCCGACCCGCTCGAGCCCGAGGCCGGCCACGTTCGCCACGCGACCGAGCGCGCAGAGCACCTTGTCCGCTCGGATCATCGTGCCCGTCCCGAGCTCCACGTCGACGCCTGCGGCGCCGTCGCTCTCGACCCGGGTGACCGGCGCCCCGAGCATCAGCGAGCCGCCCGCCTCGACGAACGCGCGCGCGAAGGCGGAAGTGAGCTCGGGATCGAGGAACGCCATGGGCCGGTGGCCCGGATCGCAGAGCGTGACGCGCACGCCGAGGCCCGCGAAGATCGAGGCGTACTCGCACGCGACGACGCCGGCGCCGAGCACGACGAGCGACCGCGGCAGGTAGGTCATGGACAAGATCGAGTCGCTGTCGAGGACGAGCTCGTGATCGACGGCGACGTCGGCAGGGCGCCGTGGGCGCGAGCCGCACGCGAGCACGATGTGCCTCGCGCGCGCGACGCGCTCGCGACCGCCGGGGGACACGACGGCGATGTCGTGCGGTCCCTCGAAGCGCGCTTGGCCGTGCCAGACCGTGACGCCGCCCGAGGCGCGGACCTGCGCACGCATGGATGTCTCCTGCGCGCGCACCACCTCCTCGAGCCGGCTCACGAGGCTCGCCATCGTGACGTCGTCGCGACCGGCTCCGCCGCCGAGGAGCCGAAGCGCGGCGTCCGCGGCCGCGTCTCCGAGCCCGGTGCGGCGCGTCAGCGACTGCAGGGCGAGCACGGTCTCGCGAAGTGTCTTGCTCGGGATGGTCCCACGGTGCAAGCACTCGCCCCCGAGCTCGCTGTCGCGCTCGACGAGGAGCACGCGCTTTCCGACCTTGGCGGCCGTGGTCGCGGCGCTCTGGCCCGCCGGGCCTCCGCCCACGACGACGAGGTCGAAGCTCGGCGTCGACTCGCGCGCGGCGGTCGTCACGCGGCCTCCGCCGTCGAACGTCGGCGCTGGACCACGGCGTCGATCTCTTCCGGGTAGAGCTCGAGCGCGAGCACCGCCGACCGCGCGGGATCGCGCTCGAGGCGCTCCACGCCTCCCTCGGCGAGCTCGTCCGCGAGCACCAGCGCGCCGTGCACGAACGGGAGGCGCTCGCGGCCCTCCGTCCCGAGGAGGTGGTGCCCGGCGATGGTCTGGACGATCCGGGGCGGGAGCTCCCACCGCTCCGCGACGAGCGCGCCGACGCGCGCGTGGAGCTCCTCCGTGATCGCGTCCTCCTCCGCGCGATCGGCCACGGCCCCGAGCTCCGTCTCGAGATCGGCGACCAGCTGCCAGAGCACCGGCATGCCGACGTCGTGGAGCAGGCCGCAGAGGAACGCTTCTTCGACGCTCTGTCGGCGCACGCGCGCGATCTCCTGCGCGAAGAATGCCGTGTCGAGCGCGTGCGCGAGCCAGCGCGCCGCCTCGGCCTCGCGGCCGCGCACGCGGAGCGCTCGCGCCTCGCAGACGATGACGAACATGACCTGCCGGAGCTGCACGGCCCCGAGCCGCGCGAGCGCCTGCCCGAGGCTCACGACGGGGCTGCGTCCGCGGTAGAGCGGGCTGTTGACGACCCGCAGGACGTGAGCGGCGAGCGTGGGGTCGGACTTCACGACGTCGGCGACGTGGCGGAGGTCGAAGGCGTCGTCGGACGCGAGGCGCAGCACCTCTTGCGCCGCGCGAGGCAGGACGGGCAGCTCCAGCCGGCCGCTCTCGATGCGCTCGTGGAGCGTGCTCCGGAGATCGGTCATCCCCTTCTGGAACGGCCCTCGGGGCGGCGCGCTTCAGGGCCGAGAACGCACGAAGACGACGCGGCTCGGGGCGACTTTCGAACGCGGGGGGCTCCCCCGGCAACAGAGGCGTCCATGCTTACCCGCCCCCTCACCCACCCCTTGGCCTGCCTGGTCTGGCTCGGCATCCCCGCGATCACCTCGGCGGCCTGCGGTACGTCGCCGAGCTCCATCGAGAGCCCCGGCGATCCCCTGCCCGCCCCCTCGACGACCGAGAGTCGTCCGGTCGAGCCTGCAAGCGGTGAGCCCGCCGAGGCCGGTCCGGACGGTACGCCGGCCGCGGGCGACGCCGGCGGCGGCGATGCAGGCGAATGCACCCGTGCGGGGACCCATCGCATGCCGGGCAAGGTCTGCTGCCCCGGCGACGACGGCGGCGGCACCGTCGCGGAGCTCGCTCTCTGCTGCCGTCCCCCGGGCGGCGAGTGCGACGTGACCGTGCCGAACCCCAACGCGTTCTGCTGCTTTCCCGCCTCGAAGTGTAACCGCGAGACGGGCAGATGCGAGGCGCGCGCCTGCTGGCAGAGGAGCGAGCAGTGTCTCCCGGGCCTGGGCTGCTGCGACGCCGGCCTCGTCTGCCCGGCCGGCGTCGGAAGCTTCGGCGTGTGCTGCCGCCCCGACGGGATGATCGCCCAGACCGACGCGCTCGGCCGCCTCGACTGCTGCAGCACCACGAGTCACCAGATCAACGACGGTCCGATCCGCTGCGGGCCGAGCACCCCCTGATCGAACGGCGCGACGATCGCGTCGGCACTCTCCGTCGCCCCGACGATCGCTCAGGGGCCCGTACAGTGAATCCGAACCGGACGCCGTACGTCGAAGAGGGCTGGGGGAGTCATCGGGATGGGAAAGCAGCGATTTCTCGCGACGCTCGCGCTGGGACTCGGCGTCGGGCTCGCGGGGCTCCTGGCGTGCTCGGGTGAGGGGGGCGGAGCCGGGCAGGGCGGCGCGGCCCCGGACGGGAGCAAGGGCGCGGACGGAGGAGACCGCCCCGCGGACACGGGACGCGGAGCGGACGCCGAGGCCGGACGAGACGCGAGCGCCGAGGCGGGGACCACCCCTTCCCTACCGACCGCGTCCCCCAGCGCGTTCGCGCTCGGCTTCGACGCATCGTGCGTCGTTCGCGACGCGAAACTCCGGTGTTGGGGGAGCAGCGTCTACGGCGTCTTCGGGCCGGGGGCCCCCACGGGCACCCGGATCCCTCCCTGGACGGTGGCTGGGATCGCGCCCACGGCGGCCGTCGTGGCGGAAGACCACGCGTGCGCGCTGGCCGATGGCGGTACATATTGCTGGGGCGCGAACCTCGCGAGCCAGCTCGGGCCGGTCACACCTCCGTGCGAGACGTCGACCTGCGCGACGCCCGCGCCCCTCACCGGCGTGCCCGGTGTCGCGCAAGTCGTCGGCCACTACAACGCGACGTGCGCGCGCGTCGCGTCGGGCACCGTGACGTGCTGGGGTGGTAACGAGCAGGGAAGCGCGGGGCGCGACGGCGGCGCGTCGAGCGTGCCTTCGACCGTCCCGCTCACGAACGTCGTGGACGTCGGCATGGGCTACCAGTTCGCGTGCGCGCTCCGCCAGGACGGAACCGTCTGGTGTTGGGGCTCGAACGAACGCGGCACGCTCGGCCGATCCACGAACGCGGGCAGCGCGAGCGGGACGGACACGGAGGCCCACCCGGTTCCGACCCCCGTGACCGACCTCTCCGGTGTCGTGCAGCTCGCGGTCGGTACGCACCACGCGTGCGCGCTCCTCTCCGACGGCAAGGTGACGTGCTGGGGATGGAACGGCGACCCCGGGCGCGGCGGTCAGCTGGGGCACGATCCGAAAGGCGACGCCCGGTGCGGCGACATCGGCTTCTGCCGAACCTCCCCCACCGAGGTCGCCGGAGTCGGCGCCGTCGTGAAGATCGCGGCGGGCGCGTGGCACACGTGCGTCCTTCGCACCGACAAGACGGTGGCGTGCTGGGGCTGGTCGTTTCGAGGCGCGCTCGGCCACGATCCGAGCGAAGACTCGGCGACGGAAGGCATCGCGCCGACGCCGCGGGTGGTCGCCGGGCTCGCCGACGTCACGGACCTCGCGCTCGGCGGCGCACACGCCTGCGCCCTCACCAGCGGCAACAAGGTCCTCTGCTGGGGCAACAACAACGAGGGGCAGCTGGGTCATGCGGACGCCGGGCCGGCGCTCGGATCGTGGATGCCCATCGAGCCGGTCGGACTCTGATTCGGCCTCGTCGCTCGCTCTTCGGCGGTCATGCCCGACGGCGAGACGGCTTTCGAGCTCGCCGCGCCGACGCCCACGCTACCTGTCGGGACAGCGCTTCGCCTCGAACGGTCCCTCGAGGGTGAGCCCCTTGGAGGCGAAGCGGAGGGTCCCGGACACCGTCGCGTCGGTCACGGTCGCGAGCGTGACGGTCCCCCAGTAGCGAGGCGGATACCCCTCGTCCCCCTCGGGTCCGGGGACGACGGGCAGCCCCGAGAAGCCCCAGTTGGGGCTCCGGAGCTCGCCCGGGACGAGCTCTTCCTCTTCGCCGAGCAGCGACGCGTAGAACCGCTTGGCGCTCGTCGTGAGGCGCGCCTCGCAGGGCACGACCTGGTCGTAGAGCGAGAGCTGCGGCACGCGGCTCCCCGCCGCGTCCTCGTACCAGACGAGCGCCGTCCGGAAGGCGAACGTCTCGCCGGCATGGCGGAGCGCCGGTAACCCCGTCTCCGCGCGCGGCGCGGCGGACGAGGTCGTCGCGACGGGCGACGGCTTCGCCTTCGGCTTCGTGTTGCAGCCGGTGAGAAGGACGGCGACGGCGAGCGAACGGAAGACGTGCGACGAGACCATGGTGCCTCCCTGCGACGCGGTGGATGACGCTCTCATGAGCGTCGAGCGCCGGCCTGGAGGCGACGACGGATCTCCTCCTCGAGCGGCCCGGTGGCCGCGGCGACGTAGAGCCCGCCCTTCGGCTTCATCTTCTCGATCAGGATCACGAAGCAGCCCGTGTGCGGATCGGAGACCACGTCGCGCACGTTCTTCCACGGGAAGAAGACCGTCGTCATGGCGCCGGCCTTGGCCCCTCCGCGGCGCATGGCCTTGCCCACGAGCACGAGGACCACGATCTGCGTGAGGCCCAGGGCGATCGTCTGCTTCGCGCCGAGCAGGTCGATCAGGATCCCGGAGCCGAGGCCGAAGAAGAGGATGCTCGCGAGGATGATGTGCGAGAGATAGCCGTTCGCGACCTTGCCCGCCGTCACCGCGATGCCGTCGTCGCGGAGCTCGACGGTGCCCAGGCCGGTCAGCGGGATCGGGACGTGGCGCGCGGCCATCGTCGGCGGAGAGAGCTCGACCTTCCACTCCATCGCAGCCCCGAGTGTCGCCGAGCCGCCGCCGCGGCACCAGCGCCATGATGCTCAGCGCGCGTCGCGCGCTCGGGCCTCGACGATGTACTGGTCGGGGAGGACCACGGGGAGGATGCGAGCCATGAGGCCCGCGGCCTCCAGCTCCGCGACGATCGCCGTCGCAGCGATGCGCATCGCCTCGGGAGGACCGCGGCGCCCGCCGCCGGGGCTGAAGTCGACGACGAGCAGCCTCCCGCCCGGCCGGAGCGCGGCGGCGAGGTCTCTTGCGTAGTCGGCGCGGCCCTCGAGGTGGTGCCACACGTGGACGACGAGGATGCGGTCGACGCTTCGGGCGGCGAGGCCGGACGCCGAGGGACCGCTGCGGAGCGCGCGCAGGTTGGGAAGACCCTCGCGGCGCGCGCGCTCCGTCAGGAAGCGCACCATGTCGGGCTCGACGTCGGTCGCGACGACCTCCCCCTCGGGCACCGCGCGCGCCAACCGCACGGCGAAGTAGCCCGTCCCCGCGCCGACGTCCGCGACCGTCATGCCCGGCGTGAGCTCGAGGGCTCGGATCACGTCGGCGGGCCGCTGCCAGTCGTCGCGCGCGGGGTCGTCCAGCATCGTCGACGCGGCGTCCGCGTCGGCGAAGCCGTGGTGGCCTCCGGCGTGGCCGTGGGCGGGATGCGGTCGCGGGTGCGAGGGCTCCTTGGCCTCGGTCTCGACGGCACGGCCCCCCGCGGAGCCGCAGGCGACCCCGAACGTGGCCGCGATCCATGCTCGCCAGAGTCGCTTCATCGACTTCGTTCCTCTCCGCTCGCGCGCGCGGCGCGTGGCTTCCTCGCCGTCGTCTTCCCACGTCCTCGCGCGGCGAGCCGACGGCGCACGTCGGCGCCGAGCGCCTCGAGCGTCACCTCACCGAGACGGGCGAGCAGCAAGGCCTCCGCGGCGCGAAAGGAGCCGCCGAGCGTCTCGTTGACCGCCGCCTCGACCAGGCAGCCTGGCGTGTCGGATCGATTGCCGATGGCCAACAGGGGCGGACAGCCAAGCGCGTCGTAGACGTGTCGGAGCGTGACCTCGGCGAGGTTGCACGACAGCGACCAGCCGCCGCCGTGCCCCTTCTCGGAGACGACGAGCCCGCGATCGCGCAGGCCGCCCATGGTCCGCCGGACGACGACCGGATTCGTGTCCATGGCCTTCGCCATGTCCTCCGACGTCATCGGCCCCTCGCGCTCTGCCATGTGCAAGAGGAGGTGGAGCACGCCTGAGAGTCGCCCGTCCCTTCTCATGCAACTCATGATGTTACGAAAGAGGCCCGGTGTCAAACGTCTTCTCGCGGGCGCGTCGCCACCCCTTCGGCGATCATGGCGGCATGACCTACGCCATCGATCTCGAGGACACCCCGCGGGGCCACGTCGTTCCTCCGCTGCTCCGCGCGTTCGCGGAGTGGCTCGCGACGCTGGAGCATGGATCCCTCGGCTGGTTCGACGCGCTCGCGACGGAGGAGATCCCTGGCTCGTGGGACGAGACGAACGCGTCACGGCTGCAGCGCGCAGGGTTCGCCTTCTTGAGCCTCCCGGAAGGATCGCTCCTCACGCTCCTCGAGACGGGCGTCGACGGCGCCCCGCCCGCCGTCGTCCTCCTGGGCTCCGAGGGCGAGGCGCGAGCCGTCGCGGGCAGCCTCGAGGAGTTTCTCCTCCTGTGGTCGAAGGGGGAGACCGACATCGACGAGCTCGACGACGAGACAGCCGCCTCCGGACGAGCGGCGATGAAGGCATGGCTGGAGGCGAGGAGCGTGAAGGCGCCGACGGCGCCGGACTTCGACTTCCAGGCGTGGCTCGACGGTGCCGCGGGTGGCGTGGCCGCACCAGAGCCGACGGCCCAGGCCGAGCGCCCCGTGCCGGCGGTCTTCGCGGAGCTGCCTCCCACCTTCAGGAAGCTCGCGGAGCTCCACGGCCGGCGCGCCGACGATCCGAAGGTCGTCGACTTCGTCACGAGCGAGCTCGGCGCGAAGGTGCCTACCTCCGCCACCGACACGGGCATGGCCAAGGCGGTGAAGTCGAAGAGGGGCTTCTCCCTCTGGTTCTCCCACGACAAGCTGAACGACGCGTTCCCGCTGATCCCGAAGACCAAGGGCTCGTTCTTGCCCTACCTGGCGGAGGTCGCGCTGGATGCGACATGGAGGGAGGAGCTTCCGTTCGGCATCGAGTGGCGGCATGGGACGGCGGAGCTCGAGGCCCGCTTGGGCCGTCCGATCGTCGTACGCCTCTTTCCCGACGACGAGGAGGACACGACGACGCGCTCGTGGTGGGAGAGGGAGATCGACCCCGGACGGACCTACCTCCGCGTCCAGCTCCAGAAGAAGGGGCTCGGCCTCACCCTCATGATCCGGGAGACGGTCACGCTCTCCTCGCGACACGGCGTGCCGGCGCTGCCAGTCGTCGGTCTGTTCGTCGGCTGGGCCGTGTCGCGCGCGCTCCTCGACGAGGCGCGCTTTGCGGAGCACGGGGCCTTGATCGCTCGGGTGAGGGGCCGCTCCGAGAAGGGCTCCGCGCTGGTCCGCACGGCGATGTCCCGTGGGCTCTGGCTCGATCATCTGGTCGCGGATGACGAGGTGCGCACGACCGCGCGACGCATGTTCGGGGGGAGCGGTGGCCTCTCGCTCGAGCAAGACCTGATCGACGTCTTCGGCGAGCGTACGAACGCGCATGGCCACCGCGAGCCAGCCCTCGACGACGATGCGTGGGATGCGGTCGACGCGGCTGCGCCGACGCTCGACCAGCGCTTCGCCGCGTGGGTGAACGAACGCTGAGGTCCTCGGCGCCGTCCGTAGCCAGGGCTCGGCGCCGCGCGCGATTTCGGCGACGACTCGGTTCTGGTACCCCTCGACCGATGCGCGCGACGCCCGACGACATCCTGGGAATGGCGTTCTTCGCTCGCGTCGTGGAGGCGCGCTCCTTCAGCAAGGCGGCGCGGACGCTGGGCGTCTCGAAGTCCGCCGTCAGCACGCGCGTGGCACGGCTCGAGCAGAGCCTCGGCGTCCGCCTCTTGCACCGGACGACGCGGCGCCTGGCGCTCACGGCCGACGGCGTACGGCTCTACGAGCTGTGCGCCAAGGTCGTCGCGGGAGCCGACGAGGTCACCGACGTCGCCGCGGGCGCTACGACCGTCCCGCGCGGCACCTTGCGCGTCCAGGCACCTCCGGGCTTCGCCCAGGCTTACCTGACGGCGCCGCTCGGGGAGTTCATGCGCACGCATCCGTCGGTGCGCGTCGACCTCCGGCTCAGCGACCACGTTCCGGAGCGTCTGTCGGACGAGGTCGACATCGCCATCGTCATCGCCGGTCGGCTGTCCGACTCGGGCCTCACGACGCGCAAGCTCGGCGACGTGCGCGTCGTGGTCTGCGCGGCGCCGAGCTACCTGCGCAGCCGCGGCGTCCCGTTTCGCCCGCAAGACCTCGTTCACCACGACTGCCTCTCGCACACGATCCGTCAGGCCCCCGACGATCTCCGCTTCCAGACGGACGAAGGGGCCGTTTCGATGACGAGCCTCTCGCGCCTCCTCGCCGACGACGCACGGTTCCTCCGCGAGGCGGCGCTCGCCGGCCTCGGCATCGCCATGTTGCCCGAGCCGCTCGTCGTCGACGAGCTGGCCGACGGACGCCTCCGGCGTGTGCTCGACGACTTCCAGACGATCGAGCTCTTCGTGCATGCGCTGCACCCGCACGGACGCTTGCCGCCCGCGAGCGTGCGCGCGTTCATGGACCTCCTCGTCGCGCGCTTCCGCGAGGCGCCGTGGGAGGCTCGCCGTCCGGCTGCCGCGCCGGTCCGGAGGACGAAGGGCCGCGTCATGCCCGTGACCGAGCAGGACGCCCGCCGGCTGACCGCGATCGCCGCGCTGTACGAGGAGATCGCGCCGGGGCCGGCGGCGCAGCTGCAGGGCTTGGCGGCGCGCGCGAAGAGGCTCCCGGCCGCCAAGATCCCGCGAACCAGCGTGACGATGAACTCACGCGTGCACCTGCGGGACCCGGACGGGAGCGATCGCGAGCTCTCGCTCGTCTACCCCTGGGATGCCGGGCGAGAGCGGATCTCCGTGCTGAGCGAGCTGGGCCTCGATCTCCTCGGCGCATCCGTGGGAGCGAAGATCACCGAAGGTGGACGGACGTCGACGCTCCGCGCGATTCCGTACCAGCCAGAGGCGGCCGGAGACCACCACCTCTGAGGCCGGGAGCCGCTCGGCGGAGCGGATTGTTCGCCAGCGAGAACAGTGTGGTCACGAGACGGTGCTCGTCATCGGCAGGTCGCCTCCTAGAGTTGGATCAACCGTGAGCGAATCCGGCATCCGCCCTCTCGTGACCGACACGGACGACGTCCGCCTGCGCAGCTTGACGACGACGCCCGTCGGTCGCCGTCACGACGCCATGATGCGACTGCTCCTCGACAAGTTGAATCGATGCCGGATCGTTCCGGCCGCGAGGATGCCGGCGTCGATCGTGACGATGAACTCACGCATCGTCGGCTGGGAAGACGGGGGCATCGGCCACGAGCTCGCGCTCGTCTACCCATGGGACGCCTCGCCTGCGAGCGAGCGCGTCTCCGTGCTCTCACCGCTCGGCATCGACCTCCTCGGCGCCGTGCCCGGCCACGCCTTCCGCATCGACGGCGCCCGCTTCAAGATCGCCTACGTGGCGTACCAGCCCGAAGCCGAGCGACAGTTCCACCTCTGACGCACGTAGCGCTCGACCGGCTACGAATCGTGGACGGAGGCGCCGGGGCCGCCTAAGGTCGCGCCATGCGCCGAGCCCTCGGAGTCATGGCTTCCCTGGTCGCATCGGTCACCGTCGCCGCCTGCAGCGCCGACGTCGAGCGCGCGCGCCCATGAGCTCCGACCGCGTGCCCCAGTCGAATCGCAGGACGAGGCGAGAGATCCTCGCATACGTCGTCATGGCGCTCGCGGCGGCGGCGTGCGGGACGCGGCCGCCCGCGGCGCCCACGTCGCTCGCGGAGCTCGAGGCCCGCATCGGCGGGCGCGTCGGCGTGTTCGCGCTCGACACGGGCTCGGGCCGCGCGCTCGCGCACCGCGCCGACGAGCGCTTCGCGATGTGCTCGACGTTCAAGTGGGTGCTCGCCGCCCACGTGCTCGCCGAGGTCGACCGTGGCGCACTCGCACTGGACGAACCGCTCCGCTACTCCGCCCGGGATCTCATCGAGCACGCGCCGGTGGCGAGCGCGCACGTCCTCGAAGGGAGTCTCTCCGTGGCGCTGCTCGCGGAGGCGGCCGTGACGGTCAGCGACAACACGGCCGCGAACCTCCTCCTCGCGCGGACCGGCGGACCGGCCGCCGTCACGGCCTTCGCACGCGCACGGGGCGACGCCGTCACGCGGCTCGATCGCGACGAGCCCAGCCTCAACGAGCATGCGCTCGGCGATCCGCGCGACACGACGACGCCGCGCGCGATGGTGGGCCTCCTCCGCGCCGTGCTCGTCGGCGACGCGCTCACGCCCACGAGCCGCGAGCGCCTCCTCGGATGGCTGCGCGCGTGCGAGACGGGGAGAACGCGCCTGCGCGCCGGCTTCCCTGCCGGATGGACCGCCGGCGACAAGACGGGGACCGGCCCGCGCGGCGCGGTGAACGATCTCGCTATCGCGTGGCCGCCGAGCCGCGCGCCCATCCTCGTCGCCGCCTACCTCAGCGAGAGCCCGCGCGGCGTCCCGACGCTCTCTGCCGCGCACGCCGAGATCGGCCGGAGCGTCGCCGACGCGCTCGGGGGCTGAGCTGGCCCGTGGTCGAGGTCCGCTCAGGTGGCGTAGCTGACCCGGCGATGCGCCCGGAGGTCCTCGCGCGCGGTACGGTCCTCGGTGGCCGCTACGTGGTCGGCGAGCAGCTCGGCTCGGGCGGCTGGGGCACCGTCTACGACGGCGTGCAGCAGGACCTCGGCCGCCGCGTCGCGATCAAGGCGCTCCGCATGGACCGCGTGCTCGACGACGACGGGCTCGCGCGCTTCGTCCGTGAGGCGCGCGCCGCCGCCGCCCTCGGGCACCCGAACATCGCCCAGGTGACCGACTTCCAGGCGAACCCGGGCGAGCCTGCCTTCATGGTGATGGAGCACCTCGTCGGGAGGACGCTCGGCGCGCTCCTGCGGAGCGAGCCACGGCTCCCGGCAGGACGCGTCGCGGCGATCGCCCACCAGGTCCTCTCGGCGCTGGAGGCCGCCCACCGCGCGGGCATCGTCCATCGCGACGTCAAGCCGGACAACATCTTCCTCGTGTCGACGTCGGGCCACGAGGACTTCGTGAAGCTCCTCGACTTCGGGATCGCGAAGCTCGCGTCGGAGGAGAGCGTGCGGCTCACCGGGGCGAGCACGATCCTCGGAACGCCGGCGTTCATGGCGCCCGAGCAGGTCGCGGGAGGGAGCGTCGACGCGCGGACCGATCTCTACGCGGTAGGGACGCTGATGTACCTCGCGCTCGCGGGGCGACCGCCGCTCGAGGCGCCCTCCTTGTCCGCGCTGCTCTACGCGATCGTGCACCATCGGCCTCCGCCCCTCGCGAGCGTCGAGCCAGGGATCGACCCCGGGCTCTCGCTCGTCGTCGAGCGCGCGATGCACAAGGACCGCGAAGGCCGGTTCGGCTCGGCGGCGGAGATGCGCGCGGCCATCGAGGCGTGCTCGATCGCCGGCCCGCGCCCCGTCTGGATGGGCTCGCTCGCGCCACCGCACGTGAAACCGGTGTCGAACATCCCGCCCACGGACACGATGCCGGCGCCGCAACGAAAGCCCGGCGCGGGCGCGACCTTCACGCGCGGGGTCCTCCTCGGCGTCGTCTCCCTGGGACTCCTCGGCGGAGGCGCCTGGGCCGTGAAGAAGCGGCAGGGCGCGAGCGTCGCGAGCTCCCCTGCCGAGACGGTCACGAGCGCGACTCCGGACGGAGGCGAGCGATCCGACGCGAGCTCGGCGCCCGTCGACACCGCGAGCCCGCCCCCGGACGCCGGAGCTCGGACGGTTCCTTCGAAGGCCGTGGTCACGGCGCCGCCCCAGTCCATCGACGCCGGCGCGCCGCTCGCGCGTGCCCGCATGACGGGCCGGACGCCGCGCATCACCGGAGGGACGTGGCCGCGCGTCTACGGCGGATCGGCCGGGTGCCGGAAGATCATCGAGACCGCGATGCCCAGCGTCACCGCGTGTCACGTGGCGTCGGAGTACGAGCCGCCGAACCACGAGTCCAGCGACTGGTTCATCACGGTGGACGCGCTCGGAAAGGTCACGAACGTCAGGCGCTCGCGCTCGGTGAAGGAGAAGACCCCGGCCTTCGAGACATGCATGGCGCGAGCGCTCGGAACGCTCGTCTTCCCGACCTCACAGGCCGGCGCCGACGTCCGCGTCTTCTTCGACGCGAGGCTCTGACCACGCGTGGGCTCACACGCTCGTCCCAAAGGCGCCCGCACCAGGGCCGCAGGGGGACGGAAGATCCACCCGGCGGGGTCGTGAGGGGGCGTTCCCGCGTCCTCGGCGACCTCCGGCGCTGGCCCCGTCGTTGCACCAAGCACCAAGCGTGACCCTCTCGCGCCGTCGGTTCCTCCAACTCGCCGGCGCCGCGTCGCTCGTGCCCGGGTGCGCGCTTCCGTCGGGGGACGACGTCGAGGACGGCGCCGCGGGGCTCACGCGCGCTCCCGAGCGCCCGGACCTCTTCCCGTTCGGCGTGAGCGCCGGGTCGACGACGTCGACGTCCGCCATGCTCTGGACGCACCTTGCGACGCGGCCGCGCGGCCGCGCCGTCCTCTCCGTCGTCGAGGCCGGGGACGGTCGCCCGGGGACGGTCGCGTTCGAGCGCGAAGTGACGGCGAGCGAGGCCGGCTTCGTCCACGCGCGGGTGACGGGCCTCCGCCCCGGCGCCCGCTACACCTACGCCTTCACCCTGAACGACCGCGAGCGCGCGCGCTCGCGATTCGGGACGTTCCGCTGCGCGCCCGCGGACGACGCGCTCGAGGAGGTCGTCTTCGGCGGCACGGCCTGCACCAACCAGGTCTACCGCCCGTTCCCCACGCTGCTCGAGGCCGCGAAGCACGAGCTCGACTTCTTCGTCCACGCGGGAGACCACGTCTACTGCACCGGGGCGCGCTCACCGGAGCAGTTCCGCGCGAAGTACGCCGAGAACTGGACGAGCGCCGGAATGCAGGCCGTGCTCGGGTCGACGAGCTGGTTCGGGACGTGGGACGACCACGAGGTGGCGAACGACTACGATCCTGAGACGACGCCGAGCGGCCTGGTCGACACCGCCCGCGCCGCGTTCTTCGAGCACCATCCGCTCGACGAGGCCGAGAACGACCGGCGGATCTGGCGGAGCACGAGGTGGGGTCGCACCGTCGAGATGTTCGTCCTCGACGGCCGCAGCGAACGCCGACCTTCGAGCCGGAAGTCGCGCGACGCGGAGTACATCTCGCCGGCGCAGCTCGCGTGGCTCGAGCAAGGGCTCGCGAGGTCGAACGCGCTGGTGAAGCTCGTCGTGAACTCGGTGCCGATCCTGAACTACCCCCTCTTCTGGGACCTCGACTGGGCGCAGCAGCACCGCTGGGAGGGCTACGCCGCGCAGCGCGAGCAGGTCCTCACGATGACCGAGCGCTTCGACAACGTGTGGTGGCTCTCGGGAGACCTGCACCACGGCGCGATCAACCGGGTCGAGCGCGGCATGAAGCACCGCGAGGTCGTGATGGGTCCGGGCGGGAACGACATCCCTCTCCACATCTGGGCCAACGTGCAGGGCTTCGAGTTCAAGACCCGCACGCACAACTTCACGCGCTTCCGCGTGTCCCCGCAGAGGAAGCAGCTCGAGGTGGAGTTCATCGACGGCGCGGGGGCCAAGCTCGGCTCCCGCACGTACCCGCTGACCTGAAGGTCAGCCGTCGAGAGAGCGCCGCCGCGCGCCTTCCGACTTCGGCAGCTGGAACGAGAAGATACAGCCAGCGCGATCGCCGGCTCGAAGACTGACCGTACCGCCGTGCGCTTCGACGAGCCGGCGCACGGTTGCCAGCCCGAGCCCCAAGCCTGGAACGGCGGCTTCGGCACCACGGACGTGAGGGTCGAAGACCGTCGAGCGCAGCGCCTCGGGGATCCCCGGCCCCGTGTCTTCGACGTCGACGCGCACCGTGCGCTCCGCTTCACGAACTCTCACCGTCACCTCCCTGACCGGCGCGTCTCCCATGTACTTGACCGCGTTACCGAGCAAGTTCGAGAGGATGCTCACCAGGACACCCGGACTGCATGCAACGACCGACGTCGCAGCTGGGGCCTCGCAGGCGATGCGGATCTCCTTCTCCTCGGCGACCGGGCGGAGGTCCTCGACGACCCCCTCCAGGACCTCAGAGACCCTCGCGGTCTCCTCGTCGCGATACGGCTTGCCCGCCGTCGCGAAGACCAGGAGCCCGTCCACGAGCTGCCGGATCCGCTGCACGGTTCGGAGCCCTCGCTCGACGATCGACTGTGTCTGCGCGTCTCCTTCCGTACGGCGCTTCACGAGGTCCAAGGCGAGGACGACGGTGCTGAGAGGGCTCCGGATATCGTGGGCCACGCGTCCCGTGAAGTGCTCCATCTCGACGAGCCGTTCGTCCAGGAGCGCCCAGAAACGCCGTAGGACGCGCATGATGAGATAAGCCGACGCGCTGGCGAGGACGGCGCACGCTCCGTCGAGCGCGAAGCCCCAGGTCCGCGAGATGGTCCGGAGCTCCTTGATCCTCGCAGCCGCCTCCGTGGTGATACGGCGATTGAGGACTGCCGCCGCGTGAACCGCCTCGTCGGTCTGGGTGATCGCGGGGCGCGCTCGCGCGCTGATCTCGGCTCGCGCGGTGGCGTGATCGCCCTCGCTCATCGCATGAAGCGCGCGATCGATCGACGTATCGAGCTCACGCTTCTGCGACTCGATGACGACGATCAGGTCGCGCTCACCCGCGAAGACGGGCGTCGCGGTGTACGCCGCCCAGCTCCGTTCCATGCGTATCCGTGCGTGCGCGAGCTCGTCTCGCAGGGCCCGTACGTCCTCCGTCGACACGTCCGCTCCGGCGAGCGTGTCGAGCAACGAGGCCTTGCGCCTCAGCTCCGTCCGGACGGAGCCCAGCGACTCCACCGCGGGAATCGTGTGCTGGCTGATGGTGGAGGCAGCATCCTCGATGCCGTGCGCCAGATAGTCGGAGACGATCCTCGCCACGAGGAAGCTCGCGATGGTCAGCGCGAAGCTGACGGCGAGACGTAGCGCAAGACGACGAGCGTGCTCCTTCGGATTCATCCCGCTTCCTCGCTCTAGCTCGCCTACCCGTCCTTGTCTCGGAGCGCTCGTGCCAGGGCGGTCTCCTGACGCACCGTCTCGGGCGCTCCTCGTTCCTCTGGGAGGTACGGGGCGAGGCACCGAGCGCAACCCTCGGGCATTGACGGTCCGGCTTGCGCCAGCGACCCTCGTCGCCGAGTGCTCCTGACGATCCCCGCCGTCGCCTCCTGCGTCGTGACCGTCCTCGCGCTCTTCGTCGGCGTGGCGACGATCGCGATCTCGAGCGGCCCGGGATGGCGAGAGCTGCGGTGGTTCGGGATCGCAGCGCTCTCTGCGTCGGTCTACGGGGTCTGCGCGCTCGCGACGACGATCGACGTCGACCTCCCCGCCCGCGCGTTCTTCGGCCGGCTCGGAGGCGCGTCGGCCAGCTTCCTGGTGGGCTCGTGGTTCGTCTACTTCGTCGCCACGCAGGGCCGAGCGCTGACGCGCGGGGAGCGCGTCGTCGTCGGAGCGGTCGTCGTGGTCGGCCTCGCCTGGCTCGTGCCCGGCGTCTGCCGCACGTCGGACGTCTTCGTGCGGACGGTGCGCTGGCTCGGCGTGTCGTACGCGACGACGCGGCCGACGCCCCTCGGCAGGGCGACGCACGCGTTCCTGATGGTCGTGACGATCGTGATCGCCGCGCGGCTCTACCGCTCCTGGCGGCGCGGTCAGCGCGGCGCGCTCGCGAACCTCGTCGGCGTCGTCGTGCAGCTCGTCGCCGGCGTGAACGACGCGCTCGCCGCGTCCGGCGAGCTCGCGACGCCGTACGCGCTCGACCTCGGTCAGTTCGCCGTCGTCGTCGCGGTGGGCTCCACGCTCGTGGCGCGCTTCGTCGCCGACGCGCGCGCGCTCGAGCGCGCCTCCGCCGAGCTCCGCGCCGCCCAGAAGGAGCTCGTGGTCCGCGAGCGACTCGCGGCGCTCGGCGAGCTCTCCGCCGTCGTGGCGCACGAGGTCCGGAACCCGGTCACGGTCATCTTCAACGCCGTCGCGACCCTCCGGAAGGAGCGAGTCTCCGAGTCGGCGACGACCCTGCTCGACATCGTGCACGAGGAGGCCGAGCGGCTGAAGCGCGTCGCCGGCGAGCTGCTCGACTTCGCTCGCCCGCGCGCTCCTTTCGTCCGCGAGCTGGCTGCGGCGTCGCTCGTGGAGGGCGCGGTCGAGGCAGCCGTCGCCGGCCTCGGCGGGGGCGACCTCGTCACCGTCCAGATCGACGCGAACCTGCCGGTGCTGGCGGGTGACGAGCAGCTCCTCCGGCAGGCCCTCGTGAACCTCATCCTGAACGCGCTCGAGGCTCCGGGGCGCACCGGCCCGGTCCTCGTCCGCGCGCGCGCCGAGGGACGCCCGGCGAGGGCGGTCTCGTTCGACGTGAGCGACGACGGCGACGGCATCTCGGACGACGTGGCCGCCAAGCTCTTCACGCCGTTCTTCACCACGCGCGCGAGCGGTACGGGGCTCGGCCTTCCCATCGTGAAGCGCATCGCCGACGTGCACGGCGGTGAGGTCACGTGGCGCCGCGGCGACGGACGCGGCGTGATCTTCACGCTCTCCATCCCGGTCCGCGAGGCGCCCTGAGCGCGGTCGGTCTCCGTGCGCGTCGCCGTCAGGGCGTTCGCTCCCAGACCTCGGTGCGGTTCGGGAACACGAACGTCAGCGTGTCGGCCGTCCCGGCGCCGGGCGTGAACGCGTAGCTCCCCGTCTCGGTCACGTCCTTCGTCGCGGCGTCGCACCGCTCGGTGCGCAGGATCGTCCCGTTCGCACCGGGCTGGAGGAGATAGGTGCCGCGGTAGGTCGTGCCAGCGTCGCCGCTCAGCGCCTTGTGGCTGCGAACGAACCGCAGGAAGAGGGCGCCGTCCTGCTCGAAGACGGTCCCCGAGCCGATGCGATAGACCTCCGTGCACCCGCCCTGCTCCCACCAGCGCGTGAGGCGGTAGCCCGCGACCGGGATGGTACCGCCGGGCGTGATCGTGGACGCGGCGGCGGAGCACCGGAAGTTGTAGACGCCGGCGGCGTACGCCTCCGCGCTGCACGTAGGGGTCGGCGGAGGAGGAGGTGTTGGTGGGGGCGGAGGAGGCGCTGCGTCGGCGCTCGCGTCGAGGGCCGCCGGCCCGGCGTCGGCTCCCGGTGCTCCCGACGACGTCCCGCCCGACGACGTCCCGCCCGACGACGTCCCGCCCGACGGGGACGCCCCGAGCCCGCCGTCCGCGGCGTCGTCCGACGGATCGGCGCCGAGCCCTGCCGCGCTCGTCGGCGCATCGGCCCCGAGGCATCCCGCGATCGCCCCGCCGACCACGAGCACGACCAGCACGGAGAGGTGACGCGGGGAACGACCCGTCGGGACGAGGTCACGCATGCCCAGCGCCCTTCAAGCGCCGGGCCAGCGTCGACGGCGCGCGGCCGGGCTGTTTTTCGCGGCTCCGCATGCGCGCGCGCGTCGAACGCCTGCGCGCGCGCAAGAGGACGCGACGGCCCTACCCGCGGTCGCCCGGGCCAGGCCGGCTCGCGGGCGCGTTCGCCGTCCGCGAGTCCTCGGCCGAGCGCGCGCGGAACCACGACGCGATGCCCTCCATGTGTGGCTCGAAGTCCCCGGGCACGGCCATGTTCAGCGCGCCCGCCCGCTCGGAGGTCCGATTCTCGAAGTCGTGCGGCGTTCCGCCGGGAGCGATCACGAGCGAGCCCTTCGGCGCGTCGATCCACGCGCCGCCCACGAAGAAGCTCATCGTCCCCTCGAGCACGAAGAAGACGTCGTCCTCCTCGTGCTCGTGCACGCCGGGGCCGCGCGTGTAGGGCTCGAGCCACCACTCCGAGATCGAGTACCGGCCGCGCGTCTCCTCCCCGTCCGCCTTGAAGACGGCGTCGAGCGGCCCCATCGCGTAGGGGCGGCCGCCGCCCGGAAGGATGACGATCGGGGCACGAGTCTTCGCGGGAGTCATGGCCCGGACGATAGTCGAACCTCTGCCCTACGGCGTCGGATCGGGATCGGAGGTCGCGACGACGTCGGGGCTGCCGCGCTCGGGCTCGTCGTCGAGTCGACTCGCGGCGACGGAGACGATCGCGGCGATGCCCGCGATGACGGCCATCGCCGTCGTGAAGGTCTCGCGTCGCGTGAACGCGCCCCGACGTGCGACGGAATGCGGCAGCGGCGGCGGTGGCGGAATCGGGACGAGGTCACGCGTCGCGAGCTCCGTCGTCCTCGCGCGCGCCGGCACGGGGGGCGGCCGGGGAAGAGGACGCGCCACGCGGAGGCTCGCGCGGACCTCGTCGCGAGCCGGCGCGAGCTCCCCGTCGAAGAGCGCCACGAGCTCCGACACGAGGGAGCCGTCCGGGTCCTC
The DNA here is from genome assembly GCA_022842465.1 of Polyangiaceae bacterium. GTDB lineage: Bacteria > Myxococcota_A > Polyangia > Polyangiales > Polyangiaceae > Labilithrix. The sequence continues at coordinate 20,520 of JALHPN010000043.1, read as the reverse complement.
GACGGAGAGCCACGCATCGAGGGCCTCGGCCATGTGGTGCGCCGTCGTGAAGCGCTCGGCGCGCTCCGCGGCCGTCGCCATCTCGCAGAGACGACGGAGGGCGGACGGGACGCGCGCCACGTGACGCGGCTCGAAGATCGGAACCTCGCCCGTGATCAGGCGACAGACGATCGCGCGGTCGTCGGCGTCGCCCCAGAGGCGCTCACCGGTGATGAGCTCGCGGAGGATGACGCCCACGGCGAAGACGTCCGCGCGCCGATCGATCGGCGCCTTCGCGACGTGGTCCGGAGACATGTACGCGAGGCACCCCTTCGCGAAGCCGTCGCGCGTCTCTTCACGGGGCGCTCGGCTCTTCGCGACGCCGAAGTCGAGGAGCTTCACCTGACCGTCGAACGTGACGAAGACGTTCTGGGGGGTCACGTCGCGGTGCACGATCCCGAGCGGCTCGCCCCGCTCGTCGCCGAGCTCGTGCGCATGGTGGAGGCCGCGGAGCACCTCGGAGGCGATCCGGACGGCGAGCGCAGGCCGGAGGCCACGCGGCTCCGCGAGCTCCTGGAGGCGCCGCAGCGTGAGCCCCTCGAGGAGCTCGAGCGCCATGAACCAGCGTCCGTCCTCGTCGCCGACCTCGTGGGTCTGGACGACGTTGCGATGGGAGAGGCGCGACGCGAGGCTCGCCTCGTCGAGGAACATCGCGCGCCGGTGCGGGGCGCGCGCGAGCTCGGGGAGGAGCTCCTTCACGACGCAGCGCTTCGCGAACCCGCGCGGGCCGCGGATCTCCGCGAGCCACACGATCCCCATTCCGCCCCGCGCGAGCTCCGTCACGAGGTGGTACTTGCCCAGACGTCTCACAGCCCGTTGGACGGAGGCGGTCGCGCGTTGATTCGCTCGCGCAGCGAGCTCAGCAGCAAGACCCGCAGATCGGGCGGGTTCAGGGGCTCGTTCCGCCGAACGCGGAGAGAGGGCAGGCGACGTCGAACGCCCACCTCGTCGCCGCCGCGCGATCCTCACCACACGCCGTCTCGGCGGCGGCCTTCGCGCGGTCGAAACCGCGCTGGAGCGCCGCTCGATTCTGCGCCGTCGTGCCGTGCCCGTCCGAGTCGGGGAACTGATAGTCCCAGAGAGCGCTCGCGTCGCCGGCGAGCGCCTGCGCGCCGAAGAAGACGCCTGCGAGGCAGGTCGCCTGCTGCTCGTACGCCTGCGTCACGGCTCCTCTCGCGATGGCGGGTGGAAGGTTCGCGAGCTGCAGGGCGTGGCCTTGCTCGTGTGCGAGGGCCCAGTCGCTGATCACGCGCGGAGTCGCCGCGTTTCGGTCTCGGTCGAGGAACACGATGTCCTCGTCGCGGTCGTAGTGGTTTCCGAGAGGGGTCCTCACGCCCAGCTCCTCGAGCCACTCCTCGCTCCAGATACACACCGCCTTCGGCGCCTTCTTCCAGAAGCCCGAGAGGGCCTTCAGGGTCGCCTCCTCGTCGCGCGTGAAGTCCGCGCACTGCGCGGCGGGAAGCTCCGGAGCGGGCTTCAACGCGCGCGCGCAGCGCGACGCCGGCGAGACCGTCGTCGCGGCGTTCGTCGCCATCGCACCAGACTGTTCCCCCTCCGTCTCCATCGGCGCGGCGCAGGCAGTCGCGGCGAGCGTGACGGTGAGGACGGAGACCGCGAGGAGGCCGATGCGGGCAGCGGAGTAGGCGCGCTTCATGACACGTGGGATTGCAAGCCGTGAGCCACCGGCGCAGCGCTCGGCTTCCATCGACGATCTCCCCGCGTCCGCCGCGTTCGCAGGAACGCAAGCGGGTGTGATGCGGCCGAGAGACCTGCGCGCCGCGAGCGTCCCTGCGCATCGCGCGATCGCGATCCGCGAAGCGATCACGCGGACCCCTCTACGTCGGGGGCGCGGGCGAGCGACGACGGCGGCGCGCCGTTCCGAGGAGCGCGAGCGCCGCGAGGGCCATGCCGAGGTGTGCACCGCTCGGTTCGCCCGGGCTCGTGCTGCAGCCGCCGGGTGCCGACTCGGACGGCTTCGAGGACGTGCTCGCCTCCTCGAACGGTAGGTCCGCGTCGGAGTCGCGATTCGCGCCCTCGTCCGCCGTCGCGGGCGCGCCGGTGGGCTCCTGGTCGTCGGAGCCGCTCGAGGGCGCCGCGGGCGTTGGCCCGGGCCCCCCCGCATCCGGCGTCGAGGCGTCCGGCGCGGGCGGGGCTCTCGTCCCGCCGTCGTCGGACGGAGCCGGTGTGGTGCCCGCCCTCGGGCCCGCGACGCAGACCCTCACGCTCGCGCCGTCGCTCGTGTCCTCTGGCGTGCATGCCTCGCCGCGGAGGCAATCGGCGTCGGTCACGCAGCGCGGAGCGCAGGTGTTCGCCGTGCAGGCCTCGGAGCTGCAGTCGTGGTTCTTCGCGCACGTCGCCCCGGGAGCGCTGCCAGTCCCGTCCCCTTCGAGTCGCGGCTTGGCGTTCGCCAACCGAAAGGCGCGGTCGACGAGCGGCTTGTGCGCCGCGAGCTGCGCGTAGATGTTGAGGACCTTCTTGCCGACGCACCGAGCCGCCGCGGAGCGGGCCTCGTCGTCTCCGTTGCCGCCCCTGGAGACGACGCCGACGACGGCGCCCTTCGACGAGAGCGCCGGCCCGCCGCTGTCGCCCGCGCACGTCGCTTCCCCGACCCGGAACTCCTTCTTGCCGAGGTAGGCGTCCGCCCCGACGGCGACGACCGGGATGTCAGGGCGCTGCTTTCGACGGCTGGCGAGCTCTCCCGTCTCCGTCAGGCCCCATCCGACGCTCGTGATCTTCTCGCCCTTCCCCGGCCCGCTCTCCAAGCGAAGGGGCGCGACCTCTCCGCGCACGCCGCGATCGAGGAGGATGAAGGCGACGTCGTCGTCACACACCGACTCGCCCTCGTAGACGAGCTCCTTGCCCCAGGCGTCCGCGTCGACTCGCGCACCTTGGCGGCCCGCCGCGTCGCGCCCGACGAAGATGCCGACGTCCTTCGCCGCGAAGTCGGACTCGAACAGCATGCCCTTGCCGTCGACCGGCTTGCCGCGCAGACAATTGCCCTTGGCCTCGAACGTCTTGCTCACGCAGTGGCGCGCCGTGAGGACGAGGTTCGGCGCCACGAGCGTCCCGGTGCAGACGCTCGTCGGTGCGTCGCCCGTCCAACGCGAGAGGAGGACGACCGCGTCCTGCTTCGAGGTCGAATCGCTCCCGTGGATGATCGCCGCCGCTCCCGACGAGGCGTCGTCCTCCGGCGCCGCGCACGCCTGGCTCCCGCCGAGGGCGAGGAGGAGGAGACCGACGATGGCGCGGCCCGGTGAGAGCATGTCTGACACAGACGCAGACTGTATGCCACAGCGCTCGCTTCGATTTTCCTCACGATTCTGGGACCTCGGGCGCCGCGAGGGGACACGTGAGGGACGAGGAGGGATCTCTGGCGATCCAGCGGCCGTCGCCGTCGGGGGTCGCGGCGCTCACGGGCGGGGCGTGTTCCCGAGCGCGCTCGGCAGCGAGCTCCCCGAGGTCGACCCGGGGCCCGCCGGTGCGACGTTCGTCGCGGCCGAGCCGCTGTACCCCTGCGGCGCCGCGGGGGTACCGCGGATCACGAGCGGAGCCATCGTCGCCGGCGCAGCAGGCAGGATCGAGACGGGCGGGGAGACCACGAGAGGTAGCGCGGGTCGGGCTCCACCGAAGGGCGCGATCGACGGAACGACGAACGTCGAGGTGACCGGCTCGCGCTCGCGACCTGCACGCGTCGGCGTGGGGCGGCGAGCGACCGGCGCGGCATGCGCGACGCTTCGCACGCGCAGGTGCGGCTCAGCTCGTGGCGTGGTGTCGGGCGCGACGACGACGCGCGCCTCATCCGTCCACGAACGCTCGTCGCCGGACGGCACGCACGAGGTCGCGACGAGCGCTGCCACGATGATCCGAGGGTCGCGCACGATGCCCACGAGGAGACCTCCGATGCGCTCGCGTGCATCGATGGTGCCACGTGCTGGTTCACGCCGGCGTGCTGCGGCGCGACGCGCGCTTCTGCTCGTACATCCGACGGTCGGCCTCGCGGACGGCATCGGCGAGCGGAGGCCGCTCGGCGATCGCGAAGCCGTAGCTCAGGCTGACCCCAGCGGCGTCATGCGCGAGCAGCTCGCCGAGCCGACGCCCGAGCGCCTCGGCCTCCTCCGCGCCCACCTTCGGAAGGAGCGTCGCGAACTCGTCGCCGCCCACGCGCGCGATGATGTCCTCGCTCCGGAAGCAGCGTCGAAGCACGTCGGCCGCGCGGCAGAGGAGCTGGTCGCCGGCCATGTGACCGTCGCTGTCGTTCACCTGCTTCAGGTAGTCGACGTCGAAGACGAAGCACGTGACCGGCAGGAGGCGCGAGCCGTCGAGGCGGGCGAGCTCCGTATCGAAGAACGCGCGGCTGTAGAGGCCGGTCAGCGAGTCCCGATAGCTGAGCTGGCGCAGCTTCTGCTCGAGGGCGCGTCGCTCCGTCACGTCCCGCGCGATGCAGATCGTGAAGCGGCCCGCGGACGACCGGATCGGGCTCAGGCTCACGTCGAGCGGGACCTCCGTTCCGTCGGCGCGCTGACCGAAGATGTCGAGGCGGGCGCCCATGGGTCGAGGCGACGTGTCGCTCGCGTGGGCGTCACGGTAGCCGCGATGGCGCTCGCGGCTCGCGGCGGGTACGAGCACCTCGATCGGCTGACCGACGAGGGTGCTCGGCACATGGCCGAAGACGGTGGCGACAGCCTGGCTCGCGAAGACGATCGTCGACCGCTCGTCGACGACGAGGACGGCATCCGGCGCGGCGTCCAGTACGGCCGCGAAGAGCTCCGTCGGAAGCTTCACCGGGCCCGCTCCCTCTGCGCTCTCCGGTCGAGATGACCCACGATGCCAGCATAAGTCCTCCCGGGCCTAGGATCCACGGTCCGCGCGAGACCGCGCGCGGGATGGCGGACGGCGCGCGGCGTGGTAAGGAGAGCGCCGCAGTGAGCAACGACGGCCGACACGCGCCGACCCAGAAGATCGGCTCGATGAGCCCGCTCCTCGCGGACGCGGTGCTCACCGACGCGGATCCGTCGGTCGAGGAGCCGAACGCCGGGATGCGGCTCCCGGCGCCCGCTCCTCCCGCGGCGCCACCGCGGACGGACGGACGTCGCTCGGAGCCCGTCGCGACGAGCGGCTCGATCACGCCGTGGCTCCTCGGCATCGTCGTCTGCCTCCTCCTTCTCGGCGCGTCGATCCTCGTCGGCTACATCGCAGGCTGACCGCCGGAGCTCACAGGACGTCGACCCTGCACGTCGACGTCTGCCGGGCCAGGTTCGCGTCGAGGTACTGGATCTCGACCGTCTCGTCCTGGCCGGCGACGGAGAAGAACGAGAGGTTCACGTTCGTGACCCGCGGCTGCCCTGCCATCGCAGGGAGGTCGGGCGCGAGGCCGGCGAGGAAGATGCGGCGACCGGCGCTGACCTCGTTCTTGTACGTTCCGGTCGCCGCCCGCCAGCCGCTCCGCTCGGGGACCGTGAAGGCGACGGCGCCCGCGCGAAGGTAGTCGAAACGGCCGTCGGCCCCGATGCGGAGCTCACAGGGCGCGTTCGTGAACGGCTCCGTCCCGGTGACGCGCCGGCCAGCGAGGCAGCTCGGCCACTCGACGCTCTGGATCATCGTCGTCGCCGAAGGGCACGCCGCGAGCACGCTCTCCGTGATCGCGTCCGCGCTGGCAGGCGGGCTCGCGGTGCCGCCGTCTGCTCCCGGCGGCGACGCGACCTCGTCGTCGTCACACGCGCCGAGCGTCAGGGCGCATCCGAGGACGATGAGGCGAAGTGAGCTCGAAGGTCGGATGACGTCCATTCTTGTTCTCCTATCGGCGGCCGAGCGTGACGATCACGCTCCCGCGCTTGCGCTTCGATTCGACGTACGCGTGCGCCGAGGCCATCTCGTCGAGCGCGTAGATGCGATCGATCACCGGCGCGAGCTCCCTCCTCGACGCGAGATCGGCGAGGAGTCGCAGGTCCTCCGCGCGCTCCCGCGCGGGCCCGGCGATGATCCGTTTGGTCGTGGTCGCCGCCACCCAGGGCGCCGCGAGCATCTCCCATAGCCGCGGCGCGAGGAGCAGGAGACGGCCGCCGTCCTCGAGCATGCCCAGCCATCGCGCGAACGGCAGCGAGCCCACGGTGTCGACGACGACGTCGTAGGTCCCCGTGTGCCGGTCGAGATCGACCCGCGTGTAGTCGAGGACCTCGTCGGCGCCGAGGGAGCGGACGAGATCGAGGTTGGGAGTGCTCGACACCCCGGTGACGTGCGCCCCGAAGTGCTTCGCGAGCTGCACCGTCGCGGAGCCCACCTCTCCGGACGCCCCGACCACGAGCACGCGCTCGTCGGGTCGGATCGCCGCGCGGCGCAAGAAGTCGATCGCAGTCGTGCCGCCGAAGGGGAGCGCGGCGGCCTCCTCGAAGCCGAGACCGTCGGGGATCTCCGCCAGTGCGCTGTCCTCCGGGAGAGCGCGGTACTCGCTGTAGCCGCCGAGGCGCGTCCCGCTGATCCCGAAGACCGCGTCCCCGACGGCGAAGCGGGTCACCTCGTCGCCGACCGCCGTGACGATCCCGGCGACGGCCACGCCGAGGATGGGCTGCCGGGGCCGGAAGACGCCGAACGCGAGACGCGCGAGGAGGCCGAAGCCCGACGGCACGTCGAGGGCGCGGAGGCGGACGTCCGCGGTGGTCACGCTCGTGGCGCGGACCTTGATGAGCACCTCGCGCCGCGTCGGAGTCGGGCGCGGGAGATCGCGGAGCTCGAGCACCTCCGGCGCCCCGTATCGCTCGTAGACGACGGCCCTCATGCGGCTTCTCCGCGCGCGGCGACGACGACGATGACTGCGGGCACGAGGAGACGCCTCGGTGCCTTCGACCGAAATTCATGACGCACGGAGCACCTCGTGAGGAGGGATTGCCTAGAACGAGCCAGAGAGACCGAGCGAGCCGAGCCCCACGCGGGGCACGAGCCGGAAGGACGTCCGCGGCGACGACGGCGAGAGCGCGCGCTCGGTCCGCCAGAGATCGACGATCCGCTCGTCCTCGCTGCGCGCGGAGAGACGGCCGACCCCCACGATGCCCGACCCGACCCCCGCCGCCACGAGGCCGCCGGCGAGCCAGTGGAGGCTCGAGTCGTCCGTCGCCAGCGCGAGCGTGATGCCGCCGCCGATCTCGAGCGCGCCGAGGACGAAGTTCCCGACGCCCTCCGCGATGCGCTCCCGCCGCGCGACGACGGCGCGCTCGAAGAGCTCGCGCTCGGCGTCGCGGACGGCGAGGTCGAGCGCCTCCGGGCGGCCGCGGAGGGACGCGACATAGGCGTCGCGCCGCTGCTCCATGTCGCTCGGTGTGAGGAGCTGGAGGGAGCCGAGGAGCCCGATCGTACCGAGCCCCATGAAGACTCCGCCGACCACGTCCTTCGTCGTCCGCACATCGGGATCCGACGGCGTGACCCACGCCGCGGTGCCGATGCCGAACGCGGTCACCGCGAGACCGAGAGAAGCGAAGCCTTCGGTCAGACGCTGATCGCGGCTGCTCCCCGCCGCGGCGTCGAGCAAGCGCTTCATGCGCTGACGGTCCTCGGTGGACACGCCGTAGACGTCCGCCTCCGCTGCTTCGGCAGGGAGGGCCGCAACGGCGCGTGGACCGAACGGGGCGGCGAAGAGGAGATCGAACGGGCGCCCCGCGGCGCGCGCCGCGAGCGTCTCGGGCACCTCGGCGCGGAACGCGAGGACATCGGACGACCGCGTGAGCAAGGCGCGCCGCTCGGGTCGACCGTCCTCCTGCTCGACGAGCGTGAAGGTCTCGGTCACCTCGGCGCCGCCGGAGGCAGGGACGTACACGCTGGTCCCGAACCCGCGCTCGACCTTCACGTCGACGAGCGGCACCTCGTTCGCGTCGAGCACCGTCACCCGCCGCTCGGCCGCGGGCGCGATCACGAGCTTCCGGCCCTCGCCGGCCGCGCGCGGCTCGAACACCACCTCGTCGTCGCGACCTCCCGGGCCCCGAGCGTAGAGACGCGGACGGAAGCGAACGTTCGGGACGCCTTCCGCCGCGATGCGGACGAACGCGCGGAGCTCGCCGTAGGTGATCTTGCCGTCGCCGTCGAGGTCCGCGGCGCCGGAGAGGCCGGAGCGGACGCTGTGCGAGAAGACGCCGCTCTCGATCCGCGACCACTCGTACACCTGCGCGTCCGCGCTCGTCGAGACGAACGTCCCCACGTGCGCGAGGCGCGCCGCCATCGAGCGCTGCACCTCCTCCGGCGTCGTGAACCTGGTGCCGCCGGGCTTGCGCGCGACGAGCATGTAGACCGAGTTGCACGCGTCGAGCAGGACGTGCGCGCGCGCGGCGGGGATCCGAGCGAGCAAGGCCTCGAGGTCCTCGCGGAAGAAGCGGCCGTCCTCGAGCTCGAGGAACCCGCGACCGCTCTCGACGTCACCGTGGCCGGCGAACACGAAGGTGAAGACGACGCGCTCGCCGCGCTGCTGAGCGGCCTGCGCGCGTGCTGCGATACGCGTCACCGCGGCGTCGAGGGCGGCGCGCGTAGGAGGAGCCGACTGCTTCGCGCGCGCGGGGAAGAGACGCGCGGTGTCGGCGTCGAAGCGAGCGAGGAGCTCCACGTCGCCGTCGCCGGGGCTCGCACCTGCGAAGAGCCCGGCATACTTGGCCGCGTCGTCGTCGGCGTAGCGCAGCTCGGCGCGGCCGAGCGTCGCGCTGCCGTTGTTGCCGACGACGATCGCGAGCCGCGCCTCCGTCGCCCACGCGAGCGCCGGCGCGAAGAGCACGAGGACGAGGACCGACAGGATCGCGACGAGACGAGGCATCACGGGATCTCCACGCGGGTGGTGACGACGAGGGCTCCGGGATACCGCGCCCCGAGGTGCTCGGGGGAGAGCTCCTCGAGCCGAGCTTGCTCGACGTGCTCGACGCTCTCGCTCCGCTCGAGCACGATCGCGACGAGCCGGGCAGGTCCGGACGCCGGCCGGTCGAGGCGCACCATCGAGCCTAGGACGCGCGGCGCGACCGTGACCGGCAAGGCGAGCGACGACGGGGGCGGCGCGCCAGGCTCGTACGACGGCGCGATCCAGTGGCGGTCGCCCGCTGCGTCGACGAGGAAGGCGAGCATGTACCGGGGCGGGCCCTCCGTGCCGCCGATCTCCGCGGTGAGGAGCGCGTCGGCGTCGAGCCTCGCCCCCTCGGCGATCGGCTCGAACGTGGTCCCCGACACGCGCCCGAACCGGACGAGCGTGCGCGTCGTCGCCGGTGCGCCCGACGCCCCTCCCCGCGCGGTCCACTCCTGGCCGGGGGACGTCGATACCAGTCGCGACGCGACGGTCAAGGCGAGCGGAAGGGCGGCCGCGAAGGCGAGCGCAGAGACCCACCGCGGGACGCTCCGGCGCGGCGAGCTCACGGGCGCGTCGAGCTTCGCGAGCACGTCGTCGGCGAACGCCTCCGCGCTCCGCCGACCGAGCGCCCCGGGCACCGGCGCGCGGAGGTCCCCCGTCAGGGTGGCGAGCTCCGACAGCGCGAGCCGACAGCGCGTGCATTCGGCGGCGTGCGCGCGAACGTTTCGCGCCTGGCTCTCGGGGAGCTCGCCGTCGCCGAGCGCGATCAGGACATCGTGTTCCGGACAAATCATCGGCGTTCCTTTCCGAGTCGCTCCGCGAGACGTGCGAGCGCATGGTGCACGCGCGACCTCAGCGTCGACGCGCTCGCGGCGAGGGTCGTTTCCATCGCCTCGTACGAGAGGTCGAAGGCGAAGCGCAGGATCACCGCCTCGCGCATCGCCTCGGGGAGCTCGCTCACCGCCTGGAAGACGCGCTCACGGCGCTCGCGCTCGAGAAGGCGATCGATCGCCGGCTTTCCCCCTCCGAGGGCGGCGTCCGCCTCCAGCGGCTCGGGGGAGAACACCGCGGCCATCCGCCGGCGCGAGCGCGCGTGGTTCCGCGCCCGCGCGAACGCGACCGTGTAGAGGTACGAGCGGAACGTCGAGCGCGGCTCCCAGCGGTCGCGCCCGTTCCAGATCGCGAGCCAGACCTCCTGCGCGACCTCGGGCGCGGCGGCGCGATCCCCGCTCACGCGCGCGCAGAAGCCGGCCACCCTCTCCGCGTGCCGTACGACGAGCACCCGGAAGGCCGCCCGCGCGCCCAGGCGCACGAGGGCCATCAACTCCTCGTCGGAGTGGTCCTCCAGCCTCTCGGCCGGCGCCTTGCTTGGCTCTCGGAGCGGCACGAGCTGGCCCATCATCGCCGGTTAACACCGGGACCCGAGCGGCGTTGAAGGAAATCTCGCTCCCCGTGCTCGAGGAAGGGCGACCGCATAGACTGGGCCCATGTCCGCGTACAAGGAGCTCTACCGCCGCTTCGATCGTCACTATCTCCTCCGGAGCTCCGCCGACCTCCTCGAGTGGGACGCGCAGTCGATGATGCCGGACGGGGGAGGCGATCTCCGCGCCGCGCAGCTCGGGACGCTGCGGCTCCTCGCCCACGAGGCGGTCTCCGCGGCCGACATGGCGTCGCTGCTCGCCGACGCGGAGGCCGCGCCGCCCGAGGACGCCTGGGAGCGCGCGAACCTCGCCGCGATGCGACGCGCGTGGGTGCACGCCGCCGCCGTCCCCGCCGATCTCGTGGAGGCCCGCGCGCGCGCCACCTCGAGCTGCGAGCTCGCTTGGCGCGCCGCCCGCCGCGACGACGACTTCGCGAGCCTCCTCCCGCAGCTCACCGAGGTGGTGAGCCTCACCCGCCGCGTCGGCGAGGCCAAGGCGGCGGCCTCGGGGCTCTCCGTCTACGACGCGCTCGCGGACGAGTACGAGCCCGGCGCGCGCGAGGCGTCCCTCACGCCGCTCTTCGCGCGGCTCGAGCGCGAGCTCCCTCCGCTCGTCGACGCCATCGTGGAGGCCCAGGCGCGCGCCCCCCAGGCGCCGGATCTCGTCGGGCCCTTCGCGATCGACCGCCAGGCGGCGCTCGGGCGCCACCTCGCCGAGCGCATGGGCTTCGACTTCACGCGCGGCCGCCTCGACGTGAGCGTCCATCCGTTCTGCGGAGGTGCCGCGGAGGACGTGCGGATGACGACCCGCTACGACGAGCGCGATTTCCTCTCGAGCGTCCTCGGCGTCGTCCACGAGACCGGGCACGCCCTCTACGAGCTCGGCCTCCCACGCGCGTGGACGCGGCAGCCCGTGGGGAGCGTGCCGGGGATGGGCCTCCACGAGAGCCAGTCGCTCCTCATGGAGATGCAGGCGGCCCGCACGCCGGAGTTCCTCGGGTGGCTGACGGACGCCGCCACCGAGCACCTCGGGCTCGCTCCCGGCGCCCTGACCCGCGCGTCGCTCGCGCGCCACGCGCTGCACGTCGCCCGGAGCCTCGTCCGCGTCGAAGCGGACGAGGCGACCTACCCGCTGCACATCCTCGTGCGCTTCACCCTCGAGCGCGCGCTCCTCTCCGGCGACCTCGCGGTGAAGGATCTCCCTGGCGCCTTCCGGGACACGATGGCGCGCGTGGTCGGCATCCGGCCGGAGACCGACCGCGACGGGTGCCTCCAGGACGTGCACTGGCCGACGGGCGCGTTCGGGTACTTCCCGAGCTACACGATCGGCGCGATCGCCGCCGCGCAGCTGTTCGCGGCGGCGGTCGCGGCCCATCCGACGATCCCGTCCGAGCTCGCGAAGGGGGAGCTCACCACGCTCCGCGCCTACGCGCGGGAGCACGTCCACCAGCACGGCGCGCGCTACGACACGAACGAGATCCTCAGGCGCGCGACCGGGCGAGGTCTAGACGTCGACGCGCTGCTCCGCCATCTGCGCCGCCGCTATCTCACCGATCCGGCGTGAGCGCGCCGCCCCTGGATCAGCCTCGATGCGGACGCTGGTACGCAGGCTGACCAACTTCCGCGCGGTCGACTCCAGTCATCCCGAGCACTTCGAGCGATCCAGATCGCGGTACGCCATGTGCGTGAGGAGGGCACATCGCTGCTCACCTTCCCACCCGGGCAGCCCTTGGAGAACGATCATGAAGGCTCGCTGGATCCTCCGCCTCGCCCTCGCGGCCCTCGCCGCTGCTCCCCTCGCCGCCGGCTGCGCCGCGGAGACGGAGGCCGACGAGATCGAAGACGAGTCCGCCGCCTTCACGAAGAAGACGCCGTACCAGATCGACTTCGCCGCCTACAACCGGATCTACAACACGACCTTCCGGACGCCCGAGGAGGCGTACACCGTCGCGGTGAAGATCGGCGACAAGACGGTCCCGGCGGCGACGCACCTCTTCGGCAAGACCGTCAACGTCATCCCGTACTCGAACGTCGACAACAACCGGACGGCGACCGGCGGGCGGCTCTCGCGCGGCGACGCGATCATCGGTCAGGTCTACAAGCCCGGTGAGCTCGGGATCGCCGTGAAGCACCATCGCTCCGAGTTCCCGGTCCTCGACCTCAACGCGGCGTCGCCCGGCGCGCTCAAGGAGCACTTCAAGCTCCAGGACACGCACATCGAGATCGTCGTCGGCGTGAAGCGAGACGAATGGAACGGCGCGATCACGATCAACAACCCGCAGAACTACGAGGAAGGCTTCTTCGGCGACCAGAAGTACGCCATGGTCTTCCTCAAGCCGGTCTACCCGTCGTACCTCGACACCGCGCAGAAGAAGGCGTTCGAGGCGAACGTCCGCACGATGCTCCTCGCGTTCAACGCGGTGACGAACTTCCCCGGCGACTACAACGGCGGCGACCCGCTCGGCGCCCGCAACCCCGAGCGCGTGCGCGAGTACGTCAAGAACATGGTCCTCGCGTTCAACGGCAACGCCGAGGCGAAGGCCTGGTTCAAGGACGCCGCGAACGAGGTCTACTGCGCGGAGCTCGCGTTCCTCGCCTTCAGCGCCGGCCTCATCGTCCCCCTCAACGACGCCCACATGATCCCGCTCGTCGGCGCGGAGGAGTGGACGAAGTTCCAGGACGCCATCGCGAAGCACAACGCGGGCGAGGCCTCGAGCTTCACGACCTTGAACGCCAACGAGCGCGTGAGCCTCGTTCGTGACCTCACGGTGGCCCCCGCCGGTCTCAAGCCTGCGCCCTCCTACGGTCCGGCGGGCGAGGCCGAGAAGCTCGCGCTCCAGCCGATGACCGCCTCGGACATCCTCGAGGAGTTCCTCCGCACCCACCTGCCGCGCGAGAAGTTCGGCGAGGCGCTCGCGCCCGCCCAGGCCGGCCTCCTCGCCGCGATGAAGCCGGGCCTCCTCGAGCAGATGAAGCTGAACGAGCTCCCCGACGGCGACCCGCGCCGCGCGGCCGTCGACCAGCTCTACGACGGCATCGTCGCTGCGGTCGGCCGCTCGTACGGCTCCTATGCCGAGTTCCGCGCCGCGATCGAGCCCCTGCTCGCCCAGGCGCGCGTCGTGAGCGGCCCCCGCGGCGACACGGGCGAGGGCCTCTTCGTCCCGCCGAGCCTCTTCCACATCTCCGCGCTCGGCCGCCGCTCGGGCCTCGTCTCCTTCCAGTACGAGGGCCACGGCGTCCACGTCTCGGCGGTGACGCGCTCGACCCGCGCCATCCCGGATCCGACGCCGGTGACCCAGATCTCGCGCGAGGTCAGCTGCGAGGGTCAGTGCGGCGGAATGGCCCCGGGCGGCTGCTTCTGCGACGCACGCTGCGCGACCAACGGCGAGGGCTGCTGCGCCGACGTCGCCGCGGTCTGTCGCTGAGCCCCGCCATGCGAAGCAGGCTCGCGGTCGCGCTCACGCCGGCGGCGCTCGTCCTCGCCGTCGCGTGCTCGACCAAGACGTCGAACGAGAGCACGGAGCCTGCCGCGCCGACGCCCGACGCCCCCGCCGTCCCCACGGTGCCGGAGGACGTCCCTGCGGTCGCCCTCGAAGCGAACGCAGAGACCGACTGCGCGCCCGCGTTCCGGGCAAAGGCGCCGAACGCAGGTCTCAACGCCGGCTACGCCGTCGCCGGTCAGGACCGAGACTTCGTCCTCCACCTCCCCGACGACACGAGCACGCCGCGGCCCCTCTTCGTCGCGTTCAACGGCACGGGAGAGGACGGCGAGGCCTTCAGCGCCAGGGCGAAGCTCGAGGACTTCGCCGCACGCGGGTTCGTCGTGCTCGCCCCGTCGAGCGCCGGGAACGGGGAGGCATGGCCCATCTGGGACGGCCTCCGTCAGCCCGGCAAGGAGAACGACCCGAACAAGGACCTCGAGTACTTCGACAGCCTCGTCAAGTGCACCGCGGCGCACGTCCCGATCGACAAGAACCGCATCTACGTCGGCGGTCACTCGGCCGGCGGCATCTTCACGAACTACGTCCTCCAGCGGCGCTCGCAGCTCCTCGCCGGCGGGATCCCGGCCTCCGGTGTCTTCTCGCTCACGTCGCCGGCGCCGCCGCAGCCCCTCGATCCGATGTTCGTCATCGTCACGTGGGGCGGCGACAACGATCGCTACTCGGGCAGCGCAGGGGGGGTGTCCGTCGGCGGCTTCAACTTCGTCACCGAGGCCTCGCTCGCGTCGAAGTTCTACGACGCGGAGGCGAACGTCGCGGAGGTGAACTGCAAGGGCGCGAACATCGGCCACGCGTGGCTCTCCGGCCTGAACGGCTGGTTCGCCGACCAGCTGCTCGCGCATCCGAAGGGCCTCTCCGGCAAGGGCAGCCCCGACGTCGCGCCGGCGGTCCCGGCGGGCGCGAAGGCGACGTGCACGGACACGCCGTACGCGGGACCCGAGGGGTTCGAGGTGGTGTGCGGCCCAACCTCCCGCACCGGCTGCGACAAGGCCTGTCAGCTCTTCGGCGACTGCGCCGTCGAGAACGGCACGGTGGGCCCGACGCTGAAGCCGCAGCTCGCGGCGATCGGCTTCTCCGGCGCGCAGAACGAGAACTGCGGCGGATGCGTCCGCGCGTGCGAGCAGAAGGCGACCACCGCCGTCGACGCGACCGTGCTCGGCTGCTTCGAGCAGCACCAGGCGAAGGCGGCCTGCATGCAGGGCATCAACGGGGCCTACCCGCTCATCAACGCCGTGAACACGTGCTGCGAGAACCGGAAGGACTCCCCTTACTGTGTGTCGATCTGCGAGGCCATCATGACGAGCAGCTCCGCAGCCGCGTTCTTCGGCGCGTGCCGGGGCGTGCTTCCCTGAACCGTCGTCCACCCGAGACCTCACTGTCCACGCGCGTGGACACGCGATCGCGCGCAACGGCGCGGAAGCACGTGACCAAGCGGCGGCCCCGCGCTTGCGTCGACGGCGATCGTGCCCACGCGCCCGACCGTCTCGCTCCTCCTCTCCCTCGTCTCGCTCGTCTCGCTCGCCGGCTGCGTCGCCTCCGCGGAGGAGGAGGCGTCGGGCGTCACGGTCGACTCCGCCGCCTCTGCCGTCGTCGGCGGCGCCCCCACCGATGCGTTCCCGGCGATGGGCGCCTTGATCTGGTTCCGGGAGGGCACCTTCTGCAGCGCGTTCCTCCTGGCGCCGCGGGTCGTGATGACGGCCGCCCACTGCATCGACGGGCGCAGGCTACCCGACGGCTTCTTCACGGGCTCCGGCGCGGCCGTGACGGACGTGCCGACGTCGGCGTCCGAGCTCCGAGGCTTCACGCGCATCGACGTGAACGGCGCCGCGGTCTACCCGGGCTTCGACGCGTCCCGAGGCGACGCGACCTCCCTCGACGGCCTCCGCCGGCGCTACGAGGACGACGTCGCCCTCGTCCGCCTCGCCGCGCCCGCGAGCGCCGAGCCGCTCGTGCTCGACCGCGATCCGCCCGAGACGGACGAGCGCTGCACCATCGTCGGCTACGGCGCGGATCGGGAGGGCGGCTCGATTCGCGGTCTCCGCAAGCGCACGGCGCGCGTCCGGATCGCCGCCCTGACGAGCCGTGACCACCTGGAGGTGCGCGCCGTGGACGGAGAGCCGGCGCGCGGCGACTCCGGGAGCCCGCTCCTCTGCGGCGGCCGCGTGAAGGCGGTCTACTCCTTCTACTTCTTCGCGAAGACGCCCTCCGACGACCGCGACTTCTACCAGCGCACGTCGGGGGTGAGGTCCTGGGTCGTCGACCTCACCGAGCGCTGGGGGGCGTGACGCGACGGAGGCCTGGTCGGCGCGCCGACCGGATCACGCCCACGCGTGCCGGCGATCCGGCGGTGCCCCGGTCGAGCGTCGCGCGCGAGGCCGACCGGCGCGAATCCCTCGTCCCATCGCGAGAGAGCGCGTTCGCGGCGCCCGAGCGGCGCTCGGCAGGGAACGTGCACGTCTTCGCCTCTTGAACTCGGAGGAGGAGAGCGCCATCCCCATGTCGACCACGAAGATGTTCTTGCCGGCGGTTCTGGTTCTTCTCGCAGCCTGCGCGGGAGGCACGCCCAAGGAGGACGCCCCCGAGCAGACGGGGCAGGTCGCCGACGAGCTCGGGCTCGTCCCGCGCGGGACGACGTGCGAGCAGCTCGGCCTCGGACGCCAGCAGCTCACCATCCCGGGGCCCGTCGCGGGTGGGCGCTACGCGCTCGACGCGCAGAACACGCTCGACGTCACCTACTACGACGACACGAACACGATCTTCTACTTCAACAACGCGACCCTGAAGATCAAGGGCGTCCTCGTCTCGAACGGCACGCGCACGCTCATGTGGGACATGCCCGAAGGGCAGGACGCCTACCCGAGCCTCCACGGTCCGACCACCGACGGCGCCCCGAGCCCGCCGGAGGAGGTCACGTTCTGCTACGACTACGAGCTCCGCGTCCAGCCGAGCCCGCGCGCCTTCAACGCCGAGAAGCCGAGCTGGACGATCACCAAGACCGGCCCCACGGAGCGGATGGTGCTCGCCGAAGGGCAGGAGGAGGCCGTCGCCTACGAGGTGAAGGTGAGCCCGGGCGTGACGACGTCGGCGGGCCAGTACATCGGCGGACCGCTCTTCGTCCGCAACCTCAGCCCGAGCACCGTCACCGTCGATGCGCTCACGACGAGGGTCGGGACGCTCGACGCGGCGATCACGTGCCCCAAGGCGCTACCGTTCGAGATGGCGCCCTTCACGATGCTCGAGTGCGCGTTCCGCGCGGACGTGCCCGACACCTCGGATCGCAACGTGGTCGGCGGCGGCTCCGTCTCGCACGGCCTCTTGGTCGCCACGCGCGAGGTCGTCGCGAGCTTCGGCTCCCACACGACGTCCACCGCCACGCTCGACCGCTGCATCAAGGTCCGTGACGAGGCTTCGCCGTACAACGATCACTTCCTCGGCAACGTGTGCGTCGAGCAGGGCGAGGTCACGTTCAACTTCGCAAACGTCGTCGGCCCCTTCGCGTGCGGCGCCTTCGGCGTGACGACCGCCGCGACGTACGTGGGGTTCGACACGGGGGCGACCGGCAGCGCGAGCTGGACGGTCCAAGGCGAGGTCCAGTGCAGCCCCGGCTGCACCCTCGGCGCAGGCTACTGGAAGAACCACAGCCAGCTCCGCCCGCGCCGGTACAACCCCGCGTGGGACCGCATCGGCACGGCAGGGGAGAACAGCCTCTTCTTCCAGAGTGGAGGGACCTACCTCGAGGCGATCTCCCGGCCGATCCAGGGCAACTCCTACTGGACGCTCGCGCGAGCCTACGTCGCGATGGAGCTGAACATGCTGAACGGCGCGCGGACCAGCGATCGTGAGCGTGCGGCCTTCGACGCCGCGACGGCCCTCTTCCAGCGCTACACGCCGGCCCAGGTCGACGCCGACAACGCTCTCCGCAAGACGTTCGTGAAGGCTGCCGTCCCGGTGAAGGACTTCAACAGCGGCCGCACCGGCCCGGGGAAGTGCACCTCGCGCGCCGATCTCGTCGACGACTGAGGCGAAGGCCCGCGCTCACGCGCCGGTGTACGGCGGGCTCCCGGGGCTCCGGTAACGATCGAGCGGGCTCCGCTGCGCGTCGCTCCCGTAATAGCGACCGTTGCCCTCGAGCGCGCCGAACAGCAGGTGGAGGGGGGCCGTCACCCCCTCCGCCGGCGGCTTCATCCCGAGCTCGGCGGGCGACTTGTTCTGCGACGCCGCGTAGTGGCGGGTCAGGTCCGTCTCGATGAAGCCCGGCGTGCACGCGTTGACGCGGAGCTCCGGGTGCCGGCGCGCGAACGCGCGGGTGTACGTGTTCGCGAGCGCCTTCGAGAGGCCGTAGGGCGCGCCGTCGGCGAGGCCCCTGGCGGCGAAGGCAGACGGGTCGCCGTCGATGGCGAGACACGCCTCGACGAAGCCCTCGAGGCGCGGCCAGTCGTGCCCGTCGTCGAGGAAGAAGCGCTGCATGTCCTCGCTGCAGCGCGCCACGAAGCTCGGCCCCGCCGCCGAGGTGACGACCACGACACGACCCTCCGACTGGAGGAGCGGGGCGAACGCTTCGCAGACGCGACGGACGCCGAGGACGTTCACGTCGATCACCGCGCGGAGGCCAGCCTCGGCGGCGATGCCCGCGTTGTTGACGACCCCGTAGAGCTTCTCGCCGTCGGAGCTCTCGGCCACGCGCGCCGCCGCCGCCGACACCGACGAATCGCGCGTGACGTCGAGCGCGAGGACCTCGAGCCGCGCCTCCCAGCCGGGGTGCTCCTCGCTCAGCGCGCGCGCGGCGGCGCGACCGCGCTCCGGATCGCGCGAGCCGAGGTAGACGAACGCATCGTCGTGCTGCTCGAGGACGGCGCGGACGATCGCGAGCCCGATTCCCTTGTTCGCCCCGGTGACGACGATGCGACGCATGCCCCGTCGTCCTCCGGCGGGCCTGCCGCGTCAACGGGGCACGGATGCCGCCCAGGTCGATGGCCGTCGCGTCCGGCGGTCAGGGCGTCGGGGGCGTGTCGATCTCCGCGGGCCCGAGGAGATCGTAGTAGGACGCGTCGGCGCGGAAGGCGCGGAGGCCGTTGCGGAGCGAGGGCCGCGAGATGCGGAGCACGTCGCCGCGGTGGAACCGGACGCGGGCGCCCTCCTTGCCCACGAGGGTCGGCGTCGCGAGGCAGCTGCCGGGATCCTCGACGAGGCCGAGGAGCTTCCCGCCGCGCTCGCGCGCGAAGACGATGCACGCGTCGCCGATGACGTCCGGGTCGACCTCGCCGATGAAGACCTGCTCGATCACCGCCGTCGTCGTGCAGGACGGGGTCTCGCGCCGGGTCTGACACGCACGCGACGCGAGCTCCTCCTCCCCCGTGGCGGTGGCGTCGCCGGACGCGTCGGCCTCCGTCGCCCCGGTGCAGCCGACGGACGAGGCCGCGAGGACGAGGGCGAAGGAGACCGTCAGGATGGCGCGCACGCGGGGTCTCTATCACCGAACCGCCGCAGCGCAAGAACACGGGCCTTTCCCGCGAAGGCCACGGTCGAAACCGTGATCGAACCGGCCGATGGCGGGAATGGCACGGAGATGGCCAAGGCACGACGACGCACGTCCGGCTTCCCGCCGCGCGCTCCGGCGAGCGACGTGGTGCCGGCGATGCCGCGCGACACGGAGGCGAGGCGCGACGCGAACGCCCTCGTCCTCGAGCACGCCGCGTACGTGACGCGCGCGCTCCGCCGAGCGGGGGTGAGCGAGGCGATGGTCGACGACGCCGCGCAGCACGTCTTCCTCGTCGTCTCGCAGAAGCTCGGCGCGGTCAGGCCAGGGCGAGAGCGTGCGTTTCTCTTCGGTGTCGTCCTGAACGTCGCGGCGCATGCTCGCCGCCGGATCGCGCGGCTCCGCGAGACCGCGGACGACGCCGCGCTCGAGGTGCTCGACGAAGGGCCTCTCCAGGACCAGGTCCTCGAGGACGCGCGGACGTCGGCGCTCGTCGAGCAGGTGCTCGCCGATCTGCCGATGGAGCTGCGGGACGTGATCGTCCGCATCGACCTCGAGGAGCGAACCGCCGCCGAGGTCGCCGAAGAGCTCGGGCTCGCGGTGGGCACGGTCGCGTCCCGCCTCCGTCGCGCGCGCGAGGTGATGGCGCGGGAGGTCGGTCGGGTCCATCCGTCGCGCCAGATGCGTGCCGCGAGACGCGCGCGGAGCCCCCAGAGATGATCGTCACGCGTCCGGCTCGGGTGAGGCCTGGCGCCCTCGATCGGCGGCGCCCGGCGGACGTGGCACGATGGCGGGTCTGGGCTAGACCTCCGCCGTGCGTGCGCGGACCACGATCGTCGTGATGCTCGCCGTCGTGACCAGCCTCGCGACGACGCGCCCTGCCGTCGCGGAGCCGCCGTTCGCGATCCGCGTGCGCGTCGCTGCCGCCCCGTCGTGCACCGACGAAGCGCGCGTCTGGGCCGCCCTCCGCACGCGGTCCGACCGCCTCGCGCGCGCGGACGGAAGCGGGCCAGCCGGCGGCGAGGCCACCATCGAGATCGCCGTCGCCGAGACACGCGGCGGGACCGTAGGCGATCTGCGGATCGTGCGCGGCGGCGTGCGTTCGGACGCGCGACGCGTGACGGCCGCATCGTGCAGCGAGGCGGTCTCGGGTCTCAGCCTCGTCGCCGCGCTCGCCTTCGATCCGGCGGCGAGGATCGCCCTCGAGAGCGCGCCGCCGTCGGAGGTCGGGGACGCGACGCTCCCCGCGTCGGACGGCGCTCGGACCGACGCCCCGGGG
>JALHPN010000042.1 GCA_022842465.1 Polyangiaceae bacterium | reverse complement strand
CCGCCGGCGGCAGCCGCGCTCGGGACGAGCGCGGCCGACGCGCTCGCGAGGGAAGGGGACGAGAAGGCGGCGAGGCGAGCCGCCGAGCTCGCCTCGCGCGCGGATCCGGACGACCCGCGCACCGCCGCGACGCTCGCGGCGCTCGTCCCGACGTCGGCGGGTCGCGTGGCCGCGTCGGCGATCGAGCACGCGATCGAGACGGGCTACGCCACCTCGAAGCTCTGCGCGCGCCTCGCCGACGTTCTCGAGGCGTCCGGCGACAAGGACGCGGCGATCGCCTGGGCGAAGCGCTCCGTCACGCTCCGTCCAGGCTTCGGGACGGCCGTCGAGGCTCTCGTGGCGCGCGCGATCCGCCTCGGGGACCTCGACGCGGCGGCCCTCGCGCTCGACTGGCTCCTCCCGCAGCCGGAGCCGTCCAAGGTGATGGCGGAGCGCATCGGCTCGGGCCTTCGCGCGATCGCCGAGCACGATGCCGAGCGTGCGTGTGAGGCCGCGAGACGCGCGCTCGACGTGCTCGGTCCGCGGAGCTCCGCGCTCCGGGATGCCGTCACCGAGGCTGCGCGGAAGGCGGGGGACCACGCGCTGCAGGCGCTCCTCCTCGAGCGATGGCTCGCAGCGGGCGCGCCGGCGGCCGCGCGCGCCGATGGGATGTTCGAGCTCGGGGCCCTCTACGCGACGCTCGGCGACACGAGTCGCGAGCTCTCGGCGTACGTGCGAGCAGCGCGTGAAGGCGTCGACCTCACGCGCATCGAAGCGCGGCTCGCCACGCTCGACCCCGCGAAGCTCGAGCCCGACGCCGAGCTGTCGCTGCTCGAGGTCTCGGCGGAGCTCGCCCTCGATCAGGGCCGGACCGACGACGCGATCGCCGTCTTCCGTGATCTGGGGGCGGCGTTCTGGGACCTCGCCGACGATCGCGCTCGCGCCGTGCAGTCGTGGATGCGCGCCGCGCAGCTCGACTCGGCGCGAGGCTACGCGACGCTCCGGAAGGATCTCGTCGAGATGGCGGACGCGGGGTACGCGGCGTCCGTGCTCGCCGACCTCGCCGAGCGCGAGACCGACCGACCCCGCTGCGCGCTCATCGCGACGGAGGCGGCCCGCGCCGCCCTCGAGGCGGACGAGCCCGTTCGCGCGCTGTCGCTCGCCCGGACGGCGCTCGAGAAGCACGCGGGTCACGCCGAGGCCCTCGAGCTCGCGGAGCGCGCCTCCCGCGTCGTCGGGCGAGCCCACGAGATGTCTCCGCTCTACGACCACGTCGCGCGGCGCGCGCTCGGGCGATTCGGCCGGCGCGCAGCGCACCACCGCGCGGCGCGGTACTTCGCGGACGGGGGCGTCGCGATGCTCGCGCTCAAGCACGCCGCGCAAGCCTTCATCGCGGTCCCCTCCGAGGGGTCCACCCTCGAGCTGCTCCGACGTACGTCGGATCAGGCGCAGCGCCGGTCGATCGCGGTGCGTACCGTCGAGCACGTCGCAGAGCTGTCGAAGTCGAGCCACCTCCGCGCCGCCTGGTTGCTGCGCGCCGCCGAGATCGCAGGCCGCGATCTCGAGGGCATCCGCCAGCGCGTCGACCTCCTCCTCCGCGCAGCGGTCCTCGTTCCGTCGCCGGTGACCATGGGCATGCTCGAGACGTCGGCGCGCGAGCTCCTCGGCTTCGCGCCCGAGGACGCCGAGGCCCTCGCGGTGAGGCTCGCGCGCGCGAGCGACGCGCTCGCGAAGGAGCTCGAAGGCCCCGACGGCGCGCGCATCGCGATCCTCTTCGGGCGGATGGCGCTCGACCTCTTCGGCGACGCGTCGTGGGCGATCGCGTCGCTCGAGCGAGCGATGGGTACGGACGCGGACGTCGACGAGTACGCGCGCCTCGTTCCGTCCGCGGCGGCGCTCGCGCGCGCGCCCGACGGGAGAGGCCAGGCGCTCCTCGACGTCGCATTCCGGACGATCGAGCAGCCCTACGCGAACGTCGGCGTGGCGCTGCTCCGCCTCGTCGGCGCCGTCGCGCTCGCGCTCGGCGACGGCGCGCGCGCTGCGAAGGCGCTCGTCATGGCCGTCGAGAAGGACGGCGACGACGACGACGCGGTGGCCGAGGCCGACGAGGCTCTCCGGACGTTCGAGGACCATGCCCTCGCGGAGCGCTTCGCGCGGAAGGCGGACCGCGAGCGCCGCTTCGAGGCGCTCCGGCGGCACGCGGAGCGCGCGCGCGCGCGTGGTGAGCACGAGGTCGCGGCCGCGGCGCTCTCCCGAGCGCGCGATCTCGCGCCCGAAGGCGAGCGGTCGTCCGTCGATCGCGAGCTCTCCTCTGCGCTCGGAGCGGCCGGGCGCGTCGAGGAGGCCGTCGAGCTCGCCGTGGCGAGCGAGGCCGTGCCGGAAGCGGAGCGCGCCGCAAGGTGGGAGGAGCTCGGCCGCGCGAAGGAGGCGAAGGGCGACCCCGACGGAGCGGTGCTCGCGTATGTCGAGTCGGCGCGGCTCGCCGGGAGCGCCGAGCGGTGGGCGTGCGTCGAGCGGACGGCCGAGTCTGCGGAGCGCGAAGATCTGCGGCTCGAGGCGCTGCGCGGCCAGGTCGAGCATGTCGGCGGAGGCGAGCGGCGCGAGGCCCAGAAGCGCGTCGCCCGCGCCGAGGGCGCCCGTGGTGCGCTCGGGCCCGCCGAGACCGCCTGGCGCGAGGTCTGGCAGTCCGACCCGTCCGACGACGAGCCCGACGTCGCGATCGAGGCCTTGCTCGTCGCGCGATCGGACTACGCGCGGCTCGCCGACCACCTCGCCGATCGCATCACGCGGCTCGCGGGGCAGGGCGCAGCGGCGGAGGCGCTCCGCGCGGTGCGGCTTCGTCGGGCAGCCATCCTCGAGCAGCGCCTCACGCGCCTCGACGACGCGGTCGCCGAGCTCGAGCGCGTGCTCGTCGATACGCCTGGTCACGCGAGCGCGCTGCGCTGGCTGGCGGACCTCTACGAGCGTCTCGGCCAGCCGAGCCGCGCGCTCCCCGTGCTCGAGGAGCTCGCGCGGACAGGAGCCCCTTCCGAGCGACGGGGGGCGTCGGTCCGTCGCGCGCGGGCGCTCCTCCAGGCGTCGGAGGTCGAGCGCGCGCGCGAGGTCGTGCGCGAGCTCGTCGCCGAGAGCCCGAGCTCGGTGAGCCTCCTCGAGCTCCGCATCGAGGTCGCCCGCGCCGCGGGCGATCCGACCGAGCTCGGCGAGGCGCTCGAGGCGCTCTCGCGGCTGTCACCAGACGACGCGAGGACGCGGAGCGAGATGCTCGTCGAGGCCGCGCAGGCCGCCGCCCGTGCAGGCGACACCGAGGCGTCGCTCCGGCGAGCGCGTGATGCGGCGCGGCTCGCACCCGACGTCCCCTCGACGCAGCTCTTCGCGCGGGGTCTGGAGTATCGGATCCGAGGGGCCGGAGGCGCGGAGGATGCGGGTGTCACCGTGTCCGCGCTCGCTCCGATCGTCCTCGGCGCGACGCGCTCGGGGCTCGCGCCGGAGGACGTCGCCCTCGGCACCTTCCTCCTCGCCGAGGCTCGCGACGTCCTCGTGCGGGGCTCCGGCGAGCCGGTGCTCCGCGACGCGCTCGGCGAGGTCGGGGCCCAGCCGCTCATCGCGCTCGGCCTCGCGGAGCGCGCCGCCGCGAAGGGGACGTGGGAGCCGGCGATCCGCTTCTACGTCCAGGCCCTCGAAGGAAACCTCCTGGGCCTCCGACGGGTCGGTCGCGTCGC
Organism: Polyangiaceae bacterium; assembly: GCA_022842465.1. Taxonomy (GTDB): domain Bacteria; phylum Myxococcota_A; class Polyangia; order Polyangiales; family Polyangiaceae; genus Labilithrix. Next base: position 43,160 of record JALHPN010000042.1, on the reverse strand, counting down.
GCTCGCGGCGTCCGACGCCGCCGTCCGTGCAGGGCGCCCGGACGTGGAGGCGAGGCTGCTGGAGGAGGCCGCGCTCGATCCGGAGACGCGCGTCGAGGCGCTCCGGCGGCAGGCCGCGGCGGCGCGCACGAAGGGCGATGTCGGAAGCATGCGCGAGCTGCTCCGGTCGATCCTCCCTGCGCTCGAGGGCGACGCTCGCGCCGACGTTCTCGCGGAGCTCGCGCGGGCGCTCTTCGAGTCGACGAATCCCGCGGACAGGATCGAGGCGGACCGCACGCTCCGGGAGGCTGTCTCTGCGGCCTCGCCGGAGCGCGCGATGCGTCTCCGCGCCGAGCTCGGCGGCTTCCGGACGCGGCCGCCGTCGAGCGCGCCAGTCGATGTGCCTCCGCCCCCGTCGGATCTCGATGACGCGGCCCCGCAGGCCCAGGCGGCTGAGACGGCTGCCCCCGTGCGGCGCTCGGCGCCGCCGCTCGTCCCGAGCCGCCCGCCGCCGCTCTCCCTCGATCTCGGCGCGGCCTCGGCGGCAGAGGCGCGGCCGTCGGTGCCTCCCGCTCCCATCCATTCGTCTGCGCCTCCTCCGGTGCCGCTGTCCCTTCCTCCGGCTCCGCGTCGCTCCTCGGCCCCTCCGCTCGACGCCACCCCTGCGCCACCGCTCGTCGCGATGCTCCGCCCCTCGTCGCCGCCGACGGCCTCCGTCCTCCGCGACGTCGAGGCAGCGCGCGCGGCGCTCGCGCGGGGAGATCGCGAACAGGCCGAGGGACTCCTGTCGGGCGCGATGCGCGCGGGGTCGCTCGCGGCTGCCGATCTCCTCGACGACATGCTCCAGGGCGACCGCCAGCGCTCGCCCGCGCTCGTGAAGGTGCGCCGACACGCCGTGGAGCTCGCGCCCGGCGACGTCGTGCGTCTCGGACGGCTCCGGGACGCCGCCCGCGCGGACCAGAACTCCAGCTACGTGCATGCGATCGAGCACGTCCTCCGCATCTTCGACGCCGAGCAGGGGCCGCTCCCGCCCCCGCCGCTCGCGGCGCAGTCTCCTTCCCCGGGGATGATGGGCATGCTCGCGCGCCACTCGCAGGAGCCTGCCGGCGAGGTCTTCGCGTGCGTGTGGGAGGGCGCGAAGAGCCAGTTCGTGAAGCCGCTCGCGACGTATGGGACGAGCGGTCTCGAGCGCGTCCAGCCCGGCCCCGCGTCCTCGGTCTCGCGTCTCTACGAGATGGCGCTCCGCCTCCTCGACACGCCACGCTTCGCGCTCTTCCACAAGAAGACGAAAGACCCGCTCTCCTACGGCGTCGCCTTCCTCGAGTCGCCGTCCGCGGTCCTGACGGGGGAGCCGAAGGACGAGACGGAGCTGAAGTGGGTCTTCGGCAAGGCGCTCGCCGCGGTTCTGCCGGAGAACGCGCTTCCCATCGGGCTGCCCGACGAGGACGGCGCGCTCCTCTGGCGTGTGCTCGTCAGCGCCTTCGGTCCTGCCGCCGTGGCGAAGCCGTTCGACAAGCTGAGCGCCTCGGTCGCCGACCGTCTCTGGCAGACGCTCACGCCCCGTGCGCAGCGCAGGATCGGCGAGCGCCTCGAGAAGTGCGCCGCCGAGCCCTTCGAGCTCGTGCTCGAGCGCGCGAAGCAGAGCGGACGCCGCGTCGGGATGTTCCTCTCCGGCGATTTCGGACACGCCGCGCGCGCGCTCCTCGCCGAGCTCCCGGGGCGTGACGCGCGCGAGCTCGCGACGCCGGCCGACCTCTCGCGGCTCTGCAACGCGCTCCCGTCGCTCGCGGACCTCTTCCGACTCGCCGTTCGCCCGGAGTACGCGGACGCGCGGTGGCACCTCCCTGCGCCCACCTCGCAGCGATTCTCGCTGACGGGCGGCCTCCCGGTGGTCTGAGGTGAAGCGGTTCTCTTCCGCCTACCCGCTCCTCGGGTTCGCCTTCGTCTCGGCGGTCTCCGCCTGTCTCCTGGCGGACCCGGGCGGTGATCTGCCACGCATTCCGCGTCGACGTCCCTTCATCGTGCAGAGCGGCGTCGTGCCGACCTCGAGCCGCCTGCTCGCGACGTATCCGGAGAAGCTCATCGTGCCCGTCGAGCTCGCCGATCCGCAGGTCGAGTTCGAGTACAGCGTGTTCCTCGACTACAACCCGCTCACCGGGCAGACGTTGCTCCAGCCGGTCGAGACGAGCACGTTCGAACGTAGCAACATCGAGAACGGGCTCCGCATGCTCGAGATCCCTCTGACTCCGCCGACCGATCTCGACCGCTGCCACACGCTCGAGGTGGTCGTCGCGTTGCGGCTCACCGGCCGGGACGGGCGGCAAGCCCACACGCCCGCGGAGCCCGGCGGCGACAGCGTCACGTGGTTCTACAGCCCCACGGGCGATCTCGCGGGGTGCCCCTCGCTGGACGCCGGACCCGACGCGGCCTTCTCGACGCGCGACGCCGGAGCGGAGGGAGGTCCCGAGTGAGGCGAGCGGCCTCGGCGTTCGCGACGGCCCTCGCGCTCGGCGCCGGCACGCCCGGATGCGGCACCGTCGAAGGGGTGGCGCGGACGAACTCGCCCGAGAACGCGTGCCCCGATCACCCGTGCGACGCCTACGGAGAGCTCGTTCCGGGGAGAGGGAGAGCGACGTGCAACGCCGGTCGCTGCGAGCACTCCGCGGCGAACCTCACGTATGCGTACCGCGTCGTGGTTCACGTCCCGACGAGCTCCGAGGAGGTCGCCGGCCTCACGTTCCAGCTCACGAGCGAGCAGCTCCGGACGCCCGACCTGCGCTCGCGCTGCTCGCCGCCGACCTGCGTGCGGCTCCAGTCCTTCGAGGCGGCAGGACGCTACACGTTCACCGCCGCCGCGGCGAGGGCGGCGGGGATGCCGCTCGAGGACACGAGCGTCAGCGTGCCGGTCCGCGTGAGCTTCGTACCTCTCGTCGGGACCCGGGAGGCGAGCGATCTGGGGCTCCCGCTCGACACGACCTTCTTCTCGTCCTCGTTCCGATCCGCCTCGCCGGACGCGCCGGAAGAGATCGTGTATTCCGGTCCCGTTTCGCCCGGCGCCTACGTGCGGACGTACTTCCCGCAGCCGCCGTTCGACGCGTTCCTTCCGCCGGTGTCCGATGCGCTCCCGACCGTTGGCGCGCGCATCCTCGCGGAGACCGGCAACGTGCAGCTCGGAGACGCGCGTCATCCTCTCGACGATCCGGAGGGCACGTCGCGGGTGGCGCTCGTGCGCCGCGCGGAGGGGCTAGACGGCTGGCGGATCTGGCTCGCCGACAGCGTCAACCAGCAGCGCATCTCGACGCTCCGGCGTCTCGAGGGCATCGAGTCCGAGGTGCTCCTCGCGACCTCGGGCCAGGCCGCGGGGGAAGCGGCCGCGCTCCGCGAGGGCGTGGACGTGGTCCTCTCGCCCCCGGACGACTGGATCGCGGTGCCGCGCCTCGTGAGCACCCTCATCGGCGGCGCCGGACTCCGTCCGCTCAACTACCCGTCGCTCCCGCGCCCGACGCGCGTGACGGGCCTCGTCGCCGCGCGTCCAGAGGACGACCCGGCGGCGACGCCACGCGCGGTGCCATCCCGGGTCTCGCTGCGCAGCACGCGCCTGATGCAGGCGTCGGGCGACCTCTCGCAGCTCCTCCGCTACGAGACGACGGTGACCACGGACGCGTCGGGCCTCTTCGCCACGGTGGTCCCGCCTGGAGAGTACGCCGTGACGGTCGAGCCCGAGCCCCTCACCGGCCGCGGAAAGACGACCATCCCCGTGCTCGTCGAGGGGGAGGCCTACGCGCTCAACATCGACTCGGCGCCGCTCGCCACCGTCACGACCGGCCGCGCTCTGCTCTCGGACGGACGACCGCTCGCCGACGCGGACGTCCTCGCCACGCCGTCCACGTCCCCTTCCGTCCCGCGCCGCCTTCGCCCACGCCCGGCGCGGACGCGGACCGATCGCGAGGGGCGATTCTCCCTAGGCCTCGATCAGGGCGCCTATCACCTCACGGTCATCCCCCAGGAGGGCAGCGGCTTTCCCCGCGTCGTCGTCCTCACGGCCATCGGAGGAAAGGAGGCGATCCTCCCCGACGTCGAGGTGCCGGCTCCCGTGAAGCTCGCGTTCACGCTCAACAACGCGAGCGCCTTCCTCCCCATCCCGCACGCCGTCGTGCGCGTCTTCGCGACCCTCCCGGACGGCGGCGCGGTGGAGGTGGGCAGGTCGGTCTCGGATGCCGAGGGGCGGGTCGAAATCCTGCTCGCCCGCGAGCCCCGCTGAAGACTAGACTCCGGGAAGCGAGCGAGCGCGCGCTCGCTCGGGGCGAGCGCGCAGAGAGAACCATGCAGAGCGAAGACCGCATCAACATGCTTGCCAGGGTCGCGCGCACACCGAGGGGTGGGGCGGCTCCCGACGGCGACAACGACCGCAGCATCCTCCTCCTCGCGGCGGCGTCGTACGGCGCTCGCCCGACCGACGAGGCGACGGTGCCGACGGGCTTCGATCCGCACGCCGCGCTCCTCTTCGAAGCCATCGTGGAGGGGGCGTACCTCGTCGCTTCGGCGGACGGCGTCTTCGACGACGTCGAGAAGGGCACCTTCGAGCGGGTCGTGACGGCGGCGTGCGGGGGCGCGGTCCCGCAGGGACACGTAGCAGCCCTCGTCGGTGACCTCGAGGATCAACTCGTAGAGGATGGCCTCGAGACGCGCGTGAAGCGCCTGAGCGAGGGTCTCACGCGGCCGGAGCACGCGCGCGAGGTCCTGCGCATCGCGGCGCTCCTCGCACAAGCGAGCGAGGACGTGAGCGAGGTCGAGCGGAGCGTGCTCGAGAAGCTCGCGGTCGCGTTCGGGCTCGGCGAAGGCGCGGTGGAAGCGGCGCTCTCCGACGTCCGGGCCTCGCTGACGAGCTGACGAGCTGACGAGCCGACGCGACGCGCGTCGCCGGAGCTCGCTCTAGCTCGCGTCGTGGGCCATCTCGCGTGCCATCTTGAAGAGGTCGGCTTCGACCTCGCGGCCGTCTTGGCGCGCGTCGTTCTCGAGGGTCGCGAGGACTTCGCGGTGGCGCGGGAGGAGGGCGGCGCGGCGATCGGCGGGCGCGTCCTCGAGGCGGGCGGAGAGGAGCGCGAGGAGATCCATGCTCCGGCCGAGGCGCGTGAGGAGGACGACGAGCTCGTCGACGACGGGGTCGTTCGTGGGATCGCCTTGGAGGGTGCGGGTGAGGCTCTCGACGCGGGCCTCGAGGACGGAAGGGTCGGCGTCGGGCGGGAGGGAGGGGGAGAGAGCGGCTTCGGGCACGGGCACGGGCACGGGCACGGGCACGGGGGGGTGGGGGGCGAGGGTGCGGGTGAGGGAGAGGAGATCGGGATCGGTGGGGGCGAGGGCGAGGGCGGCGAGGGCGTGGCGATGGGCAGCGAGACGATCGCCGCGGTCCGTCTCGAAGCGGGCGGCCTCGCGGAGCCAGGGAATGGCCGCAGGGTCCTCGCTGGCGCGCTCGCGGAGGCGGGCGAAGGCCAGCGAAGCGCCGCTCGCGTCGCCGAGGGCGGCGCGGTAGCGGCCCTCGAGACCGCGGGCGGCGATGGCTTCGCCGGCGTCGTCGGGAATGGCGCGGAGGCGGGCGACGGCGGCAGGGAGGTCCGCGAGCTTGTCGCCGAGGACGCGCGCGAGCGCGAGCTCCATCCACGCCGTCGGGAGGTGCTTCGCGGTCGCGGCCTCGATCGCGTGGGCGAGGAGGGCCGAGCCACGCGAGGCGCGGCCCTCTTCGGCCAGCGCGGCGCCGAGGCCGGCGAGCGCGTCCGGATCGTCGGGTCGGTAGAGGAGCGCACGCTCGTAGAGCCGCGCAGCCTCGGCGCCGAGGCCGGCGAGGCGGTGGAGATCGGCGGCGCGACGGAGGATGTCGTGGCGCTCGCGCGCGCTGCCGGCGAGAGCCTCGAGCTCCTGCACGTCCGCGCGGGCCCCGTCGAGCCTGCCGGCCGCGAGCCTCCGCCGGGCGCGCTCCCAGCGTAGCTCGGGGACGCGAGGTGCCCGTGCGATCGCGCGATCGAGCCAGCCGAGCGCGTCGTAGTCATCGCTCGCGAGCTCGGCGGCGCGGGCCAGGAGCGCAGCCGCGAGGGCGTCGGACTCTTCGCGCTCGGCCTCGGCGAGCAGGGCGGCGACGGCCGACGTGACGTCCCCTTGCTCGACGAGGAGATCGCCGAGGAGGAGCCCGACGCGCGCGTGACCGGGGTGGCTCTGTCCCGCGGCGCTGCGGAGGGTCGCGATCGCCGCCTCCGCGCGTCCGCCGACCTGCCTGTCGACCTCCGCGATCCGCCTCGCGAGCTCGGGGTGGCGTGGCGCACGCTCGAGGGCGTCGAGGTCGTGCTGCCGCGCGCGGGCGAGATCGCCGCGAAGGCGCGCTTCGTCCCCCTCGAGCGCGAGATGGGCGGCCTCGAGGGCGCGCGCGGCCTCGTCGCTCGGAGCGGGCGAGAGGCTGTCCTTGTCGAACGTGAGCAGGAGGACGCCGGCGGAGGCGCCCGTCGCGGAGAGGACCACGCCGCCCGTCTCGGGAGCGCGCACGCCGGCGTCGGGGAGCAGGCGCCGCGCGAGCACGCCGGCGGGGTGCGAGACGGTGAAGGACGACCCGGCGCGCCTCGAGAACCCGAGGAGCGTGCTCATCGCGCGGAGGGCGAGCGTCGTGGGGGGCTCCCCCAGGTTGGCGCCACGCGCGCCGTGGACGACGACGACGAGGTCGTCCTGGACCGGGACGACGGCGACGTCGAAGGCGAGGACGGCGAGACGGGCCGACGCCGGCGCGCTGCTCGCGTCCGAGCGCGCGGACACGGACACGGTGGCGCCTCCGGCGCGGAGACGCACCGTCACGCGCTGCGCGGTCGTGGCGACGAGGCCGCGGAGCCTCGGTTCGGCCCACGCGGCGAGCCGACGCTCGTCGACTTCGATCGCTGCGCGGACGAGCTCACCGCGCTTGTGTCGGAAGCGCGCGACGCCGCCCGTGACGTCGAAGGGAAAGCGAACGCGCGGTAGGCGCACGACGAGCTCCACCACGTCGAGGCACTCGACCTGCACGGTGCGGGCGAGCTCGATCCCGAGGCCGTCCTTGCCGATTGCGAGGCGGAGCCCCACCGCGCCGCCGTCGCGATCGATGCGCGGCGCGCCCGCCTCGAGAGGCGCTCGGCGTTCTCGATCGGCGTCGGGACGAGTCACGGGACGGATCGTAGCAACGGACGGGCCCTTCGGAGAAGCAAGCGACGGACCTCGACGCGGCGGCCGCCCGGGGCTAGACCCGCTCCTCCCATGGAGGGAGGCCTCCCCGACGTCGACGCCGTGCTCGGGCCCGGCTCCCCGCTCTCCGAGCGGATGACCGGCTACGAGCATCGCGAGGGGCAGCTCGTGATGGCCCGCGCCGTCTACGAGGCCTTCACGCGCGATCGCCACCTCTTCGTCGAGGCCGGCACGGGGACGGGGAAGACCCTCGCCTACCTGGTGCCGGCCGTCCTCTCCGGCCGCACGGTGATCGTGGCGACGGCCACCCACGCGCTCCAGGAGCAGATCTTCACGAAGGACCTCCCGCTCGTCCGCGAGGTCCTCGCAGCCCACGGCGTGACGTTCCAGGCGGCCCTCATGAAGGGCTTGTCGAACTACTTGTGCAAGCGCCGCGCGTCCGAGCGATTCGGGAGCGCGGAGGTGATGACGTCCGACCTCGTCCGGATCGAGCGCTGGGCACGGGAGACGGAGACGGGCGAGCGCTCCGAGCTCGAGGGGCTCGCCGAGAACGCCAACGGTTGGCGCGACGTCATGAGCGGCACCGATACGCGTGTCGGCGCGGGCTGCAAGTACCACGACGAGTGCTTCGTGACGACCATGCGCCGCGAAGCCGCGAGCGCGCAGATCATCGTCGTGAACCACCACCTGTTCTTCGCGGACCTTGCCCTCCGCACCGGCAAGAACGGCGGGTACGCGAGCGCGCTCCCGCCGTACGACGCGGTCGTCTTCGACGAGGCCCACCAGATCGAGGGCGTGGCGACGGATTTCTTCGGCGTCCGTGTGTCGACGAGCCGGGTCGACTCGCTCGTCCGTGACACGCGACGTGCGATCGTGTCGGCCAAGCTCCTCGACTCGGCCTCGATGCGTCTCGTCGACGATGTCGAGAGCGCCTCCCAGGCGTTCTTCCGCTCGTGGCAGGGCGCCGGTCGCGCGGCGTCCGCGCGCAGCGGGCCGTCCTCGGTTCGAGGCGGGGCGGGGGACGAGGGGAAGCGCATCCTCGCCTCTGCGGACTGGTCGGCGGCGCGTCTCGATGCCCTGGGGCGGCTCGACATGGCGCTCGAGGCGCTCTACGCGTTCGCTCTCGGGAACGATCGGGACGACGCGATGGGGATCGTCGCGCGGCGAGCGTCGGAGCTCCTCTCCGATCTCCAGCGCGTGCGGAGCTCGGCAGGGCCGGAGCGTCACTGGGAGGACGACGACCCCACCGCGGGCGCGCTCGTCCGCGCCGGAGGCGGCCATGCGGGCGGCGTCGCATGGGTCGATGCCCGCGACCGGAACGTGTCCCTCGGGGCGAGCCCGGTGGACCTCGGTCCGCTCCTCAGGGAGAAGCTGTTCGAGCGGATCCCGAGCGTCGTCTGTACGAGCGCGACGCTCGCTACGGCGACGAGCGCGGGACCGAGCTTCCACTTCGCGCGCGGCCGGCTCGGCGCGCCGCCCGACGTCGGCGAGCTCGTCGTCCCTTCGCCCTTCGCCTTCGAGGAGCGCGCGGCGCTGTACGTCCCCGACGATCTCCCCGAGCCGACGGACCCGCGCTACGAGCACGCGTGCGCGGCTCGGATCGCGGAGCTCGCCGAGATCACGGACGGCGGCTGCTTCGTCCTCTGCACCTCCAACCGCGCGATGCGAGCGATCCACGCCGCGCTCGCTCAGCGGTTCCACGGCGCCTACGACCCTCGACCGCCCGCGCCGCTCCTCTGCCAGGGCGAGGCGCCGAAGCACGTTCTCCTGGAGCGGTTCCGCGCGTCGGGACGCGCTCTCCTCGTCGCGACCATGAGCTTCTGGGAGGGCGTCGACGTGCCCGGGCACGCGCTCCGCCTCGTCGTGCTCGACAAGATCCCGTTCGCGGTCCCGTCCGATCCGGTCGTCGCCGCGCGCTCGGCGCGCATCGAGGCCGAAGGGGGCAACCCGTTCACGGAGTATGCCGTTCCGACGGCGGCCATCACGTTGAAGCAGGGCTTCGGACGCCTCATCCGCACGCGCTCCGACGGCGGCATCGTCGCGCTCCTCGATCGTCGGGCCGTCCGTCGCGGCTACGGTCGCTCCCTCCTCGCGAGCCTTCCGCCGGCCCAGCGTCTCGAGACGCTGGAGGACGTGCGGGGCTTCTGGCAGTCGCTCTGATGGGGGGCGAGGACGTCGAGAGGAAGGCCCGGGACCGGGTCGGCCGCGTGCTCGACGGAAAGTGGACGCTCGAGCGCCTCATCGGCATCGGCGGGATGGCCGCGATCTACCTCGCGCGCCATCGCAACGGGGCGCGCGCGGCGGTGAAGATGCTCCACGCGGAGCTGGCGCGGCACGCGAGCGTGCGCGAGCGCTTCCTCCGCGAGGGCTACGCCGCCAACAAGGTCGAGCACCACGGCGTCGTGCGGGTGCTCGACGACGACACGGTCGAGGGCGGAGACGACGACGGCGCGCCTTTCCTCGTCATGGAGCTCCTCGACGGCGAGTCGCTCGACGAGCGCGCGGCGCGACCGCCGCCGATCGACGAGGGAGAGGTCCTCCGGATCTTCGACGACGTCCTCGACGTGCTCGACGCGGCCCACGCGCGCGGCGTCGTTCATCGAGATCTGAAGCCCGAGAACATCTTCCTCGCGCGGGACCCGGAGGACGGACGCGTCCGCGTGAAGGTGCTCGACTTCGGCCTCGCGCGCCTCGACGAGGGGACGCCGCGAACGCTCCACGGCCTCGCGCTCGGGACGCCGGCGTACATGTCCCCGGAGCAGGCCGCGGGGCGCACGGACGAGATCGACGGTCGGACGGATCTCTTCGCGCTCGGCGCGACCGGGTTCCGGCTGCTCACGTCGCGGCGCGTGCACGAGGCGAAGGAGATGGCGGCGTTGGTCGTGAAGATGGCCGCCGAGCCGGCGCCGCCGATTCAGAGCGTCGCACCGGGGGTGTCCGCGGACGTCGCAGCGATCATCGATCGGGCGCTCGCCTTCGATCGAGGAGCCCGCTACGCGACCGCGGCCGCGATGCGAGCCGACGTGCAGGTGGCGCGGGCGACGCGCGTGCTCACGCAGCCGCCGCCGCGCGAGGCGACGATGAAGCTCTCGGACGCGGACCTCGCCTCTGCATCGGCGCCGTCGATCTCGCGTCCCGCGGGCGTGCCGAGGGCGCGGTCGTGGCTCTTCCCGGTCCTCCTCGCCTCTGCCTCTGCGCTCGCGGTCTACGTCTTCCGAACGGAAGATGATCCGGTCGAGACGTTGCAGCGCCTCCGCGCGCTGCTCCCGGAGGCGGGCGCGTCGTGGCCGTCGCTGCCGGCGATGCCGTCTTGGGGGGAAGGGGCGGAGGATGCCGGGGCGATGGCGGACGCGGCGTTCGGCGCCGACAGCGGCGACTCGGGAGCGCACCCGCGCGATGCGGGGACGGGGAGCGCGAGCGTCCTCGGCGCGCCGGCGACGAGCGGGTCGCCCCGCCCGAAGAGACGCTGATCGGCGCGATCGCGGCCGGACCGTTTCCTCCCAGGCAACTGCTGATTCCAGTACGCACATGGTGCGCGCCGCACCTGCTGCTATCTCCTCCCTCGCGACGGCGACCGTCGCAAATCCCAAGGAGATTCAGCCATGAAGACCTATGCGCTTGCCCTCGCCCTCGTCGCCGCCGTGCCCTTCGCCGGAGGCTGCGCGGCCCCCACGGAGGAGGCCGCCGGCGAGGAGCCCCTCGCGGTCGACGAGGCGGAGCTCCAGGGCGCCACGCTCGTGCGGAGCGGTGGCTGGGCGACGGTCGCCCAGGAGAACCCGGTGGGGATGATGAGCACGACCGAGATCGCGCGGGTCTCGCACGGTCGTGGGCAGCTCGCCATCGCCTTCGACGCCCCCGTCGGTCCGACGGCGGCGCCGGGGATGACGGGCCGCGCCGCGCTGCGCCTCGCGCCTGCGCTCGGCGGCGGGATCGTCCGCGTCCGCGGGCTCGCGACGTGCACGGCGCTGACGACGTCCGACGGCTACAACCAGGGCAAGCTCGGCACGACGCACCGGTGCCAGATCAGCCAGACGGTCGCGGGCAAGCTGTGGACGGCCGGCGTGACGGTCGACACCCTGACGAACACCACCGAGCTCTTCGCGCACGCGCCCGATCTCGTGAAGCTCGGCACGGCGTCGCGCGCGGGCGGCAACGTCTTCGAGAGCACCTCGTTCGAGAGCGATTGAGCTGCTCGGGCGGTGGGCCGCGCGACCCAGGGCTCGCCGGTCGTCCTGGCGGCGGTCCTCAGGGCGAGTCGACCGTGACGTCGTCGAAGAGAAGACACCCGACGTCGCCCGCTTCGATGTGGAGGCGGAACGCCGTGACGTCCGGCGAGGCCGGGTACTCCGTGGTCACCGAGCGCCACTCGTCGTTGGCGACGGGAGCCTGGGCTGACCGCGGCGTAGGAACCCCGCCCTCGTCTGGGAAGAGCGCGTACAGGGAGACCCACGCGCTGCCGACGTTTCCGCCGTCGGGCGCGGCGCGGAACCACGCCGTCGCGCGGGTCGCGCCGCCGTCGGAGGGCACCGTGGCGTGAACGCCCTTGGTGGTCGCGGGCGTGAGGTTACAGACCCTGCAGGCCCATGCTCCGTTCCGGGCGATCGGCACGCGCTCGAAGCTGACCTCGCCGAACGCCGCCCAACCCGGCCCGCAGCCGCCGCCGGGAGCTTCGAACCCGCCGTTCGGGAGGCGTGGCGCGGGGGGTGGCGTTGCGTCGGAGGCGCTGCTGTCGGAGACAGGCTGCGCGCTCGTCGCGTCGCTCGGAGGCACTGAGGCGTCGATGACAGCCGGGGAGGGCTCGTCCTCGACCTGCTCGCCATCGAAATCCGCGCACGCGAGCACGAGTGCGCTGCCGGCCGTGGCGAGCGCGAGAGCGCGAGAGATTCGAGAGCGGCGCACCACCGCAGCGTACACGGAGCGGTGGGCTCGGCAACGGCGTCCGCTTCAGGGCTCGTCGGGTGGCGCCGCCGTCGGCTTCGGCACAGGCTTCGACACCTTCGCGCTGGCGTCCTTCGTCGACGCGTGGCGAGCGCCTTCGCCTTCGCCGGCGTCGTTCGTGGCGGTGCCGGCGGCGACGAGGGAGGCGGTGTCGCCGAGGGGGCCGGCTTCGGAGACGGGCGGCGCCGGCGCGGAGCGCTCGCTCGTCGCGGAGGGGATGGGGGGCTGGAGACCGGCGAGCTTCGTGGCGAGCTCGTCGCGGAGGACGTAGGCCGCGAGGGCGGCGCCGAGGAGGACGAGGCCGGAGGCGATCTTGCCGCGGCCGCGCCGGCGGAGGGAGCGCGAGGGGGCGGCGGGGGCGGGTGCGTCGCCGACGCCTGGCAACGTAGGCTCCTTCGTGGGGCCGCCGACACCGAGGACGGTGGACTCGTGGGACGTCGGCGCGTCCGCTGGCCGCTTTGGATCGTCGGTCATCCGCGGGGAGCCTATCGCGTCGCGTCCCGTCGCGTCGGGGGAGGTGGGCGATCGCAGCCGCCCGGGGCGCGGTGACGGCGGCGCGCCCGTGTGGTAACCCGCGGTCCCATGAGCGAGATCACTGCCGTCATCGCCCGCGAGATCCTGGACTCCCGCGGAAACCCCACCGTCGAAGTCGAGGTGCAGACCTCGAGCGGCCAGGGCCGCGCAGCCGTACCGAGCGGCGCGTCGACCGGCGAGCACGAGGCGATCGAGCTCCGCGACGGAGACAAGAAGCGCTTCCACGGCAAGGGCGTGCAGAAGGCCGTCGACAACGTGATGCAGACGCTCGGGCCGAGCATCATCGGCGTCGACTCGCTCGACCAGGCCGAGGTCGACAAGGTGCTCCTCGAGTGCGACGGCACCGCGAACAAGTCGAAGATGGGCGCGAACGCGATCCTCGGCGTCTCGATGGCCGTCGCCCGCGCCGCGGCCGACTCGATCGGCATCCCTCTCTGGCGCTACCTCGGCGGCGCGAATGCGCGCGTCCTGCCGACGCCGCTCATGAACGTCGTCAACGGCGGCACGCACGCCGACAACGGCCTCGAGATCCAGGAGTTCATGATCGTCCCGACGGGGCTGCCCTCGTTCGAAGATGCGCTCCGCGCCGGCGCCGAGGTCTTCGCGACGCTGAAGAAGAACCTGAAGGAGAAGGGCCTCACCACGGCCGTCGGCGACGAGGGCGGCTTCGCCCCGCGCTTCGCCACGAACGAGGAGGCCGTGCAGGCCCTGGTGAAGGCGATCGAGGACACCGGCTACAAGCCCGGGAAGGATTTTCATCTCGCCCTCGACTGCGCGGCGAGCGAGTTCTTCGACAAGAAGTCGAACAAGTACACGTTCGACAAGAAGACGATCACGGGCCCCGAGCTCGTCGCGACGTACGAGAAGCTCTGTCAGTCCTACCCGGTCTGCTCGATCGAGGACGGCTGCGACGAGGACGACTGGGAGACGTGGAAGCTCCTCACCGACAAGCTCGGGAAGAAGGTGCAGCTCGTCGGTGACGACCTCTTCGTCACGAACGTCGAGCGCTTGAAGCGCGGGATCGAGGGGGGCTACGCGAACGCGATCCTCGTGAAGCTGAACCAGATCGGCTCGCTCACGGAGACGTTCGACGCGATCCGGATGGCGACCGAGGCCGGGTACCGGAGCATCATCAGCCACCGCTCCGGCGAGACCGAGGACACGTTCATCGCGGACCTCGCCGTCGCGACGAACGCCGGTCAGATCAAGACCGGATCGCTCTCCCGATCGGACCGCGTCGCGAAGTACAACCAGCTCCTCCGCATCGGCTTCGAGCTCGGCGCGGGCGCGGTGTACGCGGGTAAGAAGCCGTTCGTCCGCGTCTCCTGAGGGCTTCCGGCGAGGGGCATCGCGGCCCGTCGTCTCGTCGAGACGTCGGTCCTCGAAAACTGTGTAGTCTTCGAGGTGCGCGGCGATGAAACCCATCGAGGAGCTCCTACAGAACCTCGCGCGCCCGGACGTGCTCGAGTTCGGGCTCGTGACGAGCCGGCTCCCCAGCGTGAACGTGGGGGGACGGTTCGAGCCCGTCGACACCGAGGCGCCGACGACGGCGCGGGTGCTCGAGATGCTCGTCGCGATGGGCGGCGCTCGGTACGTCGACGGACTGTCGGACAAGCCCGTGCAGTGGACGACGCGGCTCGAGGGCGTCGGCGTCGTCGCGGTCGCGGCGATCAAGCGGCGTGACGTCGTGCAGGCGCGCTTCACAGTCGCGAAGCGCGATCCCGGGCTCGTCGCTCGTCCCTCGGGGCCGCCTCCGCGCGGGTCGATCCTGCCCGGCGGTGCTCTCGCCTCGAGGCCACCGCTGCCGCCGCCTCCGGCCGTCGTACCGCCGCGGCCTCCGGAGAGCGCGGGGACGCTCGTCGCCGCGTCCGTCGCGATCCCGTCCTCGGGCCCCTCCGTCATCGTGCCTCCGCCGCCGAGCGACGCGTGGGACGACGACGACGAGCCCACGGTCCAGACCTCGTCACCTCCGGTGCGCGTCGGGAAGGGCGACAGCGCGCTCCCGGTCGGGAAGGCGCCGTCGTCCTCGCCGAGCGCGAAGCGGCGAGGGTCGTCCGCGGTGCTGCCCGCGGCGTCCCCGGCGCCGCCTGCGTCGATCGGTGCCCTCGCGGCCGCTCCCGCGCCCTCGGCGCCGCTCTCCGCGAAGCTCGATGCGGCGCCGGCGTCGGCGAGCACGCCAGGGGTGACGCGCGATACGTCGCGCACGCTGGGCTCCTTCGTCTCCGAGGCGGTGTCGGCGCGTCCGTCCGCGCTCTTGCCGCTCGCGACGGGCCCGAAGACAGACGCGTCGCCCGACGCCGAGGACGAGGTCGCCGAGTCGCGGCCTCCGGCGCGTCCCTCGCAGCAAGCGCGCGCCGTCTCCGCTTCCGTTCCCCCTGCGCCGCCGCCGCCGCCGCTTCCCACGGCGTCGTCGGACGACGAGGTGACGCAGGCGACGCCCTCGGAGAGCCTCGCGCCGAAGTCGGGCACGATCACGGCGCCTCACACGCCGGCGAAGGGCCACGTCGCCGTCGACTCCGCGGCCTCCCTGCTCGCGCTCGTGGTCAGCTCGCGCGCGACGGACGCGCACGTCACGGGCGGTCGACCGCCGGTCCTCCGTGTCGGCGGCGATCTCGCTGCGCGCGGCGCGCCCCTCTCGGCCGAGGCGGTGGATGCGCTGCTCGACGAGCTCCTTCCGCCTGCACGACGCGCGCAGCTCGACGCGGAGGGATCCTGCGAGGCGACCTTCGTGCACGACGACCATGGCCGCTTCCGCCTCCGCGCGACGACGCATCACGGCGGGAAGCGCCTCCACGTTCGCGTCCTGCCGCGAGAGGTCCCGAGCCTCGCGTCGCTCGGCGTCCCCGAGCCCGCAGCGGCGCTCGCGCGGAGCCCGCGTGGCCTCCTCCTCGTGGCGTCGCGCGCGCGGCAGGGCCGCTCGAGCACGGCGCTCGCGCTCGTGGACGTGCTCGATGGCGCGATCCCGAAGCGGGTCGTCGTCGTCGAGGACGGCGTCGTCGTCGGACCATCGCGGAAGCGCTCGCTCGTCACCCATCACGAGCTCGGCACGGACGTGCCCACCGTCGAAGACGCCGCCGACGTCGCGGCGCGGGCCGACGCGGACGTCGTGGTGTTCGACACGCTCCGAGACCCGGCCGCCGTGACTCGGGCCGCCGTGTCGCTCGCCGAGGCCGGGAAGCTCGTCGTCATGACGGTCGCGTGCGCCGGCGCCGCGCAGGCCGTCGACCGCCTCCTCGACGCCCTCCCGCCGCGCGACCGCGTCGCGGTGGCGGAGAGGCTCGCTCGCGTGCTCCGGGCGATGCTCGGGCAGCGTCTCGTCCCGAGCGCCGATCGCTCGTCCCTTCATGCCGCCTTCGAGCTCGTGCCGTCCTCGCTCCCGCTCTTCGCGGCCGTGAGGGGCGGCAGGCCTCTTGCGGTCGCGACGCTCCTCGCCCGCGGGCGCCAGCCGGGCGGCATCACGCTGGAGGACTCTCTCGGCGATCTCGTGCGTGCCGGCAAGACGACGCACGACATCGCGCGCTCCTTCGCCGATCGCCCCGAGGACGTCGCGGCTGCCCAGACGGTCGGGCTCCCTGCGAGGCAGACCTGATGCCGGCTCGAATCGACGCGTTGCTCGACGAGCTCGTGAAGCGCGGCGGCGCGGCGCTCCACGTCGCGCCGGAGTCCCCTGCATACGGGCGTGTCCGTGGCGCGCTCGAACCGCTCGGCGCCGAGGCGGTGGGGGCGAGTGCCATCGAGGAGATGGTCTTTGCGCTGCTCGCTCCCTCGCAGCGAGAACGGCTCGTCGGAGAGCGACGCCTGACGTTCGCGGTCGAGCGCTCGGGCATCCGCTACCGGGCGAGCGTCGCGCGCACGACGGCGGGCCTCGCATTGGTCGTCCGTTCGATACCGACGCGTGTCCCGTCCCTGCCGGAGCTCGGGAGTCCGGAGGCGATCTGGAAGCTCGCCGACGCGCGGCGCGGCCTCGTCCTGGTCGTCGGTCCGCCATCCTCCGGAAGGAGCACGACGGCGGCAGCTCTCGTCGATCACGTGAACAAGACGCGCGTGTGCACCGTTTCGACGATCGAGGATCCGATCGAGGTCGTGCACGAGGAGCGGAAGGCGCACATCGTGCAGCGCGAGGTCGGCAGGCACGTCGCGTCGCGTGAAGCCGGTCTCCGTGACGCGCCGAGGGAAGACGCGGAGGTCGTCTACGTCGCCGACGTGGCGACGGCGGCGGAGGTGCGCCTGGCGTGCGAGCTCGCCGCTTCAGGGGTCCTCGTCGTCGCGACGTGCGCGGCGAGCGGCGTCGTGGACGCCCTCGAGCGCTTCGTCGAGCGAGATTCGCCCGATCGGCCAGGCGTCCGAGCCCCGCTCGCGGACGCCCTCCTCGCCGTGGTCGGCCAGCGGCTCCTCCCGACCGAGGCCGGCAAGAGCGTCGTCGCCCACGAGATCCTCCTCGGCGGCCCCACCGTCGCGACGGCGATCCGGGAGGGGCACATGCCCCAGCTCGTCTCCGTCATGCAGTCGGGCGCCGCGTCCGGGATGTGCACCCACGACATGGCGCTCGAGCGGCTCCTCCAGGTCGGGCGGATCACGGCCGAGACCGCGCTCGACGTCGCCTCCGATCGCGAGGTCATCGCGAAGATCGTCGCGCGTGGGGCGGGCAGTCGTAAGCCATCATAGACCGAGGTCTCTCCTCACGCGCTCGCGGAGGGCGACGAGGTCCGGGAGGACGAGGCGATCGGCGCTCGCGTCGATCGCGAGGCCGTACCGCTCGACGACGGCGAAGAGCGCGAGGGGCGGCGCCCCGAGCTGCGCTTCGAGCTCGGCGGAGAGCTCGCGGAGCGAGACCGCGCGACCGTGGCCGGCGAGCTCCTCGCCCCACGTCGTGGCGTACATGAGGATCTGGTTCGCGAGCCGGGCAGCGCCGGGGGTCGCCACGCTCGTCGCGCGCCGCTGTGTGTCCGACTCGCGGAAGCGCCGGGCGAGCGAGCGGAGGAGCGTCGCCATCCAGGGCTTCAGCGCCGCCATCTCCTGCTCGAGGACGGCGGACGTGACGACGAGGACGGTGGTGTCGTCCACCGCCACGACCGTCGACATGCGCGGCCCCTGGGTGAGCACCGCCATCTCGCCGAAGACGTCGCCTGGGCCGAGCTCGAGCACCGTCTCGCTCCCGCTCGCCGTCTCCCGGCGGACCTCGCAGCGGCCGCTCACCAGGATGAAGGCGGCGTCGCCTGCCTCGCCCTCCCGCACGATCGTGGTGCCCGCGCTGAACATCTCCTGAGGAAATTCGGCCCCGCCGCGCATGAACCGCGTGAGGTCCTCGCGGAGCGCGGACGCGGTCGGGTAGCGCTCCCTGGGATCCTTCGCCATGGCGCGGAGCACGATGCGTTCGAGCTCCGGATGGATCGCGCTCGCGTCCCGCCCGGCCGCCTTGCGCGGGCTCGGGAAGGAGCCGGCGGCCGCGAGGACCAGCGTCTCGCTCCGATCGGTCGTGGGGTAGGGCGGGCGCCGCGTGAGGATCTCGTAGAGCAGGGCTCCGAGGAGGAACACGTCGCTCCGAGCGTCGAGCTTGCTCCGGTCGCCGCGCGCCTGCTCGGGCGACATGTAGCAAGGGGTGCCGATCACGGAGTTGTCGGTCATCGACGCGCGGCGAGGCGGCTTCGGGTCCTCGTCGATGCGGGAGGAGGGGCCGCCGCCGTCGGGCGAGACGAGCCGCGCGATCCCCCAGTCCATCAAGTAGACCTGACCGAACTCGCCGACCATCACGTTCGCCGGCTTGATGTCGCAGTGGATGACGCCGCGACTGTGGGCGAAGGCGAGCGCGTCGCAGACCTTCGCGACGACGTCGAGGAGCGCGTAGAGGGTCGCCGCTTCGACGCTTCCGCGCGGCAGGGCGCGCACGATCGCGGCGAGGGTCTGCCCTTCGACGAGCTTCATCGCGAAGTAGAGGCGTCCGTCCTCGCGCTCCCCTACGTCGTAGACCGGGACGATGTGCGGGTGATCGAGGAGGGCGTTGAGTCGCGCCTCGCGCATGAACATGCGCACCGCCGTGTCGCTGGAGCGGAGGTGCCCGTGCAGCGTCTTCAGGGCGACGCGCCGGTCGAGCGCGCGATCGACGGCGACGTCGATCGCACCCATTCCGCCGGACGCGAGGCGCGACGTCACCTCGAGGCGATCGGCGGGCAGCTTCCGGACCTCGCCGAGGAGCTCCTCGGCCGTCGCCGCCGAGGGGACGATCACCTCGCCGAGCCCGGCCGGCGCTCCGGGGAACGTGCTCACCGGGGCGGACCCTCCCGACGGGGGCACCGCGTCCAGCGCCGCGACCATCACCGTCGCGTCGGCGCGGCGGCGCTCCGGCACCGTGGCCGGGAGGTCGCCGAGAGGCCTCACCGTGGTGCGTTCGGACTTCTCCTTCACGACCTCGCCCGCCTCGCCCGCGACTCCCAGTCGTCCGCGAGACCGCGCGCGAGGAGCCGCGACACGGCCATGATCGGCAGCTGTGAGTTCACGCCGATGCTCGTCGGGAGAACGCTGCCGTCCATGACGAAGAGGTTCTCGACGTCCCAGGTCTCGCCGGTCGGCTTCACGACGCCGCCGTCACGGGACACGCTCATGCGCGCGCTGCCGAGAGGATGGAACGACATGCACTCGACGCGGTTCGCGAGCAGCTGTCCGTCGTCGAGGAAGGCGAGATCCTCCTTCTTGGTGACGGGAGGCACCCCGAAGACGGGGACGAGGACCTCGCGTGCGCCGGCGGCGAGGGCGATCTCGGACAGGATCCTGATGCCGCGGAGGAGGCGAGCCTTGTCGCGCCGGATCATCCGGTAGAGGACGAGCGGCTCACGCGACATCCAGCGCCGGACCTCGCCGCCGCCGTCGTCGTGGACCATCGCACCGAAGAACGCGAGGTTCGGGATCTTCTTCACGAGCCGCTTGTGCTCGCGGCCGATGCCGGGGAACGCGGCGGCGAGGACGTTG
Source organism: Polyangiaceae bacterium (assembly GCA_022842465.1). GTDB lineage: Bacteria > Myxococcota_A > Polyangia > Polyangiales > Polyangiaceae > Labilithrix. The sequence continues at coordinate 23,552 of JALHPN010000042.1, read as the reverse complement.
ACGGCCGTGTAGACGCCGTTCAGCCAGATCCCGTCGCCGAGGAAGTGATCGGAAAATACGCTCTGGAGCGCGCCGTCCCAGCCGTCGACTCGCTCGTCGAAGAGGGCGCCGATCCGGACGGCGGGATGCAGGGTGAGGTGCCGGCCGATGTGCTTTCCGGCGAGCCCGCTCTTGCGGAGGAGGAGCGGGGTGTGGAGCGACCCGCACGCGACGACGACGACCTTCGCGCGGACGTGGAACGCGATCTTCGGGTCTCCGGTCTCCGGGTCGAGGAACCGCCCGCGCACGCCTCGAGCCTTGCCGCCGGTGATGTCGATGCGCTCGACGAGGGCATCGGAGAGGATGCGCGCGCCGCTCTCCGACGCGGCCGGCAACATCGACACGTCGACGCTCTGCTTCGCCCCGTGGGGGCAGCCGAAATTGCAGCGCGCGGCGCCCCTGCAGCCGCGCGTGTTGCGACGCATGCTGTGCATCGGGATGCCGAGCTTGTCGGCGCCCGCGACGAGGAGCTCCGTCGCGCGCGAGCGCATGTGCTCGGGCACGGTCTCGACGTGGATGTCGGTCTCGACGGACTCGAACGAGGGAGCCAGGGCGTCGGGGGCGAGGTGGGTGAGGCCGAGGTCCTTCGACCATCCGCGGAGGACCTCCTCGGGGATGCGGAAGCACACGCCCCCCGTGAGGACGCTGGAGCCGCCCACGCACTTGCCGGCGAGGAGGGCGATGAGCGGGGTGTCGCCGACGCCCATCGCGACGGCCATGCCGGACTCCCGCGCGAGCCTCCGGAAGGAGTTCGAGGGCGTCATCGCGCCGTACTCGGCGGGGGAGTAGTGACCGCCTTCCTCGAGGACGAGGACGGTGCGCCCCGCGGCGGCGAGCTCGCGCGCGACGACGGCGCCTCCGGAGCCGGAGCCGACGACGACGACGTCGACGTCGGCGTGGAACGGGGCGACCTCCTCGCGACCGCGCGTGACGGGGAGGCGAGGCGTCCACGTCCCGCCGGGGCGCGCGCCCTCCTGGACCGTTCCTCCGGGCGTCATCGCCGCAGTATACGGCCAAGTGCGATCCGCGCGTCAGCGATCGGCGTTCGACGCGGAGGCGCGTGCCCCCGCATTCTTCTTCACGATCGCCGCGATGATGAGGCCGAAGGCGAGGAGCCGGAGGGCATAGACGTACGGGCGGTACTCGGCCGCCGGATCGGTGAGCGCGAGCACGGCCCAGCAGAGCGCGAGGGTGCCGAACGCGGCGCCGAAGAGCGCGAAGAAGGCGTCCTCCGTTCGCCGCCAGAAACGGAGGAAGAAGACGCTCGCGACGCCGGAGAGGGTGGCGAGCACCCCGTGGAGGAAGGGGAGGAGGGAGGTCATTCGCTGTCCCAGACGAGGCCCCAGACGAGGGCAGCCAGCCCGCCGAGGGCGGGGAGAGTCCGCACGAGGGAGAGGTCGACGGCGGGGACGACGACCTGGTCGACGAAGAGGAGGACGTTGTTGAGGGCGAGCCCGGCGAAGCACAGCGTGCTCCACAAGAGGAAGCGCGCACCCGACGCGCGGTACCCGCGCGCGAGGAGCAGCGCGCAAGCGAGGCTCGTGAGAGCGCAGAGCGCGTAGACGAGCTCAGCCATCGTCGTCGTCTCCCTTGTTGCGGCGGAAGCGGAACGCGTCGGCGAAGAGCCGGATGTTGTCCGCCGGCTTCGCGAGGATCTGCTCGATGACCGTGTAGCGGGTCTCGGCGTAGGCGGCGGCGACGGCGTCGACCGCGGCGGCGAGCTCGGGCGAGGCCGGGGCGTAGCGCAGGGCGCCGTCGGTCGAGGCGAGGAGGCCGGCCGTGACGAGGTCCTTGCTGCGGGTCGTGACCGAGGTCTCGCTCGTCCGGAGCTCGGCGGCGATCGCGTGCGCGTCGAGCGCGCGGGGGGCGACGGCGCGAAGATGGAGGAGGACGTCGAGCTGCTCGACCGACCGAATGTGGTCGCGCAGGAAGGCGGTCGTCTCGCGCGTCAGGGTCCTCGTCGACACGTGAGCCGGAACGCTTATCAGGCCGCATGCGGCGTGTCGTTGCCGCCGTGGATCGCAGGGGTGGACAGTCGCAGCTCGCGTGGGCTCCGGCGGCCCGCGTCACGACACGCGTAGCCAGCGCTTCCGTTCGTTCTCTCCCGGATACCCGAGCGCGCGGAGCTCGGCCTCGTCCTCGTAGAAGAGCATCGTCATGACGGTCTTGTAGGCGACGACGAGGAGCGGGAGCTGAGCGACGCGCGAGCGCTCGAGCCGCTCGAGGTGGAGGACGCGCTCGGGCGGGTCGAGCGACTCGAAGGTCCGCGGTCGTCCGAAGAGGAGGGGAGACCAGCGGATGACGAAGAGCATCGCGAGGAGCCCGAACCGGAGCGTCTTGCTCGCCGGGCTGATGAACGCGTCGAGGTCGGCGACGAAGCCATCGAGGCGCTCGCGCGGCACATCGCCCTCTTCCGAGAAGAAGGCCTCGGCGAGCGCGCGCGCGGTGCCCTTCGACGAGGGGCCGAGCGTCCGCCTCTGGAAGTCGCGGGTCAGCGTCTCGGGCACGCCGGGGATGTACCGCCTCCACCCCCGGCCTGCAATGAAGGGATGGCGGCCCTCTCGCGCGCGTTGCGCGGTAGCATCTCGTCCCCGATGAGAACGCCGAGGACGCCCGAGCACCGCCGTCTCGCCGAGGACAAGGAGGGCGTGAAGTGGCGTCGCTGGGGGACGTACCTGAGTGAGCGCCAGTGGGGCACCGTCCGCGAGGACTACTCCGAGAACGGGGACGCGTGGGGTCACTTCCCTCACGATCACGCGCGCTCGCGGACGTATCGATGGGGCGAGGACGGTCTCCTCGGCCTGTGTGACAACCGCGGGCTCTTCAACGTTGCCGTCGCCTTGTGGAACGGGGCGGACCCGTACTTGAAGGAGCGCCTCTTCGGCCTCTCGGGCCCGGAGGGCAACCACGGCGAGACCGTCGGGGAGCTCTACTGGTACTCGGACGCCCTCCCGACCCACGCCTACGCGCGTGCGCTCTACAAGTACCCGCAGCGCGCGTTCCCGTACGACGAGCTCCGGCGCCTGGCGCGCGAAGCGGGGAAGGGGCGCCCGTCGCCGCGCATCACCGACACGGGCGTCTTCGACGACGACCGCTACTTCGACGTCGTCCTCGAGTACGCGAAGGCGGCGCCGGACGACGTCCTCCTCCGCTATGCCGTCACGAACCGCGGCCCGGCGCCCGCCACGATCGAGGTGCTCCCCACCTTCTGGTACCGGAACACGTGGACGTGGGACACGCCGCCGGGGAAGCGCCCCGCGAACAAGCCGGAGCTCCGCGCCGCGTACGCGACGGAGGGTTCGCGGCCCCAGATCGAGGGCGTGGATGCGTTCCACGGCACGATTCGCATCTGGCTCGACGGCGCGGAGGAGCTCCTCTTCACGGACAACGAGACGAACACGGCGCTCCTCTACGGCGCCGGCACCCCCTCGCGCTCGCCCTACGTGAAGGACGCCTTCCACGCCTACGTCGTCGACGGCAAGCGGGCAGCCGTCAGCCCCGCCCGCGCGGGGACGAAGGCGGCGGGCCGCTTCACGCTCGACCTCGCGCCCGGCGAGACGAAGGTGGTCCGCGCGCGCTTCTCGACGCGAGACCTCGCCGAGCCGCCGTTCCTCGCCTTCGACGACGTCTTCGCGGAGCGCCGCCGCGAGGCCGACGCGTTCTACGAGGACATCCTCCCGCGGTGCGAGGCCGTGGACGAGGAGGCGCGCTCGCTCCACCGGCAGGCGCTCGCCGGCCTCCTCTGGTCGAAGCAGTACTACGCGTTCGACCTCGAGCGCTGGCTGAAGGGCGACGCCGGGATGCCGGAGCCGCCGAAGGCGCGCCTACGCGGGCGGAACCGGGAGTGGCGGCACCTCTTCAACAGCGAGGTGCTCAGCATGCCGGACAAGTGGGAGTACCCCTGGTACGCCGCGTGGGACCTCGCGTTCCACTGCATCCCGCTCGCGCTCGTCGACGTGGAGCTCGCCAAGCAGCAGCTCCTGCTCCTGACGCGTGAATGGTACATGCATCCGAACGGGCAGCTCCCCGCCTACGAGTGGGCCTTCTCGGACGTGAACCCTCCCGTCCACGCCTGGGCAGCCCTCCGCGTCTTCCAGATCGAGCGGCGACTGACGGGGAAGGGAGACCGGACGTTCCTCGAGAGCGTCTTCCTCAAGCTGATGCTGAACTTCACCTGGTGGGTGAACCGGAAGGACGCGGCGGGCAACAACGTCTTCGAGGGCGGCTTCCTCGGCCTCGACAACATCGGCGTCTTCGATCGCTCGAACGCGATGCCCAAGGGCGGCCAGCTCGAGCAGGCGGACGCGACGAGCTGGATGGGCATGTACTGCCTGAACCTCCTCGAGATCGCGCTCGTCCTCGCCACGGAGAGCCCGAGCTACCAGGACGTCGCCAACAAGTTCTTCGAGCACTTCCTCCTCATCTCCCACGCGATGCTCGAGACGGCCGAGGACGGCGCGCGGATGTGGAGCGACGAGGACGGGTTCTTCTACGACGTCCTGCAGAGGCCCGGCCACCCCCACGTCCCGATGCGCGTACGGTCGATGGTGGGGCTCATCCCGATCTTCGCGGTGGCGACGATGGAGGAGTCGATGCTCGAGCGCTTCCCGTCCTTCGTGAAGCGCGCGAAGTGGTTCATCTCGAACCGGCCCGAGTTCGCCGGGAAGATGCACACGGTGGAGAGGGGCACCGGCGAGCGGAGGCTCCTGTCGATCCTCGACCGCGATCGGCTCGCCCGCGTCCTCGCGCGCGTCCTCGACGAGACCGAGTTCCTCTCTCCCCACGGCGTCCGCGCGCTCTCCCGTGTGCACGGGAGCGAGCCGTACGTCGTCGCGATCGACGGCACGAGCCACCGCGTGGACTACGAGCCGGGGGAGAGCTCGACGGGGCTCTTCGGCGGGAACTCGAACTGGCGCGGGCCCGTGTGGTTTCCCGTGAACTACCTCATGATCGAGGCCCTCCAGAAGTACCACCACTACTACGGCGACTCGTTCCGCGTGGAGTGCCCGACGGGCTCGGGGCGCTACATGACGCTCTGGGAGGTCGCGAGCGAGCTCTCGCGACGGCTCGTCGCGCTCTTCCGGCGGGACGCGTCGGGCGTCCGGCCGGCCGACGCGGGGAGCGGCCGGGCCGGCGATCCCGGGTTCGCCGAGCACGTGACGTTCTACGAGTACTTCCACGGCGAGGACGGGAGAGGGCTCGGGGCGACGCACCAGACGGGGTGGACGGCGCTCGTGGCGAAGCTCGTGACGCAGAGCCCGCAGTGGTGAGCGTCGTCGCGAGCTGGGGGGGGGCGGCTCCGGCCCGGAGGCCCCCTCGCCGGCGCGATGGTCGCGGGTCGTGCCGATCGCGGGCGTTCTTCCGGCGGGTCCTCCAAACCCGAGCCGTAACATTCGACGTCCAGGGCGTCGCGGTCGGGGACCGTAGGGCGACCAGGGAACGCGGCTCGGGCGGTCGGGCCCTCGTCACGGCGTTTCGAGCTTCGGCCGAGTGGCCCCGCTCCTTTTCGCTTGGCGAGGGGGCCTCCGGGCCTTCGCCGCCATGCCGGGCACGCGGGCGACCTGGGCCTCACGCGCACCCCGACTGGAGCGCTCTCGATCGGCATAGGAGGCGGAGGGGCGGAGGTTCGCTCGCCAAGCGAAAAGGAGCGGAGCCACTTCCCCCGAAGCGTGGAAGAGCCTGACGAGGGTCCGACCGCCCGAGCCGCGTTCCCCGGTCGCCCTGTCCTCCCCGCCTCGCCACTCCTCGGCACGTCGGATGTTCCGGCTCGGGTTTGGAGGACCCGCCGGAAGAACGTCCGCGATCGCCACGACCCGCGACCATCGCGCAGGCGAGCGAACCTCCGGCCCGTAGCCTCCCCCGCAGCTCGCTCTAGAGATCGCCGGCGCCGTGGTCCCAGTAGGTCACGGCGCCTCGGTGCAGGGTGACGAAGCGCACGCTCGTGTCCTGGGAGACGACCACCGCGATCGCGCCGGGGACCGCCGCGCAGAGGCGGAAGGCGGAGCGATGGCGGGTGCCGACCCGGTCGACGCGCTCGACTTCGTAGGCCTCTCCCTCGATGTCGAGCGCGCGGCGGACCTCCCGTACGTCGGGGAGGTTGCCGGCGATCTCGGCGCCGAAGCCGAGGAGCTCGAAGCGCTTCGTGAGGACGACGGCGCCGTCGACGTCCGCGAGCGCGGCGATGAGGTGCCCCAGCTCGTAGAGCGCCTCCTCGAGGTCGGTCGTCGCCACCTTCGCCTCGCGCGCGGCGAGGATCCCGAGGACGAGCCGCCGGAAGTGCCGCCGCGCCTCGCCGTCCGCGAGCTCGTACTTGGTGTGGAGGTACCTCTCGGCCGTGCACGTCGGCGGCATGAGGAGGATGGTCCCTCCGTGGTGCGCCGCTCGCATCGTCCCCACGACCCGCTTCACCATCTTCTGGGAGATGAGGCGGGTGAGCTCGGCGGCCGCCTCCGCCTCGGACGACCCGCCGCCGTCGCGGTGGGCGCTCACGACCTCGGCGCGCTGCGTCTCGAACAGCGCAGGGAGCCAGCGTGACGCGAAGACGTCGAGCATGAAGTCGGTGAGGGCGCCGCCGCGGAGCTCGGCGACGAGCTCGGACCCGCAGCTGACCGCGACGTGCCCGGGGCGCGCGACGCGGACGACGAGCGCGCGCGGCATCGGCGGCTCCTTCACGCGCTGTCCCTCGGCGCTGGCGATCCACCTCGGGCCGCTCTGGACGACGCCCCAGGTGACGAGCCGACCGTCCACCTCGGCGATGCCGACGAGCGCGCGATGGTACTTCGCCGCCTGCGACAGGCGCCGTAGCTCGTGCTCGTCGAACGGCCGCACCTCGCGGAAGGGGAGGGCGAGGAGCGCGTCGGGCGGACCGTCATGACCCGAGAACGCGCTCGCGGGCGCGGCGACGAGACGGAACGTCACGGGGCGCTCCTCCTCGCGGAGGAACGACGCGTGGAACGCCGTGTCGAGCACGGTGTCGAGGGCGCGTGGGAGGGGGACCCCGTCGGCCGGCCAGAGCGCACGAACGCGCCGCCCGAGGTCCCGCGGGTACGCGCGCACGGCTTCGCGGAGGGTCTCTCGGAGGTCGTCCACGAGCGTGAGCATAGCCCGGCGAGCGCCCGCGGGAGGGCGGTCCCCCGCTCGAGCTCCGCTCACATGTTCTTCAGGCCGCGGATGTGCTCGGCCGACAGCTTCCCGCCCATGGCGAAGAAGACGGCGCCGCCGGCGACGAGGCCCGCCGCCCCGCCGGCGGCGAAGAGGAGGAGGAACGACCCCGAGGTGCGCTCGCCCTCGGAGACGCTCCGGCCGCCGCGGCCGACGTAGACCCTGCGGAGGCCCTGCGCGGCGAGCGCCGCATTCTCCTCCTCCTCGCGGGTGGCGAGCACGCTCCCGAGCCCGAGGAAGACGGCGAGGAAGACGACGAGGAACGTCGCGCCGGAGAGAAGGGTCCTCGAGCGCGCCTTTCCGCCGCCGTGCTTCTCGTTCATCGACGCCCACTCCTGGGCGAGCGGGTCGTGCTCGTCGCTCAACTTCTTCTCGCTCATCGTCGTCTGCTCCCGCCTTTCAGGTGCGGTGCTCGAGCCCGGCGCCGTGCCGGTCGAGGAACTCCTCGTACGTGCCGCCGAAGTCCTCGACCTTCGCGCCCTTGCCGTCCGTCTGCGGCTTCAGCTGGATCACGCGCGTCGCGAGCTCGCTGACGAAGTGGCGGTCGTGGCTCACGAAGACGATCGTGCCCTTGAAGAGGTCGAGGCCTTCGAGCAGGCCCTCGATCGACTCGATGTCGAGGTGGTTCGTCGGCTCGTCGAGGACGAGGACGTTGTGCTGGAGGAGGATGAGCTTCGCGAGGAGGAGCCGCGCGCACTCGCCGCCGGACATCGTCGCCGCTTGCTTCAGCCCCGCCTCGCCGCTGAAGAGGAGGCGACCGAGGATGCTGCGGATGTGCTCCTGCGGCTTCAGCGTGTCCCACTGGTAGAGCCACTGGAACGCGTTCATGCCGGAAGCCGTGCGGTTCAGCGCCTCGTGGGTGTCCTGCGCGAAGTAGCCGACCGAGGTCTCGTGGCCCCAGCGGATCTCGCCGGTGTCCGCCTTCACGACGTCGTGCCGCGTGTCCTCGTCGAGGCCCGCGACGCCGCCGACCATCAGCTTCAGGAGCGTCGACTTGCCGACGCCGTTCGGTCCGACGACGGCGATGCGGTCGCCGCGGTTCACGTTGAGGGCGAGGTTCTTGAAGACGACGAGCTCCTTGCCCTTCTCGTCCGTGAACGTCTTGCTGACGTTCTCCATCCGGACGACGTCGCGGCCCGACGCCTTCTCGAACTCGAAGCGCACGAACGGCCGCACCAGCGACGAGCGCTTCGGGCCCTTCACCGAGAGCTCGTCCTTCAGCTTCTCGATCTGCTTCACGCGCGACTGCGCTTGCTTGCTCTTCGACGCGTGGGAGCCGAAGCGCTGGACGAACTCCTGGAGCTCCGCGACCTTCTTCTTCGCCGTGGCGGCCTGCGAGGCGGCTCGCTGGTTGTTCTCGTACTTCGCCTCGACGAACTCGGCGTAGTTGCCGGTGTAGACGGTGATCGTCTGGTAGTCGACGTCGGCGATGTGCGTGACGACCTCGTTCAGGAAGTGCCGGTCGTGGCTGACGACCACGAGCGTGCCCTTGAACTCGTTGACGAGGAAGTTCTCGAGCCAGCGGATCGAGTCGAGGTCGAGGTGGTTCGTCGGCTCGTCGAGGAGGAGGACGTCCGGCTTGCCGAAGAGCACCTGCGCGATGAGGACGCGCAGCTTGTAGCCTCCGGCGAGGCTGTTCATCTTCGACTCGTGCTTGTCGGCGGGGATGCCGAGGCCGACGAGGAGCTCCGCCGCCTCGCTCTCGGCCATGTAGCCGTTCTCCTCCGCGATCGTCCCCTCGAGCTCGCCGAGCCGGATGCCGATCGCGTCCGTGACCTCGCCGGCGAGGAGGGTGTCCTTCTCCTTCATCGCGTCCCAGAGGGCCTTGTTCCCCATGATGACGGTGTCGAGGATGCGCTCCTCCTCGTACTCGTAGTGGTTCTGCCGGAGGATGCCGAGGCGGAGGTTGCCCGGGAAGCTGATCGAGCCGGTGTCCGTCTCCTCGTAGCCCTCGAGCATCTTGAGCAGGGTGGACTTGCCTGCGCCGTTCGCCCCGGTGAGGCCGTAGCGCTTGCCCGGGTCGAACTGCATCGAGACGTTCTCGAACAGGATCTTCGGGCCGAACCGCTTGGTGACTTGGTCGAGGACGATCACGGCGCGGCTTCTAGCACGGAGCCTCGACCCGCGCGATCCTCCGATGGTCCGGGGCTTGCTGGGGCCTCGACCCATGGAGCGTGTTCTCGTGGTGCTGCGAGGTCCGATCGACCTCGACGGTCTCCGCGCGGCCTTCACGCCTCGGGAGCCCGTGCCTGAGGCGCTCGCGGTCTGCCACGTCGTCGACCGCGCGGGCGGCCTGGCCCGGGCGCTCGAGGCGCAGCGTCGGCTCACGGCTGCGCTCCGCGAGACGCTCGGCGACCGCGCCGAGGCCATCGCGGTCTTCGTGGTCACCGGCGACCGCGGGGACACGGTCGAGGACCTCGTGCGTGACTGGGGCGCCACGCTCGTCCGCGACTCGATTCGGGATCGTCGAATCGACGGTGGGCCCTGACGCGGTCTATCTTCTCGGCGTGCTCAACTTCAACCACCTCTACTACTTCCACGTGACGGCCACCGAAGGGTCCGTGAAGGCCGCTGCCGAGCGCCTCGGGGTGACGCAGCCGACCGTCAGCGAGCAGATCCGGATGCTCGAGCGCGCCCTCGGCGTGCAGCTCTTCGAGCGGATCAAGACGGGGCTCCGCCTCACGCAGCAGGGACGCGAGGCCCTCGAGCACACATCGGCGATGTTCCTCGCCGGCGAACGCCTCGTCGAAGCGATCGGGAGCGGGGTGCCCCCGACGGTCTCGCTCCGCATCGGCGTCAGCGCGGCGATGTCGCGCACCATCGCGACGGACTTCCTGATGCCGGTGCTCACCGTCGAGCGCTGTCGGCCGTCCATCCAGATCGGCGACTTCAACGTGCTCGTGCGCGACCTCCGCGCCCAGGAGCTGGATCTCGTCATCGGAGAGACGGAGCCCACCGAGATCGCGCGGCCGGGGCTCGACGTGGCGATCCTCCACCGTCCGGCGCTCGTCGCGGTCGTCCATCCGGACCTCGAGCCTCGACCGGACTGGGAGAACCTCGGCATCCTCGAGTATCGGTCGTCGTCGGTCTACCACTGGGAGGTCGAGGCCTTCCTCCGCGAGAACGGCCTCTCGCCGACGTCGATGGGGGAGGTCGACGACGCCTTTCTGATGCTCGAGGCCGTAGCGCGCGGCGGCTTCATCGCGTTCGTCCCGAGGATGGTCGCCCGCGAGTCGATCGCGCTCGGCCGCGTGAAGGTGGTGACGACGTTCCTCCCGAAGAGCGCCGCCATCCACGCGCTCTATCCCGCGAGCGAGTCGTCGGAGCTCGCGCGGGCGGCGGTCGAGAAGCTCGTCGCGAACGCGCGCGATCGCTTCGACGACCCCGCCGCGACGTGACGCGCTCCTCTTAGGCTCTCCCGTTCGCCTCGGAAAGGTCTTCCCGATTCGTCGAACGGAACGACGGCTCGCCTTGCCCGTACCCCTGGGTGCGTGGAAAAGTGAGCGCCGTCCTGAGCGTTCGATGAGCGAAGCGACCTCCGATTCCCTGATGCCCGTGCTCCTCGCGGAGCTCGAGCGGCAAGCTCCCTCTCACGCGAGCGAGGAGGCCGCTTCGCTCCGCGCCGCGCGCATCGTGGACCGCCTCCGTGCGGTGGACGACGTCCTCTCCACCTCGAGTCAGGCCAAGACCGCGTGGCCGGGGGCGCCTCGCGCCATCGACCGCCTGCGCGCGCTCGGCTGGGGGGACGACCATGCGGCGTTGCCGCCCGGCGCGCGACGCGTCCTCTTCGTCGACGACCACGAAGACACGTGCGAGCTCTTCCAGGAGCTGCTCCAGCTCGAGCGGCACGTGGTCACCGTCGCGCACAACGGCGTGGATGGCCTCCTCCTCCTGCTCACGCGGACGTTCGACGTCGGGCTCGTCGACCTCGGGCTCCCGGAGATGGACGGCGAGACGGTCGCGCGCGTCACCAAGCGCATCCTCGGTCCCGCGTCGCCCGAGCTCGTGGCCATGACGGGCTACGTGGGCACGGAGGCGCGCGACCAGGCTCGCCGCGCCGGCTTCGACCTCCACCTCGCGAAGCCGGTCCCGGCGGCGCAGCTCCTCGAGACGCTCCGGCGTCCGCGCTCCGATCGGGCCTGACCGAAGCGGCCGTGCTGTGGCGTTCTTGCGCGCGGGCGGTGACCGCCACCGCGAGCGAGACGGTTCGCATCGCGACTCCCCGCCGCGTTGAAGGCGGCGAGGAGTCCCGCTAATCATCGATCCCTGCGCCGCGCGTGCGCTGCGCCGTGGTGCGCTCGCGGTCCTTCCAGGAGCGCGCCGGCGCGTTGGGGTCGGAGGAGAGGACGCACATGGCCACGAAGGAAGTCGCCGGCACGGGTCGGAAGGGCACCGCCAAGAGCACGCGCAGCACGGCGGCCCCGCCCTCCGCGTCGCGCGCGCGCGACAAGAACGGCAACGGCAACGGCCACCGGAGCGGGGACCACGCGTTGCCCGCCCGCGTCGCGGCCCACGCGCCGCTGCCGCCCGTGGGGGCGAGCGAGTGGGACCGCCTCTCGCCCGAGAGCCGCGCCGAGGTCGAGCACTTCGTCGAGGTCCTCAAGGCCGTGAAGGCCGGCGACTTCTCCGTCCGCTTCGACTACGCGAAGAACGGCATCCTCGGCCGCGCCGGCGAGCTCCTGAACGACGTCGTCGGCCTCAACGAGCACATGGCCGGCGAGCTCACGCGCGTCGGGAAGGTCGTCGGCCAGGAGGGCAAGATGCACGAGCGCGCCTCCGTCGGCGCCGCGCGCGGGCACTGGGCCTCCGCGATGCTCAGCGTGAACCAGCTCATCGCCGACCTCGTGTCGCCGACGAACGAGGTCGCGCGCGTCATCACCGCCGTCGCGCGCGGCGACCTCTCGCAGAAGATGGTCCTCGAGATCGAAGGTCGCCCGGTCCGCGGCGAGTTCCTCCGCATCGGCACGACCGTCAACAGCATGGTCGATCAGCTGAACTCCTTCGCCGCCGAGGTCACGCGCGTCGCGAAGGAGGTCGGCAACGAGGGGAAGCTCGGCGGTCAGGCCGAGGTCAAGGGCGTCTCGGGGACGTGGAAGGACCTGACGGACAACGTCAACGGCCTCGCCGCGAACCTGACCGCTCAGGTCCGTAACATCGCGAAGGTCACGACGGCCGTCGCGAAGGGCGACCTCTCGCAGAAGATCACCGTCGACGCGAAAGGAGAGATCCTCGAGCTGAAGAACACGATCAACGTCATGGTCGATCAGCTCTCGTCGTTCGCCGCCGAGGTCACGCGCGTCGCGAAGGAGGTCGGCAACGAGGGGAAGCTCGGCGGTCAGGCCGAGGTCAAGGGCGTCTCGGGGACGTGGAAGGACCTGACGGACAACGTCAACGGCCTCGCCGCGAACCTGACGGCCCAGGTGCGATCCATCGCGAAGGTCACCACGGCGGTCGCGAACGGGGATCTCTCGCAGAAGATCACCGTCGACGCGCGCGGCGAGATCTACGAGCTGAAGAACACCATCAACACGATGGTCGACACGCTCCGCTCCTTCGCGGCGGAGGTCACCCGCGTGGCGAAGGAGGTCGGCAACGAGGGAAAGCTCGGCGGCCAGGCGGACGTGAAGGGCGTCTACGGCACGTGGAAGGACCTGACCGACAACGTCAACGTCCTCGCCTCGAACCTCACCGTGCAGCTCCGGGACGTGTCCAAGGTCGCGACGGCGATCGCGAACGGAGATCTCACGCAGAAGATCACCGTGGACGTGAAGGGGGAGATCCTCCAGATCAAGGACGTCATCAACAAGATGGTCGATCAGCTGAACAGCTTCTCGACCGAGGTGACGCGCGTCGCGAAGGAGGTCGGCACCGAGGGGAAGCTCGGTGGCCAGGCCGAGGTCCGCGGCGTGAGCGGCACGTGGAAGGACCTCACCGACAACGTCAACGGCCTCGCGTCGAACCTCACGGCGCAGGTCCGCAACATCGCGAAGGTGACGACGGCGGTCGCGAACGGTGACCTCTCGCAGAAGATCACCGTCGACGCGAAGGGCGAGATCCTCGAGCTGAAGAACACGATCAACGTCATGGTCGATCAGCTCTCGTCGTTCGCGGCGGAGGTCACCCGCGTCGCGAAGGAGGTCGGCACGGAAGGGAAGCTCGGCGGCCAGGCGAACGTGAAGGGCGTCTCGGGGACGTGGAAGGACCTGACCGACAACGTCAACGGCCTCGCCTCCAACCTCACGGTCCAGCTCCGCGACGTCTCGGCGGTCGCGACGGCGATCGCCAACGGCGACCTCACGAGGAAGATCACCGTCGACGTCAAGGGTGAGATCCTCCAAATCAAGAACGTCATCAACAGGATGGTCGACCAGCTGAACTCGTTCGCGGCGGAGGTCACCCGCGTCGCGAAGGAGGTCGGCACGGAAGGGAAGCTCGGCGGTCAGGCCGAGGTGCGCGGCGTCTCCGGCACGTGGAAGGACCTGACGGACAACGTCAACGTCCTCGCCGCGAACCTGACGACGCAGGTCCGCAACATCGCGAACGTCACGACGGCAGTCGCGAACGGGGACCTGTCGCAGAAGATCACCGTCGACGCGCGCGGCGAGATCTTCGAGCTGAAGAACACCATCAACGTCATGGTCGACCAGCTCCGCTCCTTCGCGGCGGAGGTCACCCGCGTCGCCAAGGAGGTCGGCACCGAGGGCAAGCTCGGCGGTCAGGCCGACGTGAAGGGCGTCTCGGGCACGTGGAAGGACCTGACGGACAACGTCAACGTCCTCGCCGCGAACCTCACCACGCAGGTCCGCAACATCGCGAAGGTCACGACGGCCGTCGCGAAGGGGGACCTCTCGCAGAAGATCACCGTCGACGCGAAGGGCGAGATCCTCGAGCTGAAGAACACCATCAACACGATGGTCGATACGCTGAACTCCTTCTCCGCGGAGGTCACCCGCGTGGCGAAGGAGGTCGGCACCGAGGGCAAGCTCGGCGGCCAGGCGGACGTCAAGGGCGTCTTCGGCACGTGGAAGGACCTCACCGACAACGTCAACGTCCTCGCCACGAACCTCACGGTCCAGCTGCGTGACGTGTCGAAGGTCGCGACGGCCATCGCCAACGGCGACCTCACCCAGAAGATCACCGTCGATGTGAAGGGGGAGATCCTCCAGATCAAGGACGTGATCAACAAGATGGTGGACCAGCTGAACTCGTTCGCCGCGGAGGTCACGCGCGTCGCGAAGGAGGTCGGCACCGAGGGCAAGCTCGGCGGTCAGGCCGAGGTGAAGGGCGTCTCCGGCACGTGGAAGGACCTCACCGACAACGTCAACGTCATGGCCTCGAACCTGACGAAGCAGGTGCGAGGCATCGTCAAGGTCGTCACCGCGGTCGCGAACGGGGATCTGTCGCAGAAGTTCGTCCTCGAGGCGAAGGGCGAGGTCGCCGCGCTCGCGGAGACGATCAACAACATGACCGACACCCTCCGCACCTTCGCCGATCAGGTGACGACGCTCGCGCGCGAGGTCGGCATCGAGGGGAAGCTCGGCGCCGAGGCGAAGGTGCCAGGCGTGTCGGGCGTGTGGAAGGACCTCACCGACAACGTCAACATCATGGCCTCGAACCTGACGAAGCAGGTGCGAGGCATCGTCAAGGTCGTCACCGCGGTCGCGAACGGGGACCTGTCGCAGAAGTTCGTCCTCGAGGCGAAGGGCGAGGTCGCCGCGCTCGCGGAGACGATCAACAACATGACCGACACCCTCCGCATCTTCGCGGACCAGGTCACCTCCGTCGCCCGCGAGGTCGGCTTCGAGGGCAAGCTCGGCGGTCAGGCGAAGGTGCCGGGCGCCGCCGGCACGTGGCGCGACCTCACCGACAACGTGAACCAGCTCGCCGGCAACCTGACGAGCCAGGTGCGCGCGATCGCCGAGGTCTCCACGGCCGTCGCGAAGGGCGACCTGTCCCGATCGATCACGGTCGAAGCGCAAGGCGAGGTCGCCGCGCTGAAGGACAACATCAACCAGATGATCGGCAACCTGAAGGACACCACGCACAAGAATCAGGAGCAGGACTGGCTGAAGACCAACCTCGCCCGGTTCTCGAGCATGATGCAGGGCCAGCGCTCGATCGTCTCGGTGGCGCAGCTGATCATGAGCGAGCTCACGCCGCTCGTCGACGCGCAGCACGGCGCCTTCTACTACCTCGACGCCGACGAGGAGCAGGAGCCGCTCCTCACGCTGATCGCGAGCTACGGGTTCGGCGGTCGGAAGAGCCTCGCCAACAGCTACAAGGTCAAAGAGAGCCTCATCGGGCAGTGCGCCTACGAGAAGAAGCGGATCCTCCTCGTCGACGTGCCGCCCGACTTCATCTCCGTCGCGAGCGGGATGGGGGAGGCGCCGCCGCGCTCCGTCGTCGTCCTCCCCGTCCTCTTCGAGGGCGAGATCAAGGCGATCATCGAGCTCGCGTCGTTCCGCTCCTTCGTCCAAAACCACCTGTCGTTCCTCGACCAGCTGATGGACTCGGTCGGCGTCATCATCAACATGATCTCGAGCTCGATGCGCACCGACGAGCTCCTCCAGCAGCTCAAGAAGTCGAACGCGGAGCTCGAGGCGCAGGCCGGTGAGCTGAACGACAAGGCGAAGCTCCTCGAGCTCAAGAACCAGGAGGTCGAGCTCGCGAGCCGGTCTCTCGAGGAGAAGGCGGAGCAGCTCCAGCTCATCAGCCGGTACAAGAGCGAGTTCCTCGCGAACATGAGCCACGAGCTGCGCACGCCGCTGAACAGCCTGCTCATCCTCTCGAAGATGCTCGCCGAGAATCGGAACGGGAACCTCACCGCCGAGCAGGTGAAGTTCGCGCAGACGGTCTACACCTCGGGCAACGATCTCCTCTCGCTCATCAACGAGATCCTCGATCTCTCCAAGGTCGAGGCGGGGAAGATGCCGATCGATCCGCGCCAGTTCCGCCTCGCGGACGTGCGGGACTACCTCGAGCAGACCTTCCGTCACGTCGCCGAGCAGAAGAGCCTCACGTTCGAGATGCGGGTCGATACGGACGTCCCCTACGAGCTCTACACGGACATCACGCGCCTCCAGCAAATCTTGAAGAACCTCCTCTCGAACGCCTTCAAGTTCACCGGGAGGGGCGCCGTCTCGATGACGATCAAGTCCGCCGACGATCGCGGCCCCGGCATGCTCGCCTTCGCGGTGAGCGACACCGGCATCGGCATCCCGTCCGACAAGCAGAAGCTCATCTTCGAGGCCTTCCAGCAAGCGGACGGCACGACGAGCCGCAAGTACGGCGGCACGGGCCTCGGCCTCACGATCAGCCGCGAGATCGCGCGCCTCCTCGGCGGGTCGATCGACGTGCAGAGCGAGCCGGAAAAGGGCTCGACCTTCACGCTCTACCTCCCGGCGCGCTACATGGGCGCGGAGGCGGCGCCCGCGCGCGAAGAGCTCGTCGGTCCGACGGCCGCGTACGTGGACGACGTCCCGCCGCTCCCGAAGGACGCGCGCTTCGACGGTCTCAAGGTGCTGCTCGTCGACGACGACATGCGGAACATCTTCGCGATCAAGAGCGTGCTCGAGGGGAGGGCGATCGAGGTCCTCCACGCCGAGAACGGGAAGGTGGCGCTCGAGATGCTCCAGACGCATCCAGACGTCTCCCTCATCCTCATGGACACGATGATGCCGGAGATGGACGGCCTGTCCGCCACGCGTGCCATCCGCGACATCATCCAGTTCGAGTCTCTCCCGATCATCTCGCTCACCGCCAAGGCGATGAAGGGGGACCGCGAGAAGGCCCTCGAGGCCGGCGCGTCCGACTACGTGACGAAGCCCGTGGACCCCGAGAAGCTCCTCGCGGTCATCCACCTCTGGTCGAAGCGCATGCCCCGGCGTGCGCGGGCCCAGGCCTGACGAGGTGATGCGTGGATGAACGACCCAGCGACGGCCCTTCGCCGCCCAGCGTCCTCCTCGTCGACGACACGCCTGCGAACCTCTTCGCGCTGTCGGCGGTGCTGAAGCCGCTCGGCGCCCGTCTCGTCGAGGCGCGCTCCGGCGCGGAGGCGCTCGCGGCGGTCGAGAGGGAGCCGTTCGCGGTCGTCCTCCTGGACGTCCAGATGCCGGAGATGGACGGCTTCGAGGTCGCCGCGAGGCTCCGGACCATGCCGCACGGGAAGGAGCTCCCGGTCCTCTTCCTGACCGCGATCCACCGCGACGAGCGGTACGCGAAGAAGGGCTATGAGGTCGGGGCCGCCGACTACGTCACGAAGCCGTTCGACGCCGACATCCTCCGCGCGCGCGTGAAGGCGTTCACCGATCTCTTCGCCCAGCGCGAACAGGTCCGGCGCGAGCAGGTGGCGCTCCGCACCCGGGAGCGGGACGACGCCGTGCGGCGGCTCGTCGCCTTCGAGCAGATCGCGCGCGCGACGCTGGACTCGAGCGATCTGAAGGGGCTCCTCGACGAGCTCCTCCGCATCTTCATGACCGCGGCGGACGACGCGGACTCCGCGATGATCCTGCTCCGGGACGGCGACCTCCTCAAGGTGTCGGCGGCGACCGGCGGCGGAAAGGAAGTCGACGAGCGGTTCTCGCTGGCCCTCGGCGAGGGCTTCGCAGGGAAGATCGCCTCCGAGCGAGCCCCCTTCGAGCTCGCCGACGCGGCGGGCTCCTCGCTCGTGAAGAGCGCGTGGCTCCGCGGGCGGGGCACGAAGGCTCTCTACGGCGTCCCGCTCCTCCACGACGGGGAGGTCGTGGGCGTCGCGCACGTCGGCTCGACGAGGGTGCCTCTCTTCTCCGAGGCCGACAAGCGGCTCTTCTTCTCCATCGCGGATCGCGCCGCGTGGGCCGTCGCGAAGCAGATGTCCCGCGAGCGCATGTTCGACGTGCTCTCGGGCGTGCCGGCGATGTTCGCGGTGCTGCGCGTCCCGTCGCTCGAGATCGAGTACACGAACGCGCCCTTTCGCGAGCTCTTCGGCGGGCGGGAGATGGTCGGCCAGCGCGCATCGGAGCTCGGCGTGGGCGGCACCGGGCTCGACATCGTCCGTCGCGCCTACGTGACGGGCCAGACGATCTCCCTCGACGAGATGGCCGGCACGTTCCCCGTCGGGCGGCGCGTCATGCGCTTCACGGCGCAGCCGCTCCGGAACCACGGCGGCAGCGTCGACCGCGTCCTCACCTTTGCCGTGGACGTGACGCAGATGGTGGCCGCGCGCGAGGAGGTCGAGGCCCAGCGCGCCGAGCGCGGGCGACTTCTCGAGCGCGAGCACGCCGCGCGCTCGGAGGCGGAGCTCGCGAGCCGCGCGAAGGACGAGTTCCTCGCGACCGTCTCCCACGAGCTCCGCACGCCGCTGAACGCGATCCTCGGCTGGGCCGTGATGGCGCGACCGAAGGCGTCACCGGAGGTGGAGAAGGCGCTCGGGATCATCGAGCGGAACGCGCGCGCGCAGTCCCGCATGATCGAGGACGTCCTCGACATCTCGCGCATCGTCTCCGGCAAGCTCCGGCTCGACAGCACCCACGTCGACGTCGCCGCCGTCGTGGACGCCGCGGTCGACGCGCTCCGGCCCGCCGCGGAGGCGAAGGACGTCACGCTGACGGTCACGTCCGCCGAGGTGCGTCGCGTCGTCGGTGATCCGGAGCGCCTCCAGCAGGTCGTGTCGAACCTCGTGTCGAACGGCATCAAGTTCACGAACGCGAAGGGCCGTGTCGACGTCGCGCTCGTGGAGGAGAAGGGGGAGGTCCAGATCCGCATCGCCGACGACGGGGAGGGGATCGCTCCGGATTTTCTCCCGATCGTGTTCGAGCCGTTTCGCCAGGCGGACGGCTCGTCCTCACGCCGTCACGGCGGGCTCGGCCTCGGCCTCGCGATCGTGAAGCAGCTCGTGCACGCGCACGGCGGCAGCGTCAAGGCGACGAGCGAGGGCGCCGGGCGCGGCGCGACGTTCGTGGTCACGCTGCCCGTCGCCGACGAGATCATGATCGCCCCGCGTGCGACGACGCGCCCGCGCGATCGCGTGCGGCTCGAGGGGCTCCGGATCCTGTGCGTCGACGACGACGACGACGCACGCACGCTGCTGCGCGACGTGCTCACCGACCGCGGGGCCGAGATCGCGACGGCGGCGTCGGCCCACGAGGGCTTCGCGACGTTCGAGCGCTTCCGTCCGGACGTCATCGTGAGCGACATCGCGATGCCCGGGGGCGACGGGTACGGGCTCATCCGCGCGATCCGCGGGCTCTCCGCCGAGCGCGGCGGAAGGACCCCCGCCGTCGCCGTCACGGCTCATGCGCGCGAGTCGGACGGCGAGCGCGCCTTCGCGGCCGGGTTCCAGGGCCACATGTCGAAGCCGGTCGACATCCCGCGCCTCGTGACCGTCATCGCGAACCTCGGCGGGATGTCCTTCGGGGCGCGCGAGGACGATGCGACCTCGAGCGAGCGCCTCGTGGGCGGAGACCTCGGGGACGACGACGACCCGTCGTCGAGGGCTGCAGAAGGACGGTGACGGAGGGGCTGACGGGCGGAGAGAGACGGCGTACCCTCCTCTGACCCACCGTTGAGAGATCCGTCCTTCTACGTGTCGAGCCTGCTCGAGCTCGCCGGCGCCTCTCCCTCGGAGCGGCGTCCCCTCTGGCGTCAGGCCATGGCTGCGCTCTCTCGGGCGAACGCCGAGGAGGGCCCTGGTCCCCTCGAGGGGCTCCACCCCGACGTCCTCCTCCGAGGTGTCCAGGCCGCGCTCGAGGCCGGCCTCGTGGACGACCTCGACTGGCTCGCGCCCGAGGCCGCCGGGGTGGCGCTCTACACCCTCGCGGCGGCGCTTCCGGTGGGCGCCGAGCAGCGCGAGGTCGGTCGAAGGGTGCTCGCGCGGATGCTGGCGGGGAACGCCGCGACCTTCACGGCGATGGCGACCGCGATGGCGCAGACGGGCGGAAAGGGCCTGGCGAGCCCGGGGGTGCGCGCGCGCGTCGCGCTCCTCTGCGAGCTGCCGCTGGTGCACAACATCCCGGACGGTCCGCTCTGCCTCGCCCTCGTGGGCCGCCGTGAGCAGGCGCGCGACTGGATCACGCTGCCGTCGACACGCTCGCTCCCCGCCCGTCGTCTCGCCGCGAAGATCCTCGAGCGGGCCGCGCGCGAGGCCGCGAAGCGCGCGCAGATGGGCGACCGTCACGCGCTCCGGGCGTTCGCCGCCGACGCCGTGAAGCTCGCCTGGGAGCGGCTGCTCGGCGATCGCGAGTCGCTCGTCTGGAGGCACGTCGCCGGTGCGCGCGGGCTCCTCGCGCCGTGGATCCCGGAGCTCGCGGCCGAGATGGAAGCGGGGCTCGAGCCCGGGCTCTCGCCCACGGAGTGGCGGCGCGCGAGCACGTCGCTCGCGGCCTACGTCGCCGTGCGGCCCGACGAGGCGGTCAAGCTCACCCAGGCCGTGGTGAAGCGCGAGCTCTTCTCACGTCTCGATCCGGCGAGCGCGGCGGCCTTCGCGTGGGGGCTCCCGCGCGCGGTCGAGGCGGAGCCCGAGGCGGCGACCAAGGTGGTCGATCTCGTCGTCGCCGCGGCGAGTCCCGACGTCGTCGCCGAGGCGATCGTCGAGGCGACGAACGAGCACGGGCCGTCCAAGGTCCTCGAGCGCGCCGCGCGGCGCGTGCTCGCGGCGTCGCGAGCCTCGAGCGAGCGTCACCAGGACGACGACGGGGCCGAGGCCCTCCGCCTCGACGTGGAGCGGGACCTCGAGGGGTCGTTCGGGAGCGAGACGGCGCCGCTCCGCGTCCAGGTGCATCGCGCGCTCGAGGCGTTCGTGTCACAGGGCGCGCTCGCGGCGTACGCCCGCGCCCGAGCCGTCCTCGCCGCCGCCCAGGCCTCGCTCGACGCGCTCGACGCGGCGTCGCGGGAGGGCGTCACGATCGCCCCGCCGCCCGCCCCCGACACGCTCGCGTCGGCGTCGGCGACGACGGCGGCGTCCACCGCGCGGCGAGCCGCGATGACGCTCGTGCGCGACCTGGACGCGAGCCTCCTCGAGCGCCACACCGTCGCCGACATGCTCAAGCTCGGCGGTTCGGCGGATCAGGTCCGCGCGAGCGAGGACGCCCACGATGCGATCCGCGAGCGGCTCGCGGAGACCATCGTCGCGTGCGAGTCGCCCGAGCGCGGCGGCTCGGCGGCGCCGCGGCACCTCACCCTCCGCATGCGGCGCCTCCGCGCGCTCCTCCATCTGCTCGACGGTATCCTCGGGGAGGGCCTGGAGACCGCCACGCGCCGGGCGGAGACCGCGGAAGGGGCGGACGTGCAGCGGGCGAAGCGCATGCGCGCGCTCTGGCTCCGGGCGGTGAAGGCGCTCCTCGAGCACTTCGACGGGGATCCGCCCGTGGCGCTCCGCAGGACGATGCTCGCGGCGATCGCGCGCGCTCTCGACGCCCTCGTTCGCCTCGGCGCATGCGACGTGACGGACGCGCTGCTCGTCCTCGCTCTCCGCATCGCGAAGACGGAGGACTTCGGCACGCT
Organism: Polyangiaceae bacterium; assembly: GCA_022842465.1. Classification (GTDB taxonomy): domain Bacteria; phylum Myxococcota_A; class Polyangia; order Polyangiales; family Polyangiaceae; genus Labilithrix. The sequence continues at coordinate 1,874 of JALHPN010000042.1, read as the reverse complement.
CGCCGAGGCCTCCATGGATCCAGACCTCGAGCACGTCCTCACCCGCTACGCGAAGTTCCTCCGGGACTCGTCGGCGACGGACGAGCACGAGAAGCGACTCCTCGCCTTCGAGGAGCTCGCGAACGAGCTCGCGCCCGAGGCGTCTGCGCGGAGCGAGGCCCTCCGCACCGTGCTCGTCCGACTCCACGGCGCGCTCGCGTCGCTCGCGAAGGCGCCGGTGCTCCGCGCGCTCGGGTCCGGCGAGGGCGGGGAGCCGGCGGTCGTCGCGGCCGTGGAGACGTGGGTCGCGGCCGTCGCGCAGATGTGTCTCGGTGCCCGCGGTCGGCTCGATCCCGAGCTCCCGACGATGGCGATCTCACCGCCGCAGCCGCGGCTCTTGTCCGTCGCCGTCACCCGGGTGCTCGCCGGCGCCGAGGAGGTCCTCCAGCCGGAGGAGCTCGCCCCCGCGATCGAAGAGGTCGTGTCCGCGCTGCCCCACGGCCTCGCGCTCCTCGTCGCCGGCCTCCTCTCGCGCATCGCGGAGCTGCCCGTCGACCGGCCCTCCTACGTCGAGGAGCCTCCCGCGATCGAGACGACGGAGCAGCTCCCCGCCTGGCTACCGCCGCGGCGAATCGTCGGAGGATTCTTCGTCCAGCGCGCGCTCGGTCAGGGGGGGATCGCCTCCGTGTTCGTCGTGACGCGCGCGGAAGAGCGCGGCGAGCCCGACGCGGAGCGCTTCGCCTTGAAGGTGCCGGACTACAACGCGACGGCGGCGCGCTCGGTCTCGCACGAGGACTTCATGCGCCTCTTCCGCGAGGAGGCGTCCGCGCTGATCATGCTTCCGAGTCACGCGAACCTCGCTCGCTTCGTGACGTTCGACGTAGGCGCGCGGCCGCTGCCGATCCTCGTGATGGAGCTCGTCGAGGGCTCGACGCTCGAGTGGGTGATCGCGTCCCGCACGTTCGACATGAAGCGCTGCCTGTCCGTGATGGATGACGTGCTCGCTGGCCTCGAGGCGATGCACTCCGTCGGCATCGGGCACCTCGACATCAAGCCGTCGAACGTCGTCCTCCGGAAGTCGGAGGAGGGCGTGCTCGTGGACTTCGGCCTCGCAGGGAGGAAGATCCGCACGGGCTGCGGCACGGGCCCGTACGGCTCGCCCGAGGTCTGGGGGGTCGTGCCGGACGGGGTGACGCCCGCGCCGCCGGCCGCGGACATCTATGCGTTCGGGTGCATGGCGTTCGAGATGCTCACGGGGTCGGTGCTCTTCGACGCGCCGAACGAGGTGACGCAGATCACGATGCACGTCTCGCACGACGGAAACCCGATGCCGATGCAGGCGCTCGTCGCCCACCCCGAGCTCGGGCCGCTCGCGGAGGTGCTGGTCCCGACGCTGCGTCGGGACCCGACGCAGCGGCCGACGGCGGAGCAGCTGCGGAGGGAGATCCGCGCGGTCGCCGGCATGGTGACGGACGCGGTGTGGCCGGCGAAGCTGCAGGCTGGGTGAGGTAGCTCGGATCAGAGCCGCGCGGGGTTGTCTCGGAGGCGGAGCTCGAGCGCGTCGAGGGCGGGGCGCGCATCGGGCGAGGCGCCCGCCTTCGCCCGCGCGAGCAGGGTGGGCAGGGACGGATCGTCGATGACGAGGAGCGCCTTCGCGGCAGCCTCGCGGACCTCGCCGGAGCGAGCGACGTAGGCGCGGAGCAGGGCCTCGGTCGCCAGCGCGCGCGTCGGCGCAGACTCGGCGCTGGCGGGGAGGGCGCGCCAGGCCCAGGCGTTCCCGACGCCGCCGAGGGAGTGAAGGACGATGCGCGCCGTCGCGTCGTCGACGCCGCCGTCGAGGCGCGCGGCGAGGCGCCGTGCGGCGGCCTCCCGGCGGCAGTCGTGGAGGCCGCCGA